>CALMON010000087.1:0-5075 GCA_937871785.1 uncultured Granulicella sp.
GTCAGCGGCTGCTCTGGCCGGATGCCCTGGCCGTCGCGCTGGGCTGCCTCGGCTGCTATCCGCTGCTCAACGGCTACGCTCTGCGCAACGCGCAAACCTTTCTGTCGCTTGGCTTTGCGGTGGTTCTGCTACTGTGGGCGACCGGCCGCGAGCGCAGTGCGGGGGTGGTCGCGGCGATGCTCGCGTTTGTGAAACCGCAATACGTGCTGCTGCTGATCTGGATGGCGGTGCGCCGCCGCTGGGGTGCGGCGGTTGCGTTTCTCACCTGCGCCGGCGTTCTCGTGCTGCTCTCGGTCGCGGTGTTCGGCTGGCGCAACAACCTGGACTACATCCCGGTGCTCGCCAGCCTCAGCCATAAGGCGCAAACGCACTTCGGCAATCAGTCGATGTTCGGCACGCTGAACCGCATGATCTTCAACGGCGAAAATCTGGGCTACACCCCCAACGTCTACACGCCGTACATCCCTTGGGTCTACCGGGTAACGGTGGCGACGTCGCTCGTTCTGGTGCTGACGACACTGCTGTTTCCATGGGGCCGGCTGCGCGGTTCGGTCGGCGACCTGGGGGCCATGGGCGTGATCTCCGTGGCCGCCTCACCCATGGCTTGGGAGCACCATTACGGGATCGTGCTGGGGCTCCTCGTCTGGGCGTGGTTTGCGTACGGAAAGCGCGAAGGGCGGCCCGCGGCGCACGTGTGGATGCTGGCGATCGCGTTTTTTTTGACCACGAACTTTCTCGCCATGGCGAACCTGCTCGCCGACCGGCGCGGATGGAATGTGTTGCAGTCCTATATGTATTTCGGTGCGCTGCTTTTGGTCGCCTCGCAGATGGCGCTGGCGCGTCGGGTGACCCGCGCGGCTGCGGTCGCGCGGACGTGAGAAGATAGTGTTTGTGGGGCCTCTACCCGCGTTGAGAGGTGTGTTTGCTGCGTTCGCTGTTCATCTCGTTGTCGGCCAATAAGGCGTTGCGCGGCTTTTCGGAGCGCGCTCCCATGGGGCGGCGCGTGTCGAAGCGCTTTGTCGCGGGCATGAGCGTGGACGAGGCGATTGCCGCGACCGAAGAGCTGAACGCTGCCGGTATCGAGGTGTCGCTCGACTCGCTGGGCGAAAGCGTGTCGCAGGTGTCGCAGGCCGAAGAGTCCGCCGCCGTGTACCATCGCATTCTGGATGAGATCGCCACCCGCAAGCTGCGTGCCAATGTAAGCGTCAAGCTGACGCAGATGGGCATGGACATCGGCGGGCACGGCGCGGGGCCTGCGCTGGCGGAGCGCATCGTCGGCGAAATGGTGGAGCACGCCGCGCAGGCCGACACATTTGTGCGCATCGATATGGAAGGTACGCCGTACACCGAGGCGACGCTCCAGATGACCGAGCGGCTCAACGCCAGGTGGCCCGGCCGCGTCGGCACGGTGCTGCAGGCATACCTGTTCCGGACGGAAAAGGACGCTGAGCGACTGCTCCGGCAGGGCATTCGCATTCGCTTGTGCAAGGGCGCGTATAAGGAGCCCGCGGATCTCGCGTTTCCCAATAAAGCCGATGTGGATGCGAATTACGTAAAGCTGATGGAGCGCATGGCCGCCAGCGGCGTGTTTTGCGGCATCGCCACGCATGACGAGACGATTATCCAGACGATGCGGCAGTTCGCGGCGGCGCACGGGATCGACAAGAAGGCGTTTGAGTTCCAGATGCTGTATGGGATTCGCCGCGACCTGCAGCGCAAACTGGTGGCTGAAGGCTTCGGCGTGCGGGTGTATGTGCCGTTCGGCACGGAGTGGTACCCGTACTTCATGCGGCGGCTCGCGGAGCGACCTGCCAACGTGCTTTTTCTGGCGAAAAACTTTTTCAAGAGCTAGACTGCTCCGCTTCAGGCGGACTCTGCTTGCGGCTCCCACTCCAGGAACACGAAGCTCGACAACCTATTCCGACCGGGGAATCAGTGGCTCCACGTTCATCAATCCTTGCAGCGTATTGCGCTCGCCATCGGAAAATTGCGAACGGAACTCGGATGAGTTCATATACGCTTGGCGCTGGGCAGGAGGAAGGGTGCGCAGGCTGCGGAAAGTCTTCGAAATGAGGCGCTTGCGATCCGGCTGCATCGCCGCCAGGGGCTCCATGGCGCTGCGGATCTGGCCGCGCTGATCCGGGCTAAGCCGTTCCATTTCCTGCGTCCGTCCGACAATACGGTTGCGCTGGTCGGGAGACATGCTGTTCAGCTGATTCAGGCGCTCGCGGTACCGTTGCTGCGTCGACGCTGGCAGGTCATGAAAGCCCGGCTCCTGTTCGAGAGCTCGCTGCTGTTGCGTCGGAGAAAGATTGCTGTGCTGATCCAGCCAGCCGGAAAGATGCTCGCCATTCTGCGGCTTTTGTCCGGAATTCTCATGCCGTTGAATCCCATTCATCGACGAGGCATTGCCCTGCTGCTGAGGGGATGCCGCGTACGGCTGACCTGGATAAGGGCGCTGATCCTGCGCTGGCGGTCGCTGCTGCTGTTGTGGCTGGGAAGCTGCGTACGACTGCGCACCATTTGACCGTTGATCCTGCTGCTGCGGGACCTGCTGCTGCTGCGGGCCCTGCTGCTGCTGCGGGTGCTGCTGCTGCGGAGCTCCATACGGCTGACCGGTGTAGGAGCGTTGATCCTGCTGCGGCGCGTAGCGTTGCTCCTGCTGCGGCGCGTAGCGTTGCTGCGGATATTGCCCACCTTGCCCCTGCTGCGACGGGTATGGCTGCGACTGCGGCTGGTAGGGCGTCCGCTGCTGATACGGTTGCTGCCGTGATGGCGAGCTGGATGCGTGCCGTTGCTGAGAAGGGCCCGCCGCGCCGTGGTGCTGTTGCGCCGGTGCTCCCAAGCCACACAACAGGGCTACCACAACCGCTGCTACGGAAGAGGTGAGCTGCCGGTTTGGGTGGCGAAGCGTCATGAATTTGGGAAGGCTGCTGGAGTAACAACATCATACCGGAGCCGCCCACGAAGAGCGGCCCCGGAAGCACTTAGGTCGTCGGCGTTGCGTCGCCGTCATCGCCAGAGTCGTCCAGAAGCTGGTCCATCTGCTGCAGCGCCTGGGCATTATTGTCGAGCACGCGAAGATCCTCAAACGTAGCCGAGGTGTGGGTCGGAGCTGCTTCCGGGTGAAGGCCGTGGATGCCCACAAACGACCCACCGCTCGCCACCAGAACCAGCGCAAGCGCACCGGCAACCGCCGGCCGCAACTGCCGGCCCGTGCTAAACAGCAGGAAAGACCGCACTCGCTCGAGAAATCCTTCCGGCTGTCGGGCCTGTTCTTCCCGCAGACGAGCGTGGAGGCGCGTATCGAAAAACGGCGACGGCTCGGGAACAGTCCAGTCGTCCATGGCGGCGAAGGTAGCCTGCAGATCCTTCATGGTGCTGTCGCAAGCAGTGCAGGTGCTCATATGGGCGCGCAGGGAGTCCTGCACGGGCGCGGGAAGCGACGTGGAGTCAAGCAGCAAATCGGCGAAACGAGCCTGGCAATCTGTACAGCTGCGTATTTGGTTCTTCATGGTCCCCCCTTTCGGGTCGGTTCGGTATAACAGTTTGGGCCGATACAGCGGTACATTGTGGAACGGACGCTTTGCAACGGGCGTTAGACAAAGTCTTTCAGCTTTTCGCGCAATGTCTGATAAGCGCGGAACAGCAGGCTTTTGGTGGCGGACTCCGACAGCTTCAGCACATCGCCGATCTGCTTATAGTCGAGGCCCTCGTACTTGTGCATCAGCACAGCCGTTTTCTGCCGCTCGGGAAGCGCAAGAACGTGCTCCCGGATGGCATTCATGCGTTCGCGGCGAAGCATCCCGGCTTCCGCGCTCGGCGTTTGGTCGGCGACGTCCGGCTTGGAGCCGGTTTCCGTGTCCGGTTCGTCGAGGTACACGGTCGACGCGGTGCGCTCCTGCTTGGTGTCTCGAGCATGGTTGACGCCGAGGTTCGTGGCGATGCGGTACAACCAGGTGCTGAACCGGGCTTCCGCGCGGTATGTTTCCCGCGATCGATAGACGCGCAAAAACACTTCCTGCGCCAGTTCTTCCGCCACGGCCTGGTTGCGTACCATGCGAAACATGAAATGGACGATGGGCTTGCGATATTTGCCGAGCAGCACGTCAAAGGCGTCCATGTTGCCGGCGCGCAACTGCAGCATGATCGCGGCGTCGTCCATGCCGCTGAAATTCTTATCGATGACAATGGGATTCGCATCGAAACCCACGGCTTCCGGGCTATGGTCGAGGATTCCGGGATGGACGGCAAAGGTTCCCATATCGTCTGAAACCCGGTCTTCTTCCGCAGGTTGCGCGTCCATGTCGATTTGCCCGCCGATTTCCTCCGGAGCGTCTGCGCCGCCGGCCGGGGCGTTTCCATGCGGGTCGGACGGCCGACTTAGAAGAGGCTTGGGCATCGGAGGGATGAGTCTACTGCTTCTTTAGAGCGCACACAGAGGAGTTTGGTTGCGACGGAGACGCGCTTCCCCGGCAAACCGCTGAACTCCTGGAGCGAAAGGCGTTCGTTGCCCTCCGCGAACGGCAGTGATAGTCTAAATCAAGGATGTGGTGCGGAACGATCGGCCCGCCGGACCTCCAGCCATAACGTAGGGCGCATAACTCAGCGGTAGAGTGCCACCTTCACACGGTGGAAGTCGTAGGTTCGAATCCTGCTGTGCCCACCAATCCTTTCAACAACTTAGCGCTTGTTGGTCAGTGGACTTTGTTGCATTTTGTTGCAAATCGCCCAAACCGCGTTTTTGCTCCCCTCCGGTTGCGAGTCTGAGATACACGGAACCGACCATCTCCTGCACGCTCTCGGGTAGCTCCTGCATGTACTCGTTGGCCGTGGTGTCCGCCTTCGCGTGCCGCAGGTGCGCCTGGATGTCCTTAACTGATCCCATGTTCTGTGCCTGCGTCGCCATGGTTCGGCGCAGGATCTGGAAGTTCAGTCGCGGGATGCCGAGCCGCTGGGCGAGAGGTCTCATCACCCTCTCCCGGTAGTTGTCGACGCGCATCACGCCTCCGTCGGCATTCTGGAAGATGAAGGCGTCGGGCGACCAGTCCGGGCATTCGCTTTTCCAGAGGAGC
>CALMON010000087.1:5085-5332 GCA_937871785.1 uncultured Granulicella sp.
CATCTTGCCTAGACTCTTCTTGGTCTTTCCGAAGGGGCGGATGATTCCACGGTAGACGGTCTCGGTGATCGACAACGTGTTCTGGTTGTCGAAAGACTTCCAGCGGAGTGCGAAGAGCTCACTCGGCCGGAGGGCGACGGTCATGTCCAGCATCAGCAGAAGCCGATCACGCCGGCTGGTGTTGGCCAGGATGAGCCACATCTGTTCCCAGTTCAGGACCTGCTTGTCCTTGGGTCTGAGGTTCTTG
>CALMON010000088.1 GCA_937871785.1 uncultured Granulicella sp.
CGCAAGACCTACGCGTCGCGCCTCGCTATCTGGGAGGCGTGGGAAGAAGTCTCAAATGCAGCACAGGGCGAACCCAGACAGTAGGCAAACGCCTATCGAGTCCGTCAGGACTGTGGCGAGTAGATAGGAAAGGCTCGCTACGGTTCCGGCTTGCGCGACAACGGGCGTAACGATGGGGAGATTACATGGGGAATCGCTACTACTCCGGTCCAGTTTCAGATCACTTTGACGGCAAGCGCTTCTACGTCCCCGGTGCGCCGTCCACAGACAAGACACTGGCCGAATTGTGGAAGTGGCATCGGCAGGGTGACCGCAGCCGTTGGCCCAAGATAGTGCCGGCGGCGAGCGGTGTGCGCCCCGAGCAAAGGTCCAGAAACTTGACGGTCATCCACATCGGTCATGCTAGTGTGCTGCTTCAATGGAACCAGTACAACATCCTGATTGATCCGGTCTGGTCGGACAGAGCCAGCCCTTTTCGCTGGTTGGGTCCACGACGGTATAACGCACCGGGTGTCAGCCTCGCAGATTTGCCGCCAATCGACGCAATACTGTTGACGCACAACCATTACGACCACATGGATGTGCGCACACTTCGAAAGCTCGTCAAGCAGCATCGACCCGTGTTGCTGACACCGCTGGGAAACGACCGCTTGTTGCGGAAGCGCATCGCAGGAAGTCGCGTCAGAACAGGCGATTGGTGGAGTGAGCACACGCTTCTGCCGGAACTCGAGGCGACGATTGTGCCTGCATACCACTGGTCCTCCCGCAGCGCCTTCGATAGGCGCATGGCTCTGTGGGGCGGTTTCGTGCTGCGCGCGGCGGGAACCACGGTCTATTGCGCGGGCGATACAGGCCTTGGCGATGGACGCATCTTCACGGAGATCGCGATCCGCTTTCCAAACATTGATCTCGCACTGCTGCCTATCGGGGCCTATGCGCCCCGTTGGTTTATGCAGGCGCAGCACGCAAACCCGGATGATGCCTTGGAAATAGCAGCCATTCTTCGTGCCCAAGCTGTTCTTGGAATCCATTGGGGCACGTTTCATCTCACCGACGAGCCATGGGACGAACCGGCTCAGCTGTTCTCCAACGGTGTAGAACAGAGGAGATGGGACCGCCATCGCTTTCTGCCTCTTCAAGCTGGCGATGTATGGTGCGCGCGCAAAATCAAAACGAGTCTGCTGAAGTGAGTTGCTCCCGTTGGCAGCTATTGGGCAAGCCATCCAGATCTGCGTCCTCCGCATAGGAGGAGGCACTTCGTGCGTCGTTTACAACCTGTCATAAACGGACGGTTATGACGGATTTGCAGCTCAGACCAATGGCTAGCCATTTACGGTAGAAAATGGTAGCAAAATTATCATCATAAACTAACTATTACTTCGAACTGTCTGTGACGCCGCTCATGGTTACTGGCAAGTCGGAGTAGCTGTAAGCCACGCACGAGCGCAGGGAAGATTTCTTGAGGTATACACTCATGTCCGATAATGATGCCGAAATATAGCATTTTCATTTTCGGACCGCACAAAATGTGCGGCTCACAAAACGTTTAGGTGAGAGGACCTTCTACCGGCGCTTCGATGAAGGAGGCGCAAACATTCTCGTTACTTGACCAATGCGTTGGCCTCAGCCTGTGCCTGATGCAACAAGGGCCAGTTCCCGTCTGCCTTCTGCCAAAGGAGCAGGAGTTGCCGGTACGCTTCGGCTGCTTCGGAGTGTCGTTGCTGTACCACGAGAGCCCGGCCCAGGCCGAGCCAAGCAAGTGGAACGAGGTGCGAAAGCGGATCGATGTACCTATGCGCCAGCAGCTCGCGGTAGGCCGCTTCTGCGTGCCGACCGTCGCCTAAGGCCAGGTAGGCCTGACCGCGCAGACATTGAATTTCTAGGTCCACTCGGTCAAAGGGTAGCGCCGGTTCGAGAGCCGTTAGTACCTGTTGCGGTTGCCCTGCAGCCAGGTGAATGATTGCCCTGAGCTCCGGTGCATCTACCCGGTTCCAGCGCGTGGATTCCTTGTGCTTCGCGAGTGCATCGACAAGCAGGTTCTCCGCTGTCGTAGTTTCCCCGGCAGCGGCGAGCGACAGCAGCACTTCGCCGTCCTCACCGTCGCTATCTACTGTGCCCTCATGAACCATGCGGCGAGCGGTCGCCACATCGTTCAATTCCGCATACGCTCGTGCGTACTCCTGGTCGGTAGCTATGGCGGCGTTTAGGAGGCCGTGCTGCCGTTGTGCCTCGCCTGCCTGCTGCAACCATTGTGTTGCAGCGGAGATGCGTCCTTCGCTCAGCGCTTCTTCTGCCTCGCCCAGTGCTGTGAACGCAGCGTCGGGATGCGCCGATGCCCAGTCCGCCTGTGCTTTCGCCAGAGCCGCATCGTTTTGCAAGTAGGCCACCTTCAGCAGGACGCTGTGAACGAGGTCCAGATCGAAGCCGCGGGCAAGTGCTGTTTCGCAAGTCGTACGCGCTTCCGCAACCTGGTTTGCGTGCACCTGCTCCAGGGCTAGCTGGTAGTAAATCTGGCCTGTCCTGGGGGCGAGTGCCAGCGCATGTGCGGCCGCATCCGCTGCTTCGCGGTGGCGGCCCAGCTCGCGATTCACCTGCGACAACCCAATCCACGCCGGTGCGCTGCGTGGGTACAGATCGATCCACATGCTGTAGTTTTGCAGGCCGGCGAAGAGGTCGCCTGTGACCGCGCCGTTGTAGCGGGCCGTGATGTAGAGCCGGGTGGGCTCGGTTGCGCCTTCGCGCAATTCATAGGCTTTCTGGAGATAGAAATGGTCGTTGGCTTTATCGCCGGAACTGATGCTGAAGTTCGCGAGATCGAGGTAAGCGGGGGCAAAACGCGGGTCTGCCCCGACCGCCGCCTTGTCCAGAGCGATCGCTTCCGGCAGCTTGCCTGCGCGGCTCAGCGTGGATGCCTGGCTCCAATCCTCCAGCGCCTCGATGGACCCTGTATTGGCCTCGAACAGTGGTGCACTGAACCGCGCGATTGTTCGCCGCGATTCGCCCAGCTGCTGCCGCAGGGCCGCGGTCAGCTTGTCCAATGCGGCGGGAAGCGTATCGCGGCTGCGCGCTTCCTGCTTGACGCTGGCCAGCGTCGAGCCGTCGACGCAACTTGTTGCCAACGCCGTCAGCAAAAAGTGCTCGCCGGCCTTTCCTACGCGACTCTCGATGACAGCCTGACTGCCCGTGCGCTCGCACACGTCGTGAGCCAACGCCGGGGTGACGGGGTCGTCGGGCTTGTGCAGCATCTGGCTCATGGTTTGCCGCACGGTGGCTGCGGAAACGACGTTGACGAA
>CALMON010000089.1 GCA_937871785.1 uncultured Granulicella sp.
TGCTTACCTACCTGCGGCCGTACAAACTCCAGGCCGGCCTTAGCGCTGTGGCCATCATCCTTAAATCGGCTTCGGACGTCGCCGGTCCCTTTCTGGTCAAGACCGCCGTCGACACCTACTTTGCCCCGACCGGCCATCCTGCGTGGCTCGGCCGTCATCTTTCGACCGACCCGGTCCACGGCATCTCGCAGATCGGCGCGATTTACCTCGGTGCCCTTAGCCTCACCTTTCTGCTCGAGTTTCTGCAAACCTACATGATGCAGTGGACCGGCCAGAAAATCATGTTCGACCTCCGTTCGGAAATCTTCCGCCACATCCAGACGATGCATGTTGCGTTTTTCGACCGGAACCCAGTAGGAAGATTGGTGACGCGCGTCACCTCGGACGTCGACGCGTTGAACGAAATGTTCACCTCCGGCGTGCTCGCCATCTTTGAGGACGTGTTTACCCTCGCCTGGATCATCGGCATCATGCTCTGGATGTCGTGGCCGCTTGCGCTGCTGACGCTGGCGGTCATTCCGGGCATTCTGTACGCGACCAAGCTTTTCCGCGACCATGTGCGCGACAGCTACCGCCGCCAGCGCGCCGCCACCGCCCGCATCAACAGCTTCACGCAGGAATACGTGTCCGGCATGGCGGACGTGCAGCTCTTCAACCGTGAAAAACGTGCTTTCGACGATTTCAGCGCCGTCAACCACGAAAACAAGCTGGCCTGGACCGACGCTATCTTTGCGTACTCGCTCTACTACCCGGTGGTCGAGCTGCTCAGCTCTATCGCGATCGCTTTGGTCGTCTGGCAGGGCGGCCGCGCCGTTCTGCATTCGGCGTCGTTCACCTGGCTGACGCACCACAGCTACCTGCAGCCCGGCAGCGCAATCGCCGGACACAGCGTCATGGGGAACCTGGTCAGCGTCGGCATCCTGATCGCGTTTATTCAATACGCGCAGCGCTTTTTCCGCCCGATTCAGGACTTGTCGGACAAATACAACATCCTGCAGGCCGCCATGGCTGCCGCCGAACGCGTTTTCAAGCTCCTTGACACGGCTCCCGAGATTGTCAGCCCCGCCAGGCCGAAGGCGGGCGATGGATCGGGCTCCATCGAGTTCCGCAATGTCTGGTTTACCTACCAGCAGCTTACCGAAGAACAGGCCGCCGTTCTGGCGCGAAGCGCCGGCAAAAGCAGTGGGCTCCAGCCCACTGAATGGAGCGCAGCCGAAGAATGGGCTTCAGCCCCGGGCTTTTCGCTTACGCTCGCCGACCATCCAGCCCTGGCCGACGTCGAATGGATTCTCCGGGGCGTCAGCTTTCGCATCGCTCCGGACGAAACTGCCGCCATCGTTGGCCATACTGGCGCCGGCAAGACAACTATTACCGCCCTTATGATGCGCTTCTACGACGTCCAGGCCGGCGAAGTCCTGATCGATGGCGTGGACGTCCGTGAGCTCGACCTCAATACCCTGCGTCGCCGCTTCGGCGTCGTCCTGCAGGACCCGTTCCTCTTTTCCGGCACAATCGCCGAAAACATCCGGCTCGGCACGGACACGATTACGGACCAGGAAATCGAAACCGCGGCCGAAGAGGTCAATGTCGCCGCTTTCGTCAAGACGCTGCCCGGAGCCTTCGCCGAACCTGTGCTGGAACGCGGCTCAACCCTCAGCACCGGTCAGAAGCAGCTCATCAGCTTTGCCCGCGCGCTGGCTCACCGTCCACGCATTTTGATCCTCGACGAGGCTACCAGCTCGGTCGACACCGAAACCGAGCAGCTCATCACGGCCGCGCTCGAGCGCATGATCACCGGTCGCACCAGCGTCCTGATCGCCCACCGGCTGAGCACTGTGCAAAAGGCAGACACCATCCTCGTCATGCACAAAGGCCAGCTCCGCGAGCAAGGCAATCACCAGCACCTTCTCGCAGAGCGCGGGCTGTATTACAAGCTGTACCAGCTCCAGTACAAAGACCAGGAGCTCGGTCTTTCGGCCTGAACCGTCTTACCCTGCCCGTTTCTCCGCCTCTTCCACGAGCTTCCGCACCCGCTTCGCCCGCGCTTCCGGGCTCACGTAATAGAAGACGGCCATCAACTCCTGCCGGCGTTGCGTGACTGTCATCGTCGACCAACCGGCCCGCGCTTTCGGTCGCGCGCGAAAGGCCGCTTCGAGCACCGGCGGCAATTCGCGCTCACCTTCCATCGCGCCGAGCAGCCGCTCCGCCGCCTGCCCCATTCTCGCCAGCCGCGATTCTTCGCTCTTCGGCGACAAACACCACTTGCCCAGCTCGCGCCGCATCGACTCGCTCAGCTCGTCGTAAAACCCGCGCAGCCCCGGCTCGTCGTCAAGCAGCGCCGCCAGCTCCTCCGGCAACTCTGCCGGCCGCGGATCGGTATCCGGCTCCAGAACGAACTCCGTCATCGCCCCCAGGCGGACGCCGCCGCCTTCCTGCATCGCCCGGTTCACCAGCAGGTACAGGCCGCCGCCCGCGCGGTACGGAAACAGCGAGTTCCTGAAAGCGAACCCGTTGACGCTTCCTTTCACCCGTAGCCGCACCATTTCCGGCCACACCTCCGCCGGCACAAACGGCACGCGCGCGACTGTCCAGCCAAGCCCGTTGTCTCCCCGTTCCAACACCGCCTTGAATGTCTTTGCCTTCATCGCTCCCACCATACTTCAGGCCTGCCACTGCCACAGAATTCACAGCCTCCCGCCTTCCCGAAGCCCTGGCGTCCAAACGCTACACTATACCTATCGCCGTCAACCCCAACCCGCGCATCTTTCTTTCTGCCGGCGAGGCCTCCGGCGACCACTATGGCGCGCGCCTCATCGCCGCCCTCAAGCGGCACCTGCCAAACGCCACCTTCACCGGTCTCGGCGGACACGAGATGCGCGCCGCAGGCCAGACCCAGACCGTCCGTGCCGAAGACGTCGCCGTCATGGGCATCACTGAAATTCTGCGCCACGTTCCCCGTATCTACGCCAGTTACCGCCGGCTTGTTGCGACTATTCGCCGCCATCAACCCGACGTTGCCGTGCTCATCGACTTTCCCGATGTGAATTTCCGGCTCGCCAAACACCTCCAAGCTGCCGGCGTGCCGGTGATCTGGTTCGTGAGCCCGCAGCTCTGGGCGTGGAAGCGTTCGCGCCTGCGCTGGGTGCAGCAGCGGGTGTCGCGCATGATGGTCATCTTTCCTTTTGAAGAAACGTTCTACCGCCATCGCGGCGTCGATGCGGAGTTTGTCGGCCATCCGCTCGCGGAGATGCCGCTGCCGACCTGCACCCGCGAAGCCTACGCCGCGCAGTACGGGCTTGACCCCGCCAAGATTTGGATTGCGCTGCTTCCCGGTTCGCGCTGGAAAGAAGTCCGCGCTAACCTGCCCGCGCTGCATGAGCTTGCCGTTTCCGACCTGATCGCCACCCAGGCCGACGCGACCACCTTCGACGGGCTCGAGCTTGAGCTGCCCACCACGGACACGACCCGCTTTGAATTCCTGCTGCCGGTCGCCTCCACCATCTCGCGCCCGCGTCTCGAAGCGCTGATTGCCGAGTTGGAAAGTGAGTCGCTCCGCTACTTTGCGGAAGCTCCGTCTCCGCAGCTCCTGCCGAGACTCGTTGGCGGCTCAGAGCACGGTGCCTCCGCAGCCGAAACTCCAACTGCACCCTCCCTGCGCCCGCACCTGACTCTCGTCGCGGACGCTCGAGAAGCGCTTTTCCACGCCTCTGCTTCGGCGGTCGCTTCGGGCACGGCCACAGTGCAGGCGGCGGTTATCGGCAATCCGTTCGTGGTGGTTTACCGCGTGTCGCCGCTCACCTTCGCGCTCGCCCGCAAGCTCGTCCGCTACCCGGAGGAGTTTCCGAGCACCTTCCACCGCACCGAACCGGGCGACCCAGACCCGCCTATCGCCATGGTTAACCTTATCGCGCAATACCGGCTTGTGCCGGAGCTGCTGCAGGAGCGTTTTACCGCAGAGAATGTCGCGGCTGCCCTGACACCGCTCCTCAGAGATGGCCCGGAACGCGCACGCCAACTGTCAGGGCTGGCGGGCGTGCGCCAGGCGCTCAAGTCCCGACCCGGTGAGACATCCATCGATCGGGTGACGACCGCGGTCCTGCGCGCCCTTGCGCTCGGAATTCAGGCCTCAAAGCTCGAAATTCAGAACTGAACTCCACCCCGGTGCCAGCGCGTAAGTCCGAACCGCAACAACCTGCGTCTAATAAAGTGAAGGGCAAACCACGCCCACCGACTTCGGCAACCCTGCCCCAGGACTCCCTATGCTCAAGCGCCTCAGCCTTTTTTGCGCCGCCGCTTTTATGACCCTTTCGGCTCACGCTGCCATTCCGACGCGCGCGCAGATCGACGTCACCGGCTATGTAATTCACGCCGACCTGGACCCCGCGAGCAACAAGCTGACCGCTACTGTGGCCGTCACCTTCACCGCGCTGGACGATCTGCCAACCCTGACCTTCGGCCTCAACAACGGTCTGCAAGTGACTAAAATCACCGACGCGGCGGGCAAGCCGGTGGTTTCCGAGCGCAGCGCGACGGACTCCACCATTCGCCTGACGCCCGCGCAGCCCGTCGCAAAGAACGCCTCGACGACCTACACCTTCACTTATGCCGGCGCGCTCACGCTCGACACCTCCCCTGTCGACGGCATCAAGCTCGCCGCCGTGGCTGACCCCATCAGCATTCTGCTCTACGCCGGCCGATGGTTCCCTGTCTCCATGCCCGGTCTATTTACCGACCGCTTTACTGCCGAAACGCACATTACCGTGCCTTCCGACGAGCGTGTCGTTGGCAGCGGCTTCAAGTCGCAGGCGCCCGCCGCCGGCGGCAAAACCGAGTACACCTTCAGCTGGCCGCGCTCCGGATTTCCCGGGACCATTGTCGCCGGCAAGTTCCTGGCACCGTACTCGCCTCCGGGAATCCCCAACATTCGCGTCTTCACCACGGAAGCCAACAAGGCCAAGGCAAGCGATTTCGCCAACCTGACCGCCAAGGAGTTTGAGTTCTTTTCAAGCACCTTCGGCCCGGCGGAGTCCGGCAAGCTGGATGTCGTCGAACTTCCCGGAGACGCCGTTTCCGCTGCATGGGCGCCGGAAGTCGTCGCGATCCGTCCTGACCGCGGCAATGCCCGCCTGTTCGCCAATACGATCTCTCACCAGTGGTGGGGGAACCAGGTTTCTCCGCTGACGTTGAACGATGCCTGGATCACTAACGGTCTGGCGCGCTACTCGGAGCTTCTGAACCTTGAGGACTCTGGCGGGAAAACGGGTTTTCAGGCCGCGATCGTCGACGTTTCGGCTGGAGCCCTGGCCTACGACACCGATCCGCTTTCGACGCTCGGCCGCCTCGATCCATTCTCGCCGCAGTTCCAGTTGGAAACAGCGGAAAAAGGCGCGATGGTTTTCCATATGCTTCGCTGGGAGCTTGGCGACGACGCTTTCAACAAGTTTCTACGCACGCTGCTGACACAATACACGGACAAGCCGGTGAAGTCCGCGAACGTGCAGGCCGTCGCGGAAGCTACGTCGCACCTGGAGCTCACCTCGTTCTTTTCGCAATGGGTGAACGGTACCGGCGCGCCCAGTTTTGGCGACAAGTTCACCGTTCTGCGGCTTGGGAACAACAAGGGCTTCCGGACAATGGGATCGGTCACGCAGGATCTCGACCTGTTTCAGATGCCTGTCGAACTGCGCATCGAAACACAGGGTAAAACGGAGGACCGCCGCGTAGACCTGTCGGGCGACGAGTCTAACTTCACTGTGGAAACCTTCGGTCGACCGCGCCGCATCACTATCGACCCGGACAACTGGCTGCTGAAGACGACTCCCGATCTTGCCGTGAAAGTCGCCGTGCTTCGCGGACAGCAGCAGGTCGCGCAGGGCGATCTGACCGCCGCCATTGCCGAGTACCAAAAGGCGCTCGACGCCAACAAGGCAAGTTCGCTGGCAAACTACCGCTTGGGCGAAATCTTCCTGCTGCAAAAGAACTACCAGACCGCGGCAAATACGTTTCGCGATGCGTTGCGCGGCGATGGCGATCCACGATGGACCGAGGTGTGGTCGCACATCAATCTTGGCAAAATCTTCGACGTGACCGGTCAGCGCGAGCGGGCTGTGAACGAATACCGTCTCGCCGTGCAAACCAACGACAACACGCAGGGGGCGGTGAACGAGGCTCGCGCCTTGATGCAGAAGCCCTACAAAGCCACTGCTGGGGACTGATCGGCTCGGCTACCGACCTGCGAACAGCGACGTTACGCGTTGGAGCCCAGGTTCTTCATCAACATCGGGGCGACAGCATCGTCGACAAAGGTCGCGGAAAAGCCGAGTGTTTCCATAAAGTGTTTGACCGCATCCGCCACGTCCGCAGCCAGGTAATGGCTGCGGATGAGGTCGACACGTTCACCCAGCAACGTGGATACGCCAACGCAGCGCTCCGCGCGATAGGTGCAGGACGCAAGATCGGTGATGCTGAGAGCCTCTGTGGGTGTGCAGAGTACCGTACGCGGCGGAGCCATCCGGTCGAGCATGGAGAAGATTTCCAGCTTCGATTCCAGCTCATCCGGCACAAAGTCGATTGCGATATCCGCGCCGTGAACGGCTTCTTCCACAGTCATGGAAAAGCTCAGGGACCCTCCGGGGGACAACTTTCCCATCTGCTCGCCATATTCATCCTGCGCACGCCGCAGTTTTTCAGGCATCACGTCTTCAAGCACGACAGCAAACCCGGCGCGAGCGCAGCGCAGAGCGAATGCCCTGCCTGCGGTGCCCGCGCCGATGACCGCTATGGTGCGTATCGGGTCCACTACTTGGCCGACATCGCGGTCAGGACGGACTCATAGCTCGGGTCGCTGGCCTTGATGTATTCCGCCACGCGACCACGCTCTTCGGTCGTGAGCGTGGGCAACGTCAGCATGATGCGGCGCAGTGTTACGGCGATATCGTCAACGTAGTTCATGGTGCGAATAGCTTCTCCGGAAAGTGGCACGTCGATCTCCTCGTATTGCTTCTTCGTTCTGTTACTGGATGCCGGCTTCTTCTACGCCGATGTGCTGCTGGTTGATAGGCTGTCCGGCGTGGATACCTTCGATCTCTTTCAGGTATCCATCGCGGTCAGTCATTTCCATCAGAGCCGCAAGTTTGGCTGCAAAATCGGGGTGCAGGGCGTCCGGGGCATATCTCCAGCCCCAGTTACCCGTGCCGGCGCCGGGAGTGTTCATGCGGGCTTCGGCCCCCAGGTGCAACACGTCCTGCAACGGGAAAATACAGATGTTCGCCACGGAGCCGGCGGCCGCCTTGATCATCGCCCACACGATGTCTCCGTCGTGGTCGATGGGGTGCAGATAGGTTTGCACATTCTCACGCTCGACGGTAGTGACATCCTCCTGCCACCAGCCGAGCGTAGTGTTGTTGTCATGAGTTCCGGTGTACACGACCGTGTTGGGTACAAAGCGATGCGGCAGATAGGTGTGCCCGCCGCGGTCCGCGAAGCCGAATTGCAGGATGCGCATACCGGGCATCCCGAAATATTCGCGAAGCTCGTCGACCTCGGGTGTGATCAGCCCGAGGTCCTCGGCGATGAACGGCAACTCTCCGAAAATTTCTTTCAGCCGATTGAAGAGAGCGTGCCCCGGCGCCTTGATCCACTGTCCGTTCAGAGCCGTTTATTCGTCCGCCGCGATCGACCAGTACGCCTCGAAGCCGCGGAAGTGATCAAGCCGCACCGCGTCGTACAGCGCCAGGGAGCGGCGAATGCGCGCGACCCACCAGTCGAAACCGTGCTCTTCGAGCAACGCCCACTTATACAGCGGATTGCCCCAGCGCTGCCCCGTCGCCGAGAAATAATCGGGTGGAACACCGGAAACACGAAGCGGCTCGCGCTTGTCGTCGAGCTCGAAGATTTCCGGGTGTGTCCATACATCGGCGCTGTCGTAGCTGACGAAGATGGCCACGTCACCAAGAATCTTGATCTGCCGCTGGCAGCAGTAGTCGCGCAGAGCGGTCCACTGCTCGGTGAAGAAGTATTGGATCACCTGCTGCACGGCCAGTTCGCGCCCATGCTCGTTCATCAACTGCGTCAGTGAGTCGGACTTCCGCAGACAATACTCTTCCGGCCAACTGTGCCAGCTCGCGAAGCCGAATTTCTGCCGCAGCACCGTGAACATCGCGTAGTCGGTGAGCCAGGAGATATTGTCCTGCGTGAACTTCTGGAACTTCTGCCGCGCGCCATCTTCAGCATGGTCAAGGAAATTCGCGGCTGCTTCTTCGATCAGCGGCAGCTTGCTCGAAAACGCTACACCGTAATCGACGGCGCCATCGGCGCCCGGCAACGCCGACAGCCGTTCCACCGCAATCCATCCGTCGCGGGCCAGAAACTCGAGGCTGATCAGGATAGGATTGCCCGCAAACGCCGACAAAGCCGAGTACGGCGAACTTCCGTAGCCCGTCGGGTTCAGCGGCAACACCTGCCACATCTTCTGCTTAGCTGCGACCAGAAAATCGACAAACTCGTAGGCAGCCGGACCGAAATCACCGACTCCGCCGTTGGCCGGCAGCGACGTCACGTGAAGCAACACTCCCGAAATACGTTCTTGCGCGGCTGCGGCCATCAGGTCCCCCAAAGCGAGTAGGCGTAACGTTGCGGCTTACTTACGCGCCGGTCCAAACGGAGAAGGAGCCGCTGGTGCCTTCTGGCCCAGAACGACAGCGCCTGCTTTTTCGTAGCGTGCCACAAGATTTTCCGCATACGCGTTGAAGTATTCCTGGCGCTCCGTGCTCAAAAGCTTCTCGCGGGTGGCGGTAAAGTTCTTCGCGATCTCGTCGGCGGTGGGCTCCTGCTTGTCTTGCACCTGCAGTACGATGCCGTTCGGACCGGTGTTGATGGGTCCGGAAAGACCACCCTTTGGCAGGGTGAACGCGACGGCCGCTTGCCCGCTCATGGAACCGACATCCGGCACCTGTCCATCTTTGCCCACCAGATCGCTGGTCTTCACCGGAATGTTCATGCCGGCGGCTGCCTTCTTCAAGTCATTGGTAATTTTGGCTTGGTCGGCGAGGCGGGTGAGCTGCGTGCTCAGCAGTTCTGGCGCCTTCTGGTCGCGATAGTCGTTCAGGATTGTGATCTTGTAGTCGGCGAACGCCGGAGCGTGGGCGGCATGAATATCATCAACCTGAAATACGGCAAAACCTTCTCCGGTCGATGCCGTGGCGGGAGCCGCGCCCTTGGCCACCGCGAACGCCTGCGTCAACAGCGCCGTCGAGTCCGCCAAGGCTGGGATGCTACCGTCCCGGCCGACGTAGTCCGTCGCAGTCAGGTGCATGCCGTGTGCGTCTGCGGTCTTCTGCATCCCGTTCGACTTCGCCTCGGCCGCAAGCTGCGCGGCGAAATTTTGCAGGGCGGCACCGGATTTCTGCTGCGTAAGCAGCGGCACAATCTCGTCCCGCACCTCGGCCAGCGGCTTGATGTGCGCCGCATCCTTCTTTTCCGTCTGGATGATGTGGTAGCCAAACTGCGAGCGAACGAGGTCCGATGTTTGTCCGGGGCTGAGAGCCATGGCCGCCTTCGCGTACGCCGGGTCGAGCTGCGCCGTGGGGATCATCGGCAGCTCGCCACCTTTCTCTTTGCTGCCGGGGTCTTCCGAATACTTCTTCGCCAGCTCAGCGAAGTTGCCGCCGGCCTTTACCTGGTTCAAAGCTTCCTGTGCCTTGGCTTTAGCATCCGCTTCCGCCTTGGCGTCGGCGCCGCGTGTCACCGGGATCAGGATGTGCCGCGTTTGCACCTGTTCGTCGACTTTGTACTGCGTCTGGTGCTGATTGTAGTAGGACTGGATGTCGACGTCCGTAATAGCCGGGTGATCCTTGAGGCTTGAAGCGTCAAAGGAGAAGAACTCGATTTTGCGGGTTTCAGGAACGGCCGTCGCATACCGCGGTCCGTTCTGCGTGAAGAAGGCCTGCAGATCGCTGTCGGAAGGATTGATGTTCTTCTTGAGATCCGAGGCCGAGATGACGGCGTAATCGAATTTGATCTTCGTCCCTTGCTGCTTGTACTCGTTGCGAACGGCCTCGTCGGAAACGGTGAGTCCACCGGTCTCCAGGGCCTCGAGCCGCTGCAGTTCGATGTCCGACTTTACTTCCCCTTCAAAATCGGCCACCGACATGTTGAACGCCGCTTGCACGAAGTTTACATATTGGTCGTCGCCGATAAACTTGCCACTGGGAAAAATATATTGCCCCAAAGTTCCGGTCTGCAGCTCACGCCGTACGTCGTCGTCGCTCGCGCTCAGGCCGAGTTTGTCGGCTTCGCGGGCAAGCACCGCCTGCGCCACCATCTGCTGCTCCACGCGCGGAACAAACAGCATGGAATACATGGGTGGCAGATGCTGCTGCTCCATTTGCTGTGCCACGACGCGGTTCACCGCATCCATGCGGATCGTTTTGCTGTCGCCGGAGAACCTTCCGAGCAGCCCGGGAGTGCGCACCGTGGCATACACGTTCGAGTCGCCCGACGAGCCGATATCAAAGATACCCGGAACCAGGGTGACGACCATCGCGATGATGGCGGCGCCAATGATCACTGCAAAAACGGCTTTGGTGATGCGGTTATCTTGCTGCAGAATACGGATCATGCTTGGCTAACGACCTTCACTTCGCGCGCAGTGGCCATCAA
Organism: uncultured Granulicella sp.; assembly: GCA_937871785.1. Lineage (GTDB taxonomy): Bacteria > Acidobacteriota > Terriglobia > Terriglobales > Acidobacteriaceae > Granulicella. The sequence goes on from CALMON010000089.1 coordinate 10,660, forward strand.
TGGCGTTCGCGTGCCCGGGATTTTTGCGCGGAATCGTGACATCCGTACGAACGAACGCACCACGATCGCAGCAGGGGCTCCCCAGAAGTATAAATCAGCGGCTTGCCGAAAGCAGATGCTGATCGGTCACGTTTGCAAAAGCGAACAGGCTGCCGAGTCTCCCAGGCAGCCCATTCCCCAAGCACAACGCGCTACCGTCCGTAGTAATACGGGCCCGGACCGTAAGGCGCGCCATAATACGCGCGCCGCGGAGCTACCGGCTGCGCCTGACCAGGACCCGCCGCGTACGAGAGCCGCGACATTTCCTGCTCGCTGACCGTGGCCACCTGCGCCGGTTGAGCCAGGTGGAACGCCAGCACGGCTTCCGGAGGAATGATTACCTTACCGCCGGCGGAAGCAGCCGATGAACCCACACCCGCCGCCGCGCCCACACCAGCACCAATCGCTGCTCCTTCTCCTCCGCCCGCACCTGCGCCGATCAACGCGCCAAGGGCGCCGAGGCCGATCGCCGAGTTAATTGTTCGCAGCGACTTATCCTTGCCATCGCGCTGCCATGTATCTGAAACCAGGGTGTACCGTTGGCCGCCCATGGTCAGCCCGGTAAGCTGCAGGGCAAGTTCTCCCCTGCCCTTCAGCACGCCCGCATCCTTGGACTCGATCACGGTGCCCTGCACCTGCGCGCCACGCGGAATCGCCACCGCACCGTCGGCCGTCACGTCGCTCAGCACCGTTCCATCGAACGTCGAACCGGGCTGCGTGCGCTTCGTGCTCAATCCCTGGTTGATGCGCACGCGAAGCAGCGAACCGCTGGGCACAGTCACCTGCACACCGGGTAACTGCCCTCCCGGAACCGGAGCGGTTGGCGCGTAGGCCGCGCCGTTGTTGTAGACGGGTCGGCGTTGCGGATAGCCCGCGCCGTTCGGCTGCTGCTGGGGTGGATAGGCCGCGCCATTCGCCTGCTGGGGCGGATAACCCGCGCCATTGGGCTGCTGCGGATAGGGGTACGGAGGAGGCGCGCCCGCCTGACCGTTCGCGTCAGCAGGGTACGGTGAGGCCGAGTTCGCCTGCTGCTCGGGCGTTTGCTGCCCTTGCTGCTGCGGAGCCTGCCCTGCCGGAGCATAGGTGCCATCCGACTGAAGCACCAGGGCGCCAGAGTGATCCGCGCCGTTTCCTGCGGTATCGGGTGAGTTCGCCTGCGCTCCTGCATCGGGCGCTCCAAGCGTCAACTCATCAACAACCTTCTTCACACCCGCTGCCCGCGACGCCAGTTGCTCGGCCTTGGTTCGCGAGACCTCGTCGTTCGCGGACCCGCTGAGCGTCACAACGCCATAGACGGTTGTGGTTTTGATATTTTGCGTCGATAGCTCTGGTGCGCCGGCCAGCGCTCGCAGCACATTCGACTCCACCTGCGCATCCGGAACCTCTTGTGCCTGCTGCGCTCCCGCCGCCATGGCCAGGGTTCCCGCCAACACGACCGCTCCCACTTGTACCTTCATCGTCAGATTCCTCCAGCTATCGTGCGGACGCAGTTGCACACCGATCGCCTGCACAGTAGTTGAGACGCTAGTTCCGCAGAAAAGTTCCGGTGCCGTCTTGTCCCTGTTTGACGAATAGCGAGATACGCCCTAGTATCGGAAGTGCGGGGTGGAGCAGCCCGGTAGCTCGTTGGGCTCATAACCCAAAGGTCGTAGGTTCAAATCCTACCCCCGCAACCAATCAAATCA
>CALMON010000090.1:0-9917 GCA_937871785.1 uncultured Granulicella sp.
GTGTAGGTCCATCGGCTGGAAGCGGCGAGGGACGCGGCAGCCAACACCAGCAGCAGCAAAAGGAGACCGGCCCCAAGGCGAAGTCGGCCTGAGTGCCCATGCGCCGCACCTGCCGCTTCCCTGACATCCCTACCCCCTCTAAGCCCGATCAAGCCGCTCGGCACGTTCATGCGGGCTCCGCGAAGGAGCCCGGGCCGTTACCGGACGCGGCGACCGCCCCCGCCACGCCGACGCACGCGGCCACCAGCAGCGTCACCGCGAGCAGCACCGGCAGATCGCGGTTCAACGCCGCCGACCAGGCCAGTTGGCCCAGGCCGGGGAGATCGAAAATAACCTCGACCGGAACCGCCAGGCTAAGCGCCACGACCACGGAGGTCATCGCGATCGCAAACAGCTCGCGGCCAAGCTGCGGCAGCAGGTGCGTGCGCGCCATGCGGCCCACCGAAAGCCCAGCCGCTCGCGCGTATAGAAAGTGCGGTGCCTGCCAGGTCCGGCGCATCAGCCGATAAATCAATTTAAAGTCGCGCACCGCGATCAGCGTGGCGAGCACAAGCACGGGGCCGCCTTTGTCGGCGACCAGGCAGAAGGTCGCCATCGCTCCCACCGGCACGGCGAGCAGCAGCGCGGAGGGTGCGGCAATCCAGGCTTCACCGCGCCCGGTGCGGCGCGCGCTCAAGCTCAACGCCAGCAGAAACGCCAGCAGCCAGCCCACAAGGATCGATTTGCCGATAAGGCGGAGCGTAAGCCGCCAGCGTTCGCGCACGAGGTCGCCCACGGGGACGTTATATTGCCGGGAGCGGCCCAGATCCCCACGCGTCCACCCGCGAGCCTGGTGCCCTACCGTGGCGAGGACGCCGCCGTCCAGGGCCTGCTGTGTGTCGACGGCGCGCCGCCCGACCGAGGCATATTGCGCGTCCCTCTCACGGGCATCGGAGAAATAGCCGGGCGCCCAGCGCATCAGCAACGTCGTGGCAAGAGCAGCCAGAAGCACAAGCGACAGAACCCGCGCGGCTGCGGCCGCCGCGCGCAGCACGACCGCGATTACAGGGCCAGAGCGGATTGATACACACGCTCTGCCTCCGGTTGAGCGACGCGGTTCTCGCCCCGCTCGCCGGGCTTCCACTCGTCTGACTTACGCTCGTCCAGCTTCCGCTCGTCGGGTTTCCGTTCGTCGGGTTTCCGTTCGTCGAGCGGCAGAGCGGCAACGCGGGGCTTCGTCACCCCTTCCGCGCGCTTGTCCAGATACATCCTCCTGTCGGCGAGCGCCAGGAGTTCCTCGGCCGTCGTTCCATCGGACGGGTACATGGCCGCGCCCAGGCTGGCCGAAACGCTGATGCCCAGTTCAGCCTCGCGGCTGGCCGTCCGCACTGTTGCCGCTATGTCGCGCAACCGGTTTTCCATGCCGTCAGCCTGCATGTTGCGCAGCAGAAACACGAACTCGTCGCCGCCCATGCGGCCCACCGTATCGCCCGGTTGGCACGCGCCGCGGAAGTTCTTCGCAACCAGGCCGAGCAGCCGGTTGCCGGCCAGGTGCCCACACTGGTCGTTCACATCCTTGAAGCGGTTCAGGTCGCAAACCACAACCGCCATACCATGCTGCGTTTCACGGCAAAGCTCCAGCTCCATTTCGAGCTGCAAAAACAGCCGCCGCGCGTTGGGAAGACCCGTCAGGAAGTCCGTTTCAGCATGGTTTTCCGCGCGCCGATAGTGGAGCGAGTTCTGCACACTCAACGACAGCTTCGAGCTCATCGCCTGCAGGATGCGCAGGTGGTCGCGCTGAAAGGAGTCGGCCGTCATCGCGTACAGGGTAAGCACGCCGAAAACCTCCTTTTCCAGCGTCAACAGTGGGATAGAGAGCGCTGACAGCAACTCGCCACTGCAGCCGAACTTGCTCTTGTAGCTGGTTTCGACACTCGCGTTCCCGTTCAAAATCGGTTTGCCGCTCTGCGCCACCCAGCCGGAGATACCTTCGCCCATGGGTACCGGCTCGGAAGAAAACGCCTTGGCGTTTTCCCCGTCCACATAGCGCAACGCGAGCGTGTCGCCTGCCTTCACGTACAGCGCACAGCTCGCAAACGGGATCAGCCGATGCAGCCGCGACGCCATGACCGAGATCGTCTCGGTCAGGCTCAACGACACGCCCAGCGACTGGCTCATTTCAAACAGCGTTTGCGCTTCCTGGCTGGCGGCCGCGATCAGGTTAAGCGATGCATTGTCGCTCCGCTCTTTGCGCAGCGTGGCCTCACTGCCCAGCGGATGCATCGCAAAGGCAGGTACACGGCCTTCTTCGAAACCCGCCGCAGGAGCTTCTCCGCGCCACACTTCAATGTCCGTCCGCAGCGGCGTGAACGTGCGGTCTTCCACGACTTCTTCATCGCCCAGCCGTGCGTACAGCCGGTCCAAGACTGCCACCACCTTAGGGTCGAACTGCACCCCCGACATGCGCTTGACCGTATCCAGGGCTTCGCCGACGCTCATGCCCTTGCGGTACGGACGGTCCGACACAAGCGCGTCGAAGCAGTCAACTGCCGAAAGCACACGCGCGCCGATGGGAATTTCCTCGCCGCGCAGCCCATCCGGGTAGCCAGTGCCGTTCCACCACTCGTGATGCGAGCGCACGATCGGCACCACCGGATAGGGAAAACGCACCCGCTCCAAAATGTCCGCACCGACCACGGGGTGGATCTTCATCTTTTCAAACTCTTCCGGCGTCAGCTTGCCGGGCTTGTTGATGATGTGCTCGGGAACCGCCAGCTTGCCGATATCGTGCAGAAACGACGCTGTGTGCAGCGCCTGCATGTCAAGCGCCGAAAGCCCCAGTTGGGTTCCCACCTCTTCCACGTACCGGCGCACGCGAAATAGGTGCTCGTGCGTGTTCTGGTCCTTGGCTTCGATCGCCATCGAGAGGCCTTCGATCGTGCGGTGGTGGAGCGCCTGCGTTTGTTCCAGATGCTGCGCGCGCTCGTTCAGCCGCGACATCTGCACGTCGTAGGCGCGATAAATGGTATACACCACGGGGATCAGCAGCAGCGACGTTGCCCAACCGAACCGGCCCGTAAACAAGTCGGTCATCGCCGCCAGAACGGCGCCGACAAAATAAAACGGCAGGTACCAGGGGAACTCCTTGCGCCACAAGGAGACAGCTTTTTCGCCGGAAGCCGACGCGATCACCAGCGCCACAGTGCCGGTGCTCACCAGAAAGTAGCCGACCGCCGCCGCGGCCAGTGCCGGCACCACGGCCAGCCGGTGCTTCACCAAGGCCAGATACATGGCACAGGCCGTTCCGGTCGCCGCCATGGTGCTCGCGACGTTGAACAGAATTTGCACCAGGGTGAAGATTTTGCGGACCTTCAGCCGGCACTGCGCGGCGATCGACAGCGCTGCCAGCAGCATCGCCTGCTCGGGCGACAACTGCACCACGGCTAGGAGGACGAAGGGAAAATTGAGCGACATGCCGCCGTCGCCTCGCGGCAAGGGCACCTTTAACCCTGAACTGAGCAGAACGGCCGTCAGGAACAGGAGAAACAAGGCCCAGGAGCGGTTCGGGAAGTGAGATCCCCAGTACATGGCGCCAACAGCAGCCAGTACGGTCAACCCTACGTACACCCTGGTCTTAGGAGGCATGGCGATATCCTACTTGCACTTGCGGCTTCGTGCATGCTGAAGCGTAGGGCTATGCTATCCCGGCGGTTTCGGCCTTGCGATCACGCCAAAGTTGCAGAAACATTGCCGAAAAGAGCACCCGCAGGTAACGCGCCCACCTTTGACCAGATTTGTACGGCGGTATGGGCGATCCCCTGCCCCAAACTGGTTGACATGCCTCCTATCTATATTCTATAAGGTTCATGCTTTCGAAAGACTTGCTCAGACAAGCGTTGTCTTAGTAGAACGTTGACGCAGAGTGGCCCCTTGGCTCAAAACTCTCCGCAACGGAACTGCTCTTCTGTCCCGCGTGCCGGGTATACGCGGCGCGCGCAAACGTGGTCTGTAGCAGGTGCTTACGCTTTCGGTACGTCTGTTTCTGTTTTCGTTTCTCAAAGCATCACCCGAGGTCATTATGGCAATTCGCAAAGAAATTCGTAATCAGATGTTGGGTGTGACGGCCACCGGGCTGCTTGCACTCACGATGGCCGGCTGCGGAGCCGGCACGATCGTAACCGGCTCGACCGCTTCCGTTTCGGCGACCGGCATCAGCGGCATCGCGCACGGGGGCGCCATCCCGATCAGCAACGCGAGCGTCCAGCTCTATGCGACGACCTCCGGGGGCTATGGAGCCGCCGCGAACCTCATCGGCACGGCGACCACCGGCCAGTTCGGCCAGTTCAGCATCACCCCGGTCGCGGGCACCACCTGTCCGGCTACCCAGCAGGCGTACGTTACCGTTTCAGGCGGAAACACCTCCGGGAACTATGCGGGTGGCAACAACAACGCCAGTTACCTCTTTATGGCGGCGCTTGGCCCTTGCAACACGGTTTCGAGCACCACGAACATCTACATCAACGAAGTCACGACGGTAGCGGCCGCGTACAGCTTGCGCTCGTTCATGTCTTTGAATGGGACCATCGTCAACGTAGGCGCGCCTGCCAACAACAACGCGGCCGCGGGCACCTGCACCGGGTCGGGAGCCACCCTCGCCTGCACCGCTGCCGGTTTGCCGCACGCGTTTGCGAACGCCCTCAACCTGGCCAATTCCATCACCAACGGCGGTCCCGCTACCGGCAACGCCTACCAGGTGGCTCCGTCGAACACCAACAGCTCTGTCCCTACGGCGCTGATCAACAGCCTCGCCAACTCCATCCAGGCCTGCGTGAACTCAAATGGCGGAGCCTCCGGCGACAGCAGCCCTTGCGGCAACCTGTTCCTGTACACCACACCGCCGACCGCTGGTGCTACCGCTCCCACCAACACGCTTCAGGCACTGATGAACACGGCGCAATATCCGACTCTGATCTCCGCGGGCGGCACCAACAATACGGGAAACCTGTTCGCGCTCGCGACCGCCCAGAACCAGTTCTATAACCCGACACTTACCGCGGCACCGACTGACTATTCGCTTGCCGTCAGCTATACCGGTGTGACCATCGCCAGCCAGTCAGGCGCTGTTACGTCCGTTACGCTGACCAACACCAACACTTCAGGCTTCGGTTCTGGCGACGCCTACACCGCGGTACCTACGGTGACGTTCAGCGCTCCGACCGCGGGAACGACCGCCACGGGAACGGCCTCGCTCGGGCTTGTCTTCTTCAACGTCACCGGTGGCGTGTGTACACCTACGACAGCCGGCGGCACCACCACAACGGTCACCATAGCCGGTGGCGGCGGAACAGGTGCGGCGGCTACAGCGACTATCGGCACCGGAGGCGTGCTGACTGGCGGAACTGTCACAGCCAGCGGCTACGGATACACGTCTCTGCCGACCTTCACCGTGGCTAACTGCACAACGCAGCCGACTGCGGCGCAAAAAGTAAAGGGCCTCGGCGTCGTTGCCGTCGCCATCACCAATGGCGGCAGCGGCTACACGGCAGCCCCTACCGTCACTTTCGGAGCTCCTCCCACTTCCACCAGCCCGGCAAGCGCCACGGCGACCGGCACTGCCAATCTCGGCGGAGCTACGCCGTTCAACGCGCCCTATGTGCTGGCCCTCGACGCCAACGACAACGTCTATGTCGGCTCGCAAAATGCAACGGGTACGGCCGGAGCGTACTCCTACCTGTCCGGCATGTCCGCAAATGGAACGTCGGTCTTCACGACTCCTCAAAGCACTGTGTATACGTCTCCTCGTGGTATCGCGACGGATACGTTGAGCAACATCTGGGTGGCGCAGAATAACACCACGGCCATTCAAGGCTTTACCAACACGGGCGGCGCGGCGAGTACCTCGGTCCTTACCACCGGAGCGGCTCCCTTCGGGCTTGCCGTGGATCGCGCTAACAACATCTGGTACGGAATCGCTTCTGTAACGGCGCAGAATCTGTTCGAGTTTGTGCAGGCCACGACCTACAGTGCCGCTGCCTTTACAACACCGCCGGTCTTCACCAACGCCATTCGGACCATCGCGTTCGATCCGTACCAGAACGCGTATGTGTCCGGCTTTAACACGACGGCCAACACCACAGGTGTCTTCCCGAACGCCGGAACAGTTGCCGCGCCTGCCTATGGCACGGCAGCGGCCCCGGTGATCAACACCACCCTGACGGGGACCGGTGGTGCGGGGCTCGCGCTCGACTCTGCCGCGAACGCCTGGACACCTACGGTAAGCACCACGGGAACCCTGAATGAGGCAACCCCCACGCCTGCCGGAACGGGAACGGTGACAGCTCTGACCGCAGCCGCCGCCCTCAACGATAACGTGCTCACACCGAACTATGACGCGGTGGACGGCTCCGGCGGGGTGTGGGTCACCAACAACAGCGCGGCCACGCAAGCCATCACACAGTACATCCCCAGCCTGAGTCTGTTTAATTCCTTCCAGCCCTGCTACGCGGCTGCCGGAGCAACGGCTTGCAACGCTACAAGCCTCAGCCAGCCGCAACGCGTACAGGTCGACAGCACGGGTTCGGTCTGGATCACGTCGCTGAACAATGGACGTATCTACCAACTTCTCGGAACCGGCATACCCACCTGGCCGCAACTCTCTTACAGCAACCCGGGCACGCAGCCCCACTAAACCCGGCATGCTCTACAACCGCAACCGAAACCCCGGCGACCGTGATGGTGCCGGGGTTTTGAGTGGCACTCGCTTCCTCTGTGAACGTCGTCAGCTCCCCCAAAAGAGGTAGGGACCTGTACCCCGTCGGTAACTCTGCCAAAGACATTTGCGCCATTGGCAGAGTTCCGGAGCGCCTTCATTCTCAGGAAGCATCCTTCTGCTGTTTTGTTCTTGTTTGAGGACCCCGCCGCCATGCTCACTTTCTTTTTGATCGTCTGCTCCTGCGCCCTTGTACTTGCGCCGAGCCTTGTCACCCTCGCCGCCGCGCCGCATGGAGAAAAGCGATAAGGCTCCGCGCAAACGGCAGAGCGTACGCTTTACGACGAACTGGCTGGCTTCCGTGGCCTGTTTTGCCTACGAACTCAGCTTCGCGTCGAGTGTGATCTTCGCCGCGGCAAGCAATCGCGAGATCGGGCAACCCTGCTTCGCGCCGTTCGCAATCTCCGCAAATTTCGCAGCGTCGATGCCGGGAACTTTGCCTTCGCATGTCAAGTGAATTTCCGTCACGGTGGGCTTGCCGTCGACCGGCACCATGGTCACCACGGCCGTCGTCGACACCGAGTCCGCCACATGGCCTGCGCTTGCAAGCTCGTTTGAAAACGCCATCGTAAAGCAGCCCGCATGAGCCGCCGCGATCAGTTCCTCAGGGTTTGTGCCGACACCCTCTTCAAAGCGCGACTTAAAGCTATATTGCGCTTCCTTGAGCGTCCCAGTCTGCGTGCTGATCACACCCTTGCCGCTCTTCAAATCTCCGTGCCACACTGCCGATGCGCTGCGATCCATAATGTTTCTCCTTTATTGCTGGCTATTGAACACCGGTGGTTAGATGGGTGAAGTGGCCCATACGCCGCAAGCCGCCGCCGGTTCGCGCGGCCCGCAGCTCAATCGAGCTCGAGGACGCCGATCTTGATCAGGCACTTGCGCGCCAGCCCGGTGAGCGGCATCATTTTCAGATGGCTGGCCCCCGTCCAATGGAGGTCGTCCTCGCTGGCGGGAATGTCTTTGCGCAGGCCGGTGTCGTCGCCGTAGACCTCCACCTGGTAATTGGTATTGGTAATAGCGTGCCGAACACGCAGTAGCGGCACTGGCATCGGCACCGCGGCCGTAATCGCTTCGAGCGGCAGCGGAGGCAGCTCGAACATGCCGGCCATCAGGCTGGCTTCGGGAGCGCGCTGTTCGAGCAGCACTTCAATGCGGCCGCCTTGCGTGCGCAGCGCCAGCAGGTGCGCCACGCGGCGGACGCGGGGTTTTTCCCGCACGCCCTTGGCATGTTCGCCGCGCGTGTGACACAGGTCCACGACCGGGCATTGCAGGCACAGCGGCGAGCGCGGCAAACATATGGTCGCGCCCAGCTCCATCATGGCCTGGTTGTGGTCGCCGGCTGGGTTGTTCATGGGGTTAGCCGGAGAATCGGCGGCCCGCGCGGCACGGCGCTTCGGAGCGGGAGGTACCAGGGTTTGCGCCAGCCGCGTCATGCGCGTGCGGCCCGCCGTGCTCTTGTCTTCCGGTTGCCCCACAAGGCGCAGCAGCACACGCTCGACGTTGCCGTCGACCACCGCCACGCTTTCACCGAACGCGATGCTGGCGATCGCCGCAGAGGTGTAGTCGCCGATGCCGGGCAGCGTTTGCAGCTCGGTGGAAGTTTCCGGAAAGCGGCCGCCGAGCTCCCGCACTACGAACTGCGCCGCGCTGCGCAACATGCGCGCCCGCCGGTAATAGCCGAGCCCGCTCCAAAGCGCGAGTACGTCGGCCTCGCTTGACGAAGCCAGAGCCTCCAGGGTCGGAAAGCGCGCCAGGAACTCGACGTAGCGCTCGATCACGGTGGCGACGCGCGTTTGTTGCAGCATAATTTCCGACAGCCAGGTGGCGTACGGGTCGCTGATGCCGCGCCATGGCAGCACGCGCGCGTGTTCGCCATACCAGCGCATCAGCTTGCGGCCAAACACCACCGCGTCGATCCGCTCGGGAGCGGCGCCGAGCACAGGCTCGAGTGGCTCCTCGTTCAGGGTAGCGTTCGCCGCGCCAGCGGTCGGCTTAGCGGCTTTCATGCTTCCAGTTGCGGCGCTTGCCCATGGCGAGCCATTCAATTGTTTGCGCCACGCGTTTCGCCCGTGTTTCGGACCGCTTCGCATCGGCGATCCACTCGTTGTATTCGCGGCGGCAGCTTGGCGGGAAATCGTCGAACACCTTTTTCGCCGCGGCATTCTCCCCCAGCGCGGCCGACAGTTCTTCAGGAACCGGCACTTCCGCCTTCGCCACCCGCTGTGGCCGCCGGTAGCTCACGGTGCGGTCGCCCGCGTCGATCGCCTCGGCTCCCAGCTTCCAATAGGCAATCATCTCGTCGTCTGAAGGCAGTTGCTCAAGCGCCGCGATGCGCCCCAGCGAGCCCATTGCCTGCTTCACCAGCCAGCCTTCGTCGCGCAGCTTCGCGGCGACGTCTTCCCCCCACAGACCGACGCTGCAATGCGCCTTGAACGCAGCTACATTTCCCAAAATGATGCCGCTGTAGACAAAAAACGGCCGCGACCACTTCATCTCTTCGACGACGCCCGGAACGGCGCTGTGAACCAGCGCACGGACGTGCGTAAGGATGGGCTGCGCGAACGGAGCGGCTTTTGCGATGTACGCGTCAACGTCAGGGTCGAAAGCCGGTTCGGGGCGGACAGCGAGGGTCGCCGTGCTGGCGACGGCAGCAGCAGACTTTGGCATGTGCGAAAGGATACCGCAAAGCAGCCATAATGCCTCGGCTCCACCCGCAGAAATCATGCTTGCACCCGGGTCCGTCGCGCGATCACCCGGAGCGCGCCGGGAAATAGTCGGGCAGCGACTTGTAGAGCGACGGGGGCCGCCACCAGCGCGCGTGACACCGAGGTCGCCAGGCCTACCTGCCGGCGAAGTTGCGCGGCGAGCTCCCGCTGAAAGGTCGCCGGCGCATCGCCCCGAAGATACATGGCCGCGGCCATCTCTGCGGTGTGCAACGCGATCGACATGCCATCGCCGGTGAATGAGGGGATGACCGCCGCCTGGTCGCCGAGACACCAAACGCCATCCAGCGGCTCGCGCACGAGGCCATATGGAATCGCCGACACGGCCAGCGGCTTCGCGAGCAGCGGCTCCGCGCCCGCAAGCCGCCGGCGGAGTCCGGAGGACAGCCGCAGCATGGCCGCGAGCAACCCTTCCCAACCGCCGCCCGTCTGCCGCAATACGT
>CALMON010000090.1:9927-10418 GCA_937871785.1 uncultured Granulicella sp.
CCGCAATGCGTCGCGCCGCACAAGGCAGCACAGGTTGGCGGCACCGCCTTCTACCGGTTGCAGCCCCGCATAGCCGCCGCGATACACGATCAACTCCACGTGCGCGTCCAGCTCGGCAGCCTGCTCCGGCACGAGGCGGAAGTACATCTTCAAAGCGACGAGGTCGTTCTGCCGACCGGCGGGCCGCGTCCACCCGCGCAGGTCGTGCTTGCCGCTGGCGAGAAAACAGGCCTGCGCTTCGGCCTCGGTGCCATCGTCCATCTGCACGCGGGACCGGCAGCCGTCCACATCGAGACCGCGTACCGCAACACCTCGCCGAACGCGGACCCCGGCGCGCTCGGCGAGCGACAGCAGGGCGCCGTCGAGGCAGCGGCGCGTCAGCGACATGGCCGGAAATGGCAGCGGGACCGAGCGCCCCGCACCAAGCCGGACCGAGCGGATCGGGAGCGCACCCAGCGCCCGCAGGTTAAGCCCCAGAGCCGCCAGCGACC
>CALMON010000090.1:10428-14385 GCA_937871785.1 uncultured Granulicella sp.
GTCCCGGCCCGCGCGCGCCAGCAGCGTGGCCGCGGCCGCACCGGCCAGACCACCGCCGATCACCACCACCTCAGCCTTCAACGCACCCGCCCCACGCACAGCCGGCCGGGAAACCACCTCTGGATCGTCGCATTTTCAACGCCCGCGCCAGCGCACAAAGACCGCCAGTCGCCTTCGCGAAAGCTCCGGCGGATCGACACCGGACCGTCATGGCGCACGAAGCGGTGAAAGCGCGCGACCCGCGCCAGCGTCTGAAAAGCGCAGTACGGTGCGGCTCCGCGGTAGAGATCGTTCACGAACCATCCGTGCCGCGCGGTCGCTTCCATCCAGCGCAAAAACGCGATCAGCTCCGGCGCTTCGAGATGGTGCGCCATCAGCGAGCTCAGGATCACGTCGACCTCCTGCCCCATATCCATCGCGAAGGCATTGCCGGTCAGGAAACGAATCGGCAATCGAGTCTGATTGAATGCCTCAGCCGCGCGCGCGGCGTACGGGTTCAGGTCGATGCCGGAAAGCTCCACGGCAACCCGCCGGCGACGCGCCCAGCGTGCGATGCGCCGCAGCATCCAGCCGCTGCCGAAGCCGACGTCCAGAATGCGTAACGGCTCCTTTTGCCGGGGAAGCGCATTCAACCAGGCCAGGGTCGGCCGAAAACCGAGCGACCAGCGGTTCGACGCGTCGATATCCAGGAGACAATCGCGAAATTCCTCGTAGCTGCAGGGCCCGTCCATCCATTCCGGCAGCTCGGCGGGCGCTGCGCGCTCCGTAAAGTCAGGCAGCATGAAACAGCATCGTCTCCGCCGTGAGTCCCGGGCCGAACGACATCGCGCAGCCCAGTTCGCCGGGTGTTGCTTTCCCCAACAGCCGCGCCAGAACAAACATCACCGTCGCCGACGACATATTGCCGAAGCGGTCCAGCACCTCGCGCGATGCCCCGAGCGCGTCCGCGCTGAGCCCTAGCCCGCGCTCCACCGCGTCGAGCACCGATTTGCCGCCCGGATGTACGCCCCAAAGCGTAATGTCGTCCTTTGATCGCTCCGCCAGCACCTCCGCCGAGCCGCTGCCCAGGGCCTTGCCAATCTCCGCCGGCACCTTGCCCGAAAGCAGCATGTCGAACCCGACGCCGCGGATGCGCCACGTAATCAGATCGCGCGTGCCGGGAATCATCACCGACCGAAAGCTGTCCATCGCAAAGCCCACCGGCTCCGCGCTGATCAGAGCCGCCGCGCAGCCGTCGCCGAAGACCAGGAAACTCAACACCTGTTCAAGCTCCTGCGTTTCCTGCAGGTGCAATGTGCACAACTCGAGGTTGACCGCGATCACCTTTGCACCGGGCTCCGACCGGACGATGTGCCGTGCCGCTTTAAGCGCGTTGATGGCCGCATAGCAGCCCATGAAGCCGATCATGGTGCGCTCGACTGTTGTGTCGAGCCCCAGATGCTCGACGATCTCAAAATCAAGCCCCGGCGCGTACAGGCCCGTGCAGGAAGTCACGATGACGTGCGTCACGCCGCGCCTTTCGGCTTCAGTCAGGTTCAGCTTGTCGACCGCGCAGCGCACCAGCGCCGGGGCGAAGCGCTCGAAGATATCCATGCGCTTGGCTGTATCGGGAAAGCTGCCGCGCGTGTAAAACTCATGCGCGTTAATCGTAAACTCGGTCGTCGCCTTCGCGCGATCCGGCGTAAGCACGGAATAGCGATGCCCGATGCCGGACCGCTGCGCCATGCGCTGAAACACCGGTTTCACGCGAGGGTCTTCCAACATGCCGTCGGCAAAGTCGACAAAGGCCTGATGCACGTCGTGCTCTGGCACGGCTGTCGCGATGCGATTGATGAACGCTTCCGTCACGGAACCCTCGTTTCGTACTAGCTCTCATTGGACGCCACGCGTCGCGAAAGCCCGCAGGTCTTCGTTACACGTTGAACTTGAAGAACAAAATATCGCCATCTTTTACGATGTACTCCTTGCCTTCCGAGCGCAGCAGGCCTTTTTCCTTCACGGCCGCCTCGCTGCCATAGGTAAACAGGTCGGCACAGGCGTAACAGTCGGCCTTGATAAAGCCGCGCTCGAAATCCGAGTGGATGACGCCGGCCGCTCCGGGCGCTTTGGTGCCGCGCTTGATCGTCCACGCGCGGACTTCCTGCACGCCCGAGGTGAAGTAGGTGATCAATCCCAGCAGCTTGTAGGCCGAATGGATAAGCCGGTTCAGCCCCGGCTCCTTGAGCCCGGCGGCCTCCAAAAACTCGGTGCGCTCGGCCGGCTCCAACTGCACAATCTCCGCTTCCATCGCGCCACAGATGCGCACCACGTCGGAGCTTTCTTCAGCCGCGCGCTTTTCGACCATCGCGGTGTACTCGTTGCCCGCCTCGATACCGGCTTCGTCCACGTTCGCCACGTACAAATGCGGCTTCATGGTGATCAGAAACAGGTCGCGCGCCGCCAGCTTTTCGTCGTCCGCCAGGTCTGCAACGCGCGCCGGCTTGCCCGCTTCGAGCACTTCCAGCAGCTTGGTGAGGGCGGACATTTCGGACTTTTGCGCCGGGGTCGCGCTCGCACTCTTCGCTGCTTTTTCAGCCTTCGTCCGGCGCTTTTCGACGGTATCCAGATCGGCCAGCAGCAACTCTGTGTTGATCACGTCCATATCGTGCAGCGGGTTGACCGTGCCCGCCACGTGGATCACCTCAGGATCGTGGAAGCAGCGGACGACGTGCAGAATCGCGTCGGTCTGGCGGATGTGCGACAGGAACTGATTGCCCAGGCCTTCGCCCTTGCTCGCGCCTTCCACGATGCCCGCGATATCGACGAACTCCATCGTGGTCGGCACCACCGAGTTCGGCTTCACCATGGTCACGATGCGGTCCATGCGCTCGTCCGGCACGGGGACGATCCCGACATTAGGGTCGATGGTGCAAAACGGGTAGTTCGCCGCCTGCGCTTCCGACGCCGTCAGCGCGTTGAAAATAGTGCTCTTGCCCACATTGGGCAGCCCAACAATTCCGCAGTTCAAAGGCATGATCTTTTCCGTATTCCTTTTCGTACTCTCGCCTTCTATTGGAACATGCGCCGTGCTCCCCGAAGACTACCCGCAACCACTACACTCTCCTTATCGCTCAAGAGATCCGCGTCAGGAGACCCGCGCCATGCAATTTTCCACCACACCGAGCCCCGCCGAACTCCGCGAAGCCAGCCGCCTGTTGCGGCCACCGAACTTCTGGCTCAAGTTTCTTGGTGCAAGCTGGTATGCCACGCTGCTGGCCGTCATTGCGCTCGGCGTGATCGTGGTTGCGATCGTCGGCCATCGGCAGCTCAACTGGACCAGCGTCGCCATCCTGCTCGGGCTTGCGGTGTTTAGCTTCGGCATCGCCTGGACACGCTGGCGCGACCGCGTCGAAAAAGGCATGGCCGCCGCGCTTCCGGGGGCGGGAACCCGCACGCTCGACCCTACCGGCATCCGTTCGACGCTCGTGAACGGGGTGACCTCGTTTGCGCCGTGGTCCAGCTACGGCAAGTGGATCGAAGGCAAGTCGGTGTTCATCGTCACCGGCACCGGGCAGCCGCTGATCTTACCGCTCGGCGACAACAGCCCCGATATGGTGCGCGGTCTGCTGCAGAGCCAGATTCGCCCCGGTCCGACGGCTCCGGGCAGCATAGGGTAAGCTGAAGCCGAGGTTTCTTCCGATGCGCTCACGTTGCTCGCTGCCCTGCCTGTCCGCCGTTTTGGCCGTCGCGTTGTGCTCCGCCGCCGCTTGCTCCGCGCAGGCGCCCGCAGCCCCCGCCGGTCCACCCAGCATCGCCGCTGAAGTGCAGCGCGCCTACGCCGCCGTGAAGCCGAACATTCTGAAGTCCGCCGACCTGATGCCGGCCGACCAATACGGTGTCAAGCCGACGCCCGAAGTCCGCACCTACGCGCGCGTGCTGACGCACATTACCGAAGCGCAGTTCCGTGCCTGAGGCAGC
>CALMON010000091.1 GCA_937871785.1 uncultured Granulicella sp.
GCCGATAATAGTGATGTTGAGTGCAAGGTGGTGCCCGCCAAACTGCAGCATCCACGGCGAGGTAGTGGAAGGTTTGCCAAGGAACGAGATGTAGTAGAGATCGCCGCCGAACATGTTGTCGCTGTCGAACCGCGGCGGACCGCCTCCCGAACCGCCACTGCGCGGTGGGCCGTCTGCGCCGAACGGTGGGGGTCCACCTCCTGGAGGAGGGCCACCGCCCGCAGGGGGACCGCTACCACGCGCACCACGCTTTGAGCCGTTCGTCTTGAAGTCGTCGTCCGCCATGCGAATCTCGCTAACCTTCTCGTAACCGCGCGCACTCAGCACGGTCTTCATGAGATTGAGAGCCGCTGCCTTCTGGTTCGCACTCATCTGCTTTAGGCTGATGCCGCCACGTGGCACAAACCCCGTGGGAAAGTTCGACCATCGGGCACGTTGCGTGCTGTCGTCGAAGTTGTACACGACTTTTGCGCGTTGCTCGTCGCTCAGCGTTGAGAGAAACGCATCCGCTGATTTCACCACTTTGTCGACTGGTTGCTGAGCAGCGCAGGCGACGCCAAAGGCAAGTGCTGGAACGACAGCCAAAATGACGCGAAGCAGACGAGGTTTTCGAAGCATGGTCGGCATATTTGGCATTAGACGCGCGGATTTACATCGGGACTACAGATGCGCACGACATGGATCGGTCCTGATAAACGCCGCTCCGTCAATTGAGCAATCGAGCAGTTGCAACGGCGACGTCCCGGCTCGCAAAGTTCCCATATTGCGACTTGTCGGGAATGGGAAAAACACAAGCCGCCTGAAGCCATGCTGGGCTTGCAGATGCTCAAGGTTGCAGAAGATCATTGCAGTTGATGTTGCGGATGACGTCGGAGGGCCCAGCAACGACGACAACACAGGTGTGTGTTGTGGCTCCGGCAAACTCCGTAGTGACAAGAACATGGCCGAGAGCGATCGGAGAGATCGTGCCGGTACTCGGTTCCAAGCGAACGACCTCGCCCGTGCCTGCCGTTTTCAGCGTAAAACGGACCTTCTCAGACTCGATGAAAAATGAGCCCGGGTTGTTGGCGTATTCAACCTCAGGCACCAGGCGTGGCGGTAGTTCTCCAGTTTTCCTGAGGTTCAGGTGAACCTTGTCTGTGACTTGGCCAGACGAGCCAGTAAGGCTTACCGTCAGCCTCTGCGGAGTTTCAATCGGGTACTCAACGGTGAGGTAAGTCGTTTGTTCAGAGAAGACGCCATCGGAGAACTCTGCCGTGATAACAAGGCCGATTCTGCCTGTCAGGAGCGGAGTGAAGGTGATGTAGTGCGAACCATCCCGCCGCGAGAGCACGGGGACGATCTGCACCGTCGCTGAAATAGGCGCCTTACAGACCCCGTTGGGAATGTCCACGTAACACTGGACAGTCTGAATGCAACGAGCACCCTGACCATGCAGTGTCAGGGGAATGTCAACAGGTTGCGTCAGATAGATTGCGGGCGCTGGCCGTGTTATCGTAAGGCGGCTATTTTGAAAGCGCGGGACTCCGCGGTGGTGCAGGGCAGGCTGCAGGGGATCTATGACGATGGAGTTCTGCGTCTGCTGCGGGCACGGGGCCACAGCAATGGCGGGTAGTGCTGGCGGAAAGATCATGGCTTTGGAGATATCACGAATGTTTTGCAGATCGGTAATGCTTTCGAGCAGCCAGTTGGACGAAGTTTTGAGTACGACTCGCTTTCACGCCTTAAGAGATCGACTAACCCTGAGACCGGAACGATCTGCTACGGTGCGTGATTGAATAGTGTCTGCACGGGCGGTTATGACGCAAACGGCAATCTTTTAGCCAAGACAGATGCGAATGGGAGCCAGACGAGCTATACCTACGACGCTTTGAACCGGCTTACACTCAAGACCGCGCCAGGTGTTTACGATGTGTTTCAGTACGATGCCGAATCGCCAAATTCAGGAGTTTCAAACTCTCCCAATAGTGTTGGACGCTTGGTATGGATGTCCAATTACATGGACTCCGACAGGCATTTTGCCTATGACGCTATGGGCAGGCTCATTCACGAGCAAGGTGTAAGCCGGACGGACGGCTGGGCGAACGCCAATCCGGTGTCGATAGGGTACGACCTTGCGGGGAACATGACGTCGCTCACCTACCCCGACGGGCGGCAGGTGGCGCAGAGTTTCGACGGCGCGGGGCGGTTGTACAACGTGCAGGACACCACCCCTGGTGGTTCGGGAACGAACTACGTCAATGTTTCCAGCTACTGGCCAAATGGGGCGATGCACAACGAGACCCTGGGTACTTCGGTGACTTTTGGAGTGGAGTTGAACAATCGTTTGCAGCCCGTCGCCATCGGGTCTGCGTCCAGCCTGCTTCCTTCAGCGGCACCGAACAACAATGTATTCAACAAAACGCTCGTTTATGGAGCAGCTAACAACGGCAACATCCAGCATATCGTCGACAACCTGGCTCCTTCACTGACCCAGGACTATGGGTATGATTCCCTGAATCGCATCACCTATGCCGGGCGGCAGGACAGAGCCTATAGCCATACCTACAATTACGATTCGTTCGGCAACATGCTTCGTCACGACAACATCAACGGCGACCTGAACTATTCCATTGATTCAGCGACCAATCGCCTGCTGCTGAACGGGACGGACCTCCGGTACGACGCGGCCGGACACATGGTGGCAGACCCTTTCCACAGCTACTCGTACCGCGGTGACGACCTTCTCGGCGGGATGGATGGCGGAGCGGTTTCATACAGCTACCTCGACGGGCAGCGCACCAGCAAGGTAACTCCTTCGGGGTGGACGGATTACGTTTCCCTGAACGATCAGCCGCTTGCCGAACACAACCAGGACGGTACCTGCACCGACTATATTTATGCAAACGGCATGAAAATCGCCAAAGTGGACAGTGCGAAGCCCGTGTTTGAACTGAAGGGTACGCGGACTTCCGGCACTCTGGCCTGTGGGACGGTCAATGAGGACTCTGCAGCAAATTCGGTGCTGAGCGCGCTAAACCCCATTCAACCTGGCGACATGCTTTTTGTGGACATGCTGGAGCCGGTCAACAGCAGCGGTGGCGGCACAATGGGTGGCTTCTTTGTGCAGTTGGAAGGCCAGAACTGGGCGCCGATGGATGCGCGGGGTGTATATAGTCATGAGTTGCAGACTACGGACGGTCAGTGGCAACATCGCAGCTTCGCGATCGGGCAGCAGGCTTCGGGCCACACGCTCACATATCTCGGACTGAACATGCAGAACTCGACACCTATCGGTGATTGGGAGATCGAATACGCGAATTTGACTTACGTGCGCGGCGGCATGTCGTACCGAATGCCCATCGCGGCCGACGGCCTGTCCGCGGTCCCGCAGAACAATTGCGCCTCGACCAATCTGACGGGCTCGACGGTCACGCTCCCGATCTCAACGGATGAAGGCACAACCTTTTATGTCGGGGACCAGATCGGTTCGACTAGCGTCGAGTTTTCAAGCGCCGGCTGGCCACTCTGGAAAGGCGATTACACGCCCTTCGGCCAGGAGATCATCGGCGGGAATGTCGGAAGCACGCTTGGATACCTCGAAGATGGAGCAGGAACCCATTACAAGTTCACCGGCAAAGAAAGAGACTCAGAATCAGGGCTGGATTACTTCGGAAAGCGCTACTATGAGTCTACGATGGGACGCTTCATGAGTCCTGATCCTATGATAATCATGAAACAGAAGTTTACTGACCCTCAGCAATGGAACATGTACAGCTATACGAGGAACAATCCTCTCCGGTTCACTGATCCAACTGGTATGTACGTATGCGCTGACAGCTCAAAATGCGATTCTAAAAACGACAAAGCGTTTCAGACACAGTTGGACAATCTAAAAAAGGCGCAGG
Source organism: uncultured Granulicella sp. (assembly GCA_937871785.1). Lineage (GTDB taxonomy): Bacteria > Acidobacteriota > Terriglobia > Terriglobales > Acidobacteriaceae > Granulicella. The sequence goes on from CALMON010000091.1 coordinate 3,888, forward strand.
CGGGCTACAAGGCAGGCAGTGCAGAGTACGACAAGATCGGAAAAGTGCTTAGCAGCTATGGTGGAGCTGGTGATACCGGCACAGCTGGCGGTAAGACGGTTTCCGTGGGCTTTAACGGTGCGGCTACAAGTTCCGGTGCAACAACACAGATGCTTGATAAAGCTACGATTGGAGTGAACTTTAGTTCATCATTCTCACAGCATGCGGACAACAATACTTTAGGGACGAGCGTGCTGGTTGGCCATGAAGGGCAACACGTAACGGACGGGGCTCCAACAGGCACCGCACGACTCGGAAGTGAGATCAACGCAGAATCGACAAGCCAGGCGATTGTTGGGGGATATGCGGCGCAGGGCCTGTTCGGAATAAACATGAACCCAGGTTCAAACTTCGAGGTCAGAGGAATAATCTCCTGGGATCCGACCATGTCAGGCAACAGTTCGAGCGCGATCAACGGCGCTCGTGGTGCTGCCATCAGGATTGGAATCGCGGATTACAAAGAGGATATGGCCAATGACAAGAAATAAAAACCTCTGTCTCGTGCTCTTCATCTTCTCGATTACTGGATTTGCAAAACCAGTAATCGCCGCACCGCGCGTCAGACCCGTACGTGTTTCGGGCTGTGAAGTGCTGGATCATCCGGGGCGTTATACGAAGACGATGGTGCAGGTTCGAGGATTGCTGAACATCGGCTTTGAGCGGAATGATTTGACTTTCGAGTGCCCCGGAAAGATCATGATCACGTTCTCCCTTTATGAACCAGATAAGAGGAAGTTTGGCTTTCTAACAGATGATCACGTGCAAAAGGCCATTGCGGAGCGATTCCCTGAGCCGCACCCCGGCGACAATTTTTCTACCCGAGAACGAAGGACAGCTCAGGTTGAAGTGATCGGATACTTCAGGTGCCACTACGACTTTCCCGACTGTAAAGACGTTTCAAGGGATGGTGACAGCTCAATCGTTGTGCGATCAATGTCATTCATGAAATAACCTACGTGGCAGATTTCCCACTACTCGCGCATTCTTCCGGCAAAGAAAGAGACACAGAATCAGGACTCGACTACTTCGGAGCAAGGTACTACGCTTCCAGCATGGGCAGGTTCATGTCGCCCGACCCTTTATTAAACAGCGGGAAACCTTCGGAACCGCAGAGTTGGAACCGCTATAGCTACGTGAGCAACAATCCGCTTTCTCGAATAGATCCGACAGGCATGTATGACTTTAGGGCATGCGCTTCGGGAGATAACAGTTGTGCGGCCGAACAAACCCGATTCAACAACGCAGTTAAGAAGGCTAACGAACTCTTAGAGACAATGAATCCAAACTCCGATAAAGCAAAAGCGCTATCAAAAGCTCTTGGCGCCGTTGGTTTGGCCGGGGATGGCAATGGAGTTACAGTAGGCTTTGGTCCCACCGTCACAGGAGCGCCGATGAAAGCTTCAGGTAGGACCATAACCGTCGACTTCACGAAGTATGACAGCGCCATAGCCATGGTAAACGGAGGTGATGGGTACCACGGAATTACAAGTGCGCATACAGACCCAGTTGTTGACCTTGCAGGAAAGGTCGTACATGAGGGTACCCATGTTGCTGGAGGGGGCGAGCGAGAAGCGTACACTGCGCAATCTTGGACTTCAAAAGCTGGAAAATCTTTTGATACCAGTGGTGTCTGGAACCCGTCGTGGGCGAAGGGGCCTGACGCTGAGAAGCTACGGGAACGAGGGATCAGAGATGGTGTGGAGCGATCTACCATGTACACCAACATGGTGATCAACAGGGAAAAGAAACCATGGAAAAGATTTTTGTTATTGTAATTTTCACGCTCGCGGTTCCTGCGCAAAGTTTAAAAAAACTGCCCCCTCCACTATCTGTTTGCGAAGTGTTAGAGCAAAGCAGCAGTCTTGATGGCAAAGAGATCACAGTTGAGGGTCTTGTATTTGCAAGCGACCACGGCGTGGCCCTTATCGGATCCTCTTGTAATATGGGATTCGCGCTGTCCTATCGTCTTAATAGGAGCAATAAAGCTTCGCGGCGCTTTGAACTTGCCGTGCGGGATCAATTGCTAGGGTTACATTCGTCATCTATACATGCCGAAGTAAGGGGCGTTTATCACGATGCTCTACCATTTGGAGACCGCACGATTCGACAACTCGAGATTGTTGAATATGTTAGTGTACCGTTCTTGACTGCTAACAGGCATTAAGTCTGTAAGACGACAAGCGGTAGTTTAGAGCGCAGGTGACGCACCTCTAATTAACTCAATTCAACGGGTGCCCGATGTCAGTAGCAGCCGCTAGCTTTGAACTTTCAGAAGGTTGTCCATCCGATCAAGAACTGAAAAGCTGAGTTTGCGAAGGACCGAGCAGATTCAGGAGATCGAATGGACTACCACCAGAGTGCCCGTTGACTGTGTACAGTAGAGATTTTTTCCAGAAAGGTTCTGTACGAGAGGCTGACGTTGGAGCTGGCCGCGGGCAGCTTCAACGTCAGCGCGAAGACCGCGGCCAAGTGGACCCGCCGCTTCGGGCAGGGCGGGGCGGCCGGTCTGGGGGACCGCAGCTCACGTCCCCGACTCTGCAATCGGCAAACATCGCCAGAACGGGTTGGAAGTGCCCTGGGCCTGCGCGGTCTGCGCTGGAACGGCTGGCGGATCGCGTGTTAGCTCCAACTCAGCCGTGCCACCGTAATCCGCATCCTGCGCCGGGCCGCAATGAACCGTCTGCGCGCGCTCGACCCTCCGCCGCCGGTGGTGCGCTACGAGCACAGGCACCCTGGCAGCATGATCCACTTCCGCATCAAACGCCTGGCCCGCATCGTCAAGCCGGGCCATCGCGGCCACGGCGACCGCACCCGCTAAAGCCGCGGTGCCGGCTACGAGTACCTGCACATCGTCATCGACGACCAAACCCGCCTGGCCTACGCCGCCATCCTGCCCGACCAGACCCACGCCTCGGCCACCCGCTTCTTCCACATGGCCCGATGCTGGTTTTCGCGCTTCGGCTTCACCGTCCGCCGCGTCCTCACCGACAACAACTCCTTCTAACGCCACCACCTCTTCGGCCACACCCTGCGACAGGCTTCGGTGAAGCACCAGTTCACCCGAATCTACCGTTCACAAACCAGGGTCCCGTCAGAAAACAGACAATAAAGCACGCTAAGCTTGGCTGGAGGCGGGGATCCAGCGGTAGAGGGTAGGGACGGAGACGCCGAGGTTGCTGGCCACGTCGCGTGGGGGTACACCGCTGGCGAGCAGCTTTTTGGCTGACTTGATTTTACTTTCGGTCATCTGCCGTTTCCGACCGCCTTTCCTTCCGAGCTGGCGTGCGACATCGAGGCCGGCGCGGGTCCGTTCAATGGTGAGTTCGCGCTCCATTTCGGCCAGGCTGGCCATGACGTGGAAGAAGAAACGGCCTGAGGCTGTTCCGGTGTCGATGGCATCCGTGAGGCTCTTGAACTGTACGCCCTGCTTGTGAAGTTCCCCGACCAGGTCGACGAGGTGCTTGACGCTGCGTCCGAGCCGATCCAGTTTCCAGACTACCAGCGTGTCGCCTTCGCGCAGTGCTTCTTGTGCTTTGGCCAAGCCGGGGCGTTCGGCCCGGCTGCCACTGATCTTGTCCTCGAAGATCTTTTCGCAGCCGGCTTTAGTCAGGGCCTCGGTTTGCAGTTCGAGGTTCTGGTCGTGGGTCGAGACGCAGGCATAGCCGATCAACATGGGATGGTCCTTGTGGCTCTCAGAACTTATAACTTTGCGAGTTGATCTCAAATACCATTTGAGAACTGTTTCTGAGAATGAAGAATGCGAGCATTTGAGCGGTTTGCTCCTTGCGGAGGCATTGTTCTCGTAAACCTACGTTTTCAAGAGGACCAATCATGCCCCGTCGCTCGATTCTCTCCGCCGCCGAGCGGCAGAGTTTGCTTGCCTTGCCCGATAGCCGTGATGAGCTGATCCGGCGTTACACCTTGAGCGAGTCCGATCCTTCGATCATTCGGCAACGGCGTGGCGCTGCCAACAAGCTGGGCTTCGCCGTGCAGCTTTGCTATCTGCGCTTCCCTGGCATGGTTCTCGGCGTGGCCGAGTTGCCGTTCCCACCACTGCTTCATCTGGTCGCGGAGCAATTGAAGATCCCGGTTGAGTGCTGGGCGGAGTACGGGGATCGGGCTCAGACCAGGCGGGAACATCTTGTCGAACTTCAAACACTCTTCGACTTTGACCCGTTCACGACGGGTCACCACCGGCTGGCAGTTCAGGAACTGATTGAGACGGCCATGCAAACGGACAAGGGCATTGTGCTGGCGACGCGGCTGGTGGAGATGCTTCGGGAACGCCGCATCCTTCTGCCGGCTTTGAATGCGGTCGAGCGCGTCTGCGCGGAGGCGGTCACGCGGGCCAATCGCCGTATCTATAAGCAGCTGACCAAGGGGCTGACGGAAGCTCACCGTGGACGGTTGGACCGGCTGCTCGTTCGCAGGCAGGACAGCAACATGACTTTGCTTGGGTGGTTGCGGCAGTCGCCGCTCAGGCCGAACTCGAGACACATGCTCGAGCATATCGAGCGGCTCCGGACGTGGCGTGCTCTCGACCTGCCGGCGGGCATAGAACGTCAGATACACCAGAACCGGCTCCTGAAGATCGCGCGTGAAGGCGGCCAGATGACTTCCGCCGATCTGATGAAGTTTGAACCACAGCGCCGGCATGCGACGCTGGTTGCGCTGGCTGTCGAAGGAACGGCTACGGTCACCGACGAAGTGATCGAACTGCACGACCGGATCGTCGGCAAGCTGTTCAATGCTGCAAGGCACAAGCATCAAGAGCAGTTCCAGTCTGACGGCAAAGCCATCAACGACAAGCTCCGGCTTTACGGGCAGGTCGGGCAGGCTTTGCTCGAAGCTAAACAGGTCGGCTCTGATGCCCTCGCGGCTATCGAAACCGTCGTGTCGTGGGAGGAGTTCGCGGCAAGCATCGCGGAAGCACAGAAGCTTGCACAGCCGGAAGACTTCGACTTCCTTTATAGAGTCGGTGAAGGCTATGCCACCGTTCGCCGCTATGCACCTGAACTTCTGAACATACTTGGACTGCACGCCGCTCCCGCCGCGAAGCCGGTTCTCGATGCTATCGAACTGCTGCGCGAGATGAACGCCGGCAGCATCCGCGAGCTGCCCGAGGACGCTCCCTCGACTTCATCCGCGAACGCTGGGCCAGGCTGATCTTTACCGATACAGGCATCACCGCCGCTACTACGAGCTATGCGCCCTGGCGGAGCTCAAGAACGCCCTTCGGTCGGGTGACATTTGGGTTGAAGGCTCTCGGCAGTTCAAGAACTTCCACGAATACCTTCTGCCTGCTCAGAAGTTCGCGGAACTCAGAAAATCCGGTGACCTCCGCCTTGCCGTTGACTCGGACTGCGAGCACTATCTGAAGGGTCGACTTGAAGTCCTGGACGAGCAGCTTCATCTGGTCGATTCGCTGGCCGCCACGAACGATCTGCCCGATGCGATCCTGACCGACTCCGGCCTGAAGATTACGCCGCTTGATGCTTCAGTGCCGCAGGAAGCGCAACGGTTGATCGATCAAAAAGCAGCATCGCTGCCACACATCAAGATCACCGACCTGCTCCTAGAGGTTGATACCTGGACCGGCTTTACAGCGCACTTTACGCACCTGAAGAGCGGGGACGCGGCAAAGGACCGCGTCCCTTTGCTGACCGCGATCCTGGCTGACGCAATCAACATGGGGCTGACCAAGATGGCCGAGTCGTGCCCCGGAGCAAGCTATGCAAAGCTGTCGTGGCTGCAGGCCTGGCATATCCGCGAAGAAACCTACTCCGCTGCCCTCGCCGAACTCGTCAATGCCCAGTCCCGGCAAACCTTCGCGGAGCACTGGGGCGACGGAACCACCTCGTCCTCGGATGGACAACGCTTCAGAGCTGGAGGTAAGGCCGAGAGCACCGGGCACATCAATCCCAAATACGGCGCCGAAGCCGGCAAGTTGTTCTACACCCACATCTCGGACCAGTACGCTCCGTTCAGCTCCAAGGTCGTCAACGTCGGCGTCCGTGACTCCACTTACGTCCTCGATGGGCTGCTGCACCATGAATCCGACCTGCGGATGGAGGAGCATTACACCGACACCGCAGGCTTTACGGACCACGTCTTCGCCCTCATGCATCTGCTCGGCTTCCGCTTCGCCCCGCGCATCCGAGATCTTAGCGACACCAGGCTGTATCTGCCCAACAGCAAGATCAAGTATCGTGCACTTGCACCCATGATCGGAGGCACTATCGACCTCAAAGCGATCCGCACGCACTGGAACGAGATCCTTCGCCTCGCCGCTTCCATCAAACGGGGCACCGTGACGGCTTCGCTGATGCTTCGCAAGCTGGGCAGCTATCCGCGCCAGAACGGCCTCGCCGTGGCTCTGCCCGCGCTGGGACGAACCGAGCGAACGCTCTTCATCTTCTTCTGGCTGCAGAGCGTCGATCTCCGCCGCCGCGTTCACGCCGGCCTCGACAAAGGCGAAGCTCGCAACGCCGTCGCCAGGGCTGTCTCCTCTGCCGCCTCGGTGAGATCAGGGACCGCAGCTTTGAGCAGCAACGCTATCGGGCAAGCGGCCTTAGCCTCGTCACCGCCAGAATCGCACTCTGGAACACCGTCTACATAGAGCGTGCGGTCCGCGCTTCATCGCTGCCAGACCAACCCGTCGATCCCGTACTGCTCAAGTACCTCTCCCCGCTCGGTTGGGAACACATCAACCTCACCGGCGATTACCGATGGAAGGGCAAGAGGCCAGCACCGGGCAGGTTCAGGTCGCTTCGCTCTCCAAATCCGTCTTAGCGTGCTTTATTGTTCGTTTTCTGACGGGACCCCTATTTCAAGCAGGTGACGAACAGCTCCCCATTGCAATCCATCATGGCCCTCCGGCTTCACCAAGGTCGAATCCTCATGTTGTCGGAAGGTGTAGGAGTTGCTGTAGCAGCGGATAAGGTGGGATACGAGAGCAGTTCTCCCTATAGTCGGGAATATAAACGCCTTTTTGGAGAGGCGCCGGCGACGAGAGCTATCACGATTGAAAATGGAGGCTCTTCCGTAGTGAGTGTAGAAAGTCGCTCACGACCTAACACCTAGAAAGGTCCAATGCACTTCGCTAGAGGCGATGGAGAGTTTTCGACGGTTGCATGTGCGACTTTTGGCAATATCAGTCACTCTGGTGTTTGCCAAACTGTGCAACGTCGTCTTCGGATCACGACGACCCTGATACCGATCCTCTTGCTTCAGAAATAGCAAGCGCGTACCGTCTTCCAGGCTTCGCGCCAGAACCCGCCAGAATAGTCCTGAGCGCCATACCCGATGCCGCACCAGTGATGACGGCAACCTTTCCGTCCAATTGTCCCATTCCATCCTTCTCCTGTTTTCAGTATTAAGTGTTCAGTGTTTTATGCCCTCGTGCTTTGAGATCAACGTCAGAAGACGATCTTGGCCGCGATCTGGAGCACGCGCGCATCGTTTGCCGTGGCCAGAATGAGACCTTCGTTTGCGTCGGAAATCAGGCTGTCGGGGATGCCGTAATTGGGGTGATTGAGAGCATTGAACGCCTCGCCACGAAGTTCGAGCCGCACAGACTCGTGGATAGGAATAAACTTTGCAATCGCAACGTCGAGATTGGCGAAGCCCGGGGCGCGCAAAGAGTAGGGCCGTTCGTTTCCGTAGGTTCCGGGGGCCGGGTTTGCAAACGAGGCCGTATTGAACCATTGCGGATAGATCGACGGTTTTACGGGATAAAGATTTTTGTTGTACCGTTGCACTCCAACGACGACGTTTGGCCGGTCCTGATTGACCCCGGTGAGCGAAGCATCCGTGCCACTGGTGATCGTGAATGGAAAACCCGTGTGGTAGCTAAACAAAGGACTTACCTGAAAACCACCAACAATACTGTTCAAAAGGTGATTCCCCAGGTTGGGCGTGGTAAGAACGCCGGAAACGGTAAAGTTATGCGTGATATCGAAGTTGCAAGGCCCATATTCGCTGGCCAGATCGGCCGGATTTTGTGGGCCGACCGTTTGGTCTCCACCGTAGTTCGCGTTGGAAAGGCACTTTGAATAAGTGTAGTTCGCCAGTGCTGTGAAATTCTTGGCCAATTGATGGTTGGCCGTAAGAATAAGACCGTTGTAGTTTGCCAGCACGTGGTCGTCTTCCTGCGCAAAGCCGCCGTACCGTGTGCCCGCGCCTGTGCCTCCGGTCTGCTGGTATAGCTTGTAGCGCTGAGTTGTGTTGCCGGTGGTCGAGCAGGCCGTTCCGGCTGCGGGGACTGGCGTCAGGCTTCCGCACGAACCCACAACCCCGGTAGAAACGCCGGGATAGTAGTTGTCGTAGTTGACCGCAAACAGGCCGTTCAAATGCACCGTTCGCGTGCCGAGATAGCTGGCGCTTAGCAACCACTTGGCGCTGACCTGTGCCTGATAGCTGAGGTTCCATTGACTCATGTACGGCTTGTGAAAGTTCGGTCCAAGCGCATCCGCAACCGTGATTCCCGCTGCCGGGAAAGCGACGTTAGCCGTCGGGGGAAACGGAGCCGGAAAAGGATTTCCACCTACAACGCCCTGGAAGGGATTGTCGAGTGTGTGCTTGTAGAGCGTGTTGTTCGGGGTGTACGAGGTCGTGTTGCCGTACGGCGCATCCTGGGCCCAGAACTGATCCGCGCCGAAGTTTGTCGGCGTGTCGAACACCAGATCGTAGGACGCGCGAATACTTTGCTTGCCGCTGCCGGTAGGATCGAAAGCTACGCCAAAGCGCGGAGAAAAGTCCAGATACTTGGCCGTGACAAAGCCCGGGACAACCCCCGGGTCGCCGTTGTAGATCAGGCCCGCCGGCGCGTTGACAAAGACGCTTGAAACGATTCCGGAATTGAAGTTCGCTTGAGAAAAGCTGGCGTATACGCCGTCGCGATTCTTTGCCGGAAGGTACGGCTCCCAGCGAAGCCCCACATTGACGACAAGCGAGCGAAGGGGGTGATACGTGTCCTGTGCATACAGGGCGATGTACTTCTGCTCGTAATGTTGAATGGCAGCGGCAGCGTTGGACTGGTTGAAGCTGCTCACCGCGCCCAGAAGGAAGTCGGCCAGGGCAAACCCGGAGTACGATCCGTTGATCGCGAAAAGGCCGTTCTCATTGTTGAACCCTTTTCCATTGAACGGCTCATAAATGCCGTCGAAGCCAAACTGAAGAAAGTGCTTCCCGTGTGAAAAGGATACGTCGTCCGCAATTTGAATCTGGTTGGCATCGAGCACCAGGGGCGCGCAAATGCTGGTGCAGGCGAGTTTGATGGCACCGCTCACCGTCAGATTGAAGTAGTTCGGTTCGGGATTGTAGATAGCGGAGCCCAGGCTGGCGAGATTGGGTAAGTCCGGTGGGGCGTTGCGATTGATGGCCAGGCGGTTCGCGTCTAAGCGGATTGAATTGATCAAGTTTTGAGTGATGGTGAAGTTATGCCCCAGGGTAAGGTTCTTGCTGCGTTCGATAAGTTGCGCATAGACGGTATTCAGAAGATTGCCGCCGTATTCCGATTTAGAGTTGTAGTTCGCCATGAAGTACCGAGCGAAGACGTTTTGACGAGGAGAAATTGTGTAATCGAGCCGGCCGATCTCCTGGTTTTCCGTCTGCGGCTGAGGCACGGCATACTGCACGTCACCCAGCGCATCCTGGGTGGTGCCGGTGGGCAGCAGCTTATTGAAGTTCAACGCGGTGGGGCTATACAGTGACGGCGAAATAGTTGCGGTACACGTGGCGGCGTTGGCGACGAACCCTGCTGCGGTCAATTTTGTCGTAGACGTAAAAGGGCAGGTGTTTGTGCTACTAGCCGCTTTGAGAGCCTGGAAATACGGCGTCCAGTTACCGGCGAGCGTTTCCGCAGTAGGTATGGCCGCGGTGAGCGTAGCGGGCGTGACTCTTTGAATCGTTCCTTGATATCCACCGAAGAAGAACAGCTTCTGCGTCAGAATAGGGCCGCCTACATAACCGCCAAACTGATTGCGCTTTAGATTGCTCACTTTGCCGGAAATCCGATTCGCGGCATTCGCGTAATTGTTGCGGAGAAATTCGAAAACGCCACCGTGAAACTCGTTGGTGCCGGACTTGGTGACAATGTTGACGGTTCCGCTGGGATGCACTCCATATTGTGCGGCTAGACCGGTGGTTTGCACGGAGAATTCCTGCAGCGCGTCGGGAAAGGGAAAGGGCAGGTTGGTGTTATAGGCGGGATCGTTGTTATCGCCACCGTCCAGTAGAAAGTTAATTTGATTTGGCTGGCCGCCGGAAACCGAGATGGCGACCGATCCGCCGATAGCATTGACGCCGGTCGCGCCATACGTCTTGTTGCTGATAATGTCGCCATTGGCCGGGGTTTGCGCAGAGCCACCGGAAAGCAGCACAAGCGTCGCTGCATTTCTGCCGTTCAGGGGCAATTCCACGGCACGCGCCTGATCGACGATGGTCGTGATGGAGTTGTCTTCGGTCTGTACCTGTGTCCCGCTCGATTCGACGTTGACCACAGTGTCGGCCGAGCCGATCAGGAGCGGCGCATTGACTTCCAGATCGTTCGACACCTGCAGCAATATGCCAGTGCGGTTATAGGTTTGGAAGCCGGGGGCCGTCACCTTGACCGTATAGGCGCCCACGGGAAGTACCGGCAGAATAAAGCTGCCATCACCCGAAGCGATCGCGGTGGCCGTCTGCCCCGACTCTACCTGCGTCGCGACGACCACCGCTCCGGGTACAACGGCTCCTGTTGCGTCTGTGATCACACCGTGCATCTTCGCATTGGAAACAGCCTGCGCCGCTGCGGTAGAGGGAAGCACCAGACCTGCATACAACAGGAGGAAGACGGAAAGGGCGAGGCAGGGACGAAACGCTCCAAACGCAAAACGTGGGGCTCGATAGCTCATACAATCTCCTGAACGCGAGGGTCGTGCCCGCGATCGATTTTCTTGAGAGGCTTC
>CALMON010000092.1:0-526 GCA_937871785.1 uncultured Granulicella sp.
GTTCGTTTCAGAGCAATGTTGTAAATTCTTTCACAAGCCGCGTTTGCGAGACCTTGGTATCAGCTAATAAAAATCAGGTCGCATTGGTCATCTTAGCACTCCTATGTCGAAGAGAGACTCTCAAACATTTCAGTGCTCCGATTAACGCAACTACGAGCACATCAATTTCGCCTGCTGCTTATGCAGCACCCAGCAAAACCGTACGTTCAACCATCATACCAACATGTCCGAAGCAGACAACGACACAAACTCCGTCGAACCCGATGATAAGATCCCATACACATGGGAGTCTACTCTTCACGCAGCGCAAATAGTAAAAAGTCACGAGGAGTTACGACTGCTGAGCGAACGGTTTTTCAGTCGTTTGGCCGAACTCGGCATCACCAAGGTCACCATTGGCTTCAGCAGTTGGAATGGCGACGGATTCATCAAACACATGCTCACGGAACGGTCGGCTGCAAACAACGGCCTGTCCCTCAAAGAGGCAACCGTCGACGGCAAGCGGATCTACGTTGCTCTCGAAGAA
>CALMON010000092.1:597-2544 GCA_937871785.1 uncultured Granulicella sp.
TGGCTGAAAGAAGACGGCTCGTTCGGCACCTACACGTTCGAGGTTGAACGCCGTGAAGTGCACGAGGATTTCATGGTGCGCGAAATCGGCGTGCGGAACGACTTGCCGGCGTGACGGGACCCACTTTTCTGAGCCAGGTGGAGAGTTAGTCCTGGGGCTGGTTGGTGTGTAGTTGGGTTGGGTTGGTTTGTCCAGCTTCCGTGAGGGAAGCTGGGGTGAGTCCGCGTTGCAAGGCAGCGAAGCGCGCTGGGCTTTGGTAACCGAGTTTGCCGTGCGGCCGACGCTCGTTGTACTCGCCGCGAAAGTCCTCGATGACCACGCGCGCTTCGGTGAGCGTCCAGAGCATTTCCTGGTTGAGGCACTCGTCGCGGAAGCGCCCGTGGAAGCTTTCCACGAACCCGTTTTGCCAGGGACGGCCCGGCTCGATGTAGATCGTCCTGACTTTGTGTTCCGCCAACCAACGCGGCGCCTCCTTGGCGATGAACTCCGGGCCGTTGTCGCTCCGCAGGAACGCCGGTGCGCCATGTTCTTGGATGGCCCGTTCCAGCCAGGCGAGCACGTCGGCGGCTCGCATCGCGCGATCCGGCCGCAGGACGTGGCACTCGCGGGTGTGTTCATCCAGGATGGTCAACATCTTGAGGGCTCCGCCACGCACGGTGGCATCGCTCACGAAGTCCCAGGTCCAGACATGACCACGCCGGGTGGCCTTGGTGGGTAGCCCGGTGGAGACACCGCGGCGCACGAGCCTTCGACGGGTCGGTGGGACGCGCAGGCCATCGGCGCGGCGCAGGCGTTGTACCTGGCGTTTGCCGATGGCCCATCCTTCCTGGCGTAAAAGCGCGGCGATGCGCCGGTAGCCATCGCGCGGGTGCGCTTCGCTCAAGACGCGCAACCGTTTGGCCAGCCGCTGTTGCCGCGACGAGGGTGGCCGCCCACGGTAGAGGAACGTGGCACGCGCCAGCAGCAAAAAGCGGCACGCCATCCGCCCGGCACACAACCCACGCCCGACCACGGCGTGGGCGGCTTGACGACGGTGCGCCGGGCTTACCATTTTTTTTCAGCGACGGCTTCCAAGACCCGGTTCTTGAGCAGCGACTCGGCGAGCATCTTCTTTAGTTCGCTGTTCTCGCGTTCGAGTTCCTTGAGTCGGCGTGCTTCGCTCAGATCCATCTGGCCAAACTGACGCTTCCAGCGATGAAAACTCACCTCGGAAATGTTGTGTGCCCGGCAGACTTCCAGAATGCTCTTGCCCCGGTCGGCGTCGCGGAGGATGCGGATCTTGTCTTCGGTCGTGTATCGCTTGCCTTTCATGTGGTCTGGTTCCTTTCGCAGGTGCCCGAGACTAACTCACTACCCGGCTCGAAAAAGCGAAGTCACGTCAGCGGCGGATAAGCGCGGACTTATTCTTACCTTCATTCTTACTGGGCTACTCCACCTTCTGTAAGTACCTTGTGATTAAGGCAGTGGAGGTATGGGGATTCGAACCCCAGACCTTCTCATTGCGAACGAGACGCTCTACCAACTGAGCTATACCCCCAAAGATCATTGCCGACGTGGGCTTTGCGGTGTTTCCCGCCGACTCGTGAAAGTCGAGGGTCCACCCGTTTATCCACCCTCGACATTTTCGAGTAAGCCCGAAGGATGTCAAAGATGCCACACGGCACGAGAGCCAAGCTATGGCCTGAAAAATAATCCTGCGCAAGTAGAAAGAGGCCTCCAGCCCGATCGAGACCATTCAAGGCAGCTTGGGTCAATTCATAAACAACCGGAAGAGAGTGGTATGCGAGTATCAACCGTTTGCGTGCGGTCACGTTCGCTTGCACTATCTGCCAGAGGCGGAAACAGCGCACCAAGGGAGGGTTTCCCTTCTTCGATGGATCGCTCAACTGAGTGAGAGGCTGTAGTGATGCACGAACCGGCGCAGGGTCACTTTGTGCATTCGTTCGC
>CALMON010000093.1 GCA_937871785.1 uncultured Granulicella sp.
CACTGACGAAGGCTTTTACGACCGTTCGTCAGAGTAGGTCTTCCCCTATTGCCAAGTTGACGCGGGCGCTGAAGGTTGTCGTCGCATTCAGTGTCGATCATCCAGCGCGGTATCGCCTGCTCTTCAACGACCCGGCCATCGCCGCACAAAAAGGCGAACTGGAGGCGACTGCGTTGATGGCTTTCGGGGAGTTCATCACAATTGTCCAGGAGTGCCAGACCGCTCGCGCCCTCCCCGACGTAGCCCAAACGACGCTCGCGGGCTTGCTGTTTGCCACCATGCACGGTCTCATCGCTCTAGAAGCGAATGGTCGCATGCACCCAGAGAAAGGTCTGCACGGTGTCGAGAATGGCCTGGAGACTCTGATTACTCTGTTGGCACGTAAGTAGAGGGTTCCGCACCAGCTTCATGCTAAGGCACGCTACTGCGGACTAGGACGGATTTCTGCAGACTTAGCGCTTCGTGCGCAAACCCGTGACAGAGCTAAGTAATGTTTGAGTGTCGACAACAGTCGCGAACTCGCCATGGAGATCACTCAGCGCATTCCAGTGAACGTCTGAAGCGTTTCTCTTGCTGCCGTCGAAACCAGTTTGATCGAAGGTTGCCGTAGCATCCGCGACTACATACGCGCGAAAACCTAAGTTGCCGGCCATTCGTGCCGTAGTCGATACGCAGTGCTGCGTAGTCAAACCGACGACAGCAAGAGTGTCAACGGAAGCAGTTCGCAGATCCTGCTCAAGTCTGGTGCCAATAAAACCGCTGTTCACCATCTTGTGGTGAACCGACTCCCCTTCTATGGGGGCCGCTTCAGGTTTGGGCAGGTTACCAGGCGTTCCCGGAACGAAAGTTCCACTTGGCATAGAGGAGTCATGGTGCACGTGAATGACGGGGCGCCCGGTCTCGCGCCACGCGGCTAGCAGCAAGGCAATGTTGTTTTCTGCTTCGGGGTTGTTGCGCGGTCCCCAGCTCGGGGCAGAAAAGCCTTGTTGTACATCAATAATCAGTAACGCAGCATTCGGGCTTAGTTGATCCATCATCTCCTCCAAAGAATGGGAAACCCCATCCATTCGGCTATCATGCTTGCGAGGGCTCTGGCATAAAAGCCAGCTTTGATTGATATTCTGCCACTTGCGTGAGGAGCACAATGCGACGAAATATCGTCTTTCTCGTAGCGCCACCATTCGAGTTGCTTGACCTAACGGGCCCCTACAGCGTGTTTGCTGAAGCAAATGCCCTGAGCGGAAGAAGCGAATATGCACTCCATGTGGTTTCTACAAAGAGCGGAGGTGCTCTCACAAGCAGCGCAGGTCTCTCTGTCGCGTCGCAGCACTACTATCAGGATTTCTCGAAGCCGATAGACACGTTGCTTGTGATCGGCGGGCGCGGAGCCATGCGGTCGCACGACAAAAATCTCCTCTCCTGGATTCGTGCCAGGCACGTACGCAGTCGCCGTACGGGTTCCGTGTGTACCGGAGCATTTCTGCTTGCCGCAACCGGACTGCTTCAAGGTCGAAAAGTGACGACACATTGGCAGAACTGCGACCAGCTTTCGCGGGAATATCCAGGCATCGACGTGCAAAGAGACCCCATCTTCGTCAGGGACGGACCTTTTTACAGCAGTGCAGGAATTACGGCCGGCATCGACCTCTCTCTTGCACTGGTCGAAGAGGACCTTGGAACCCAAATTGCAAGTGGGATAGCCCGGGTACTGGTGCTTTATCTGCGGAGACCGGGAGGGCAAGCTCAGTTCAGTGACCTCATCAGGGAGGAAGGTGGCGGCACCGATGAAGGATTGCGAGACCTGCCTGCCTGGGTGAGAGGTAGGATGACACGAGACCTTTCTGTTCCAGCGCTCGCCCGGCAGGTTTCGATGAGCCCGCGCACGTTTGCCAGGCGTTTCACCGCCGCCTTCCACCAGACGCCAGCGTCATGGATTCGGAAAACACGAGCAGAACTGGCCAAGACACTGTTGCAGGAGCCTCACTCCACACTTAGGATGGTGGCGCAACGATGTGGCTTTAGGAACGTTGCCGCTCTTAGGGATGAGTTCATCCTGCAGTATGGAACAACGCCGAAAGAGTACAAACTCAGACACGGCCCTTGAGCCGCTTAGATCAGGGGAGTTGTGAACTCTTAAACCTCACCAGCTCAGCTTCTTCCTGCTTGGCACCGGCCTAGTCGAAGTGGCAGGTGCGCTACGCAGGTGTTCAATAACGGTTGCAAATAGCCAACAACGCCCCGGCATGCACCTGGGGCGCTGTTGCTACATTATGTTCGCTGAGAATCACTCACTAAACCGGCACTATCTTGCAAAAGAACGGCAACGGAAGAGTGAATCCATGATCCGAATAGCACGTCTTTATCGTTTCAAGATAGGTCGGATCGTAAAAAGCTCCGAGGAAGAAGTGTTTGACCGAATCGATATGGGCGTAGTTGACCACGATATATGGCTGGTTCGCGTCAAGTGCCACGAGGGGGAACGACGAACGGAACTCACCGACTTCAAAGAACCAGGGAAGCGCGGCCTGCCATTGCGGCCAGAGTTCTTCCGGATCGCCAGGACCGGGAAACAGATTGAAAAAGTGAATAACATCAGGATCACGTACAACATGGGCGTAACGTTTGGCGTTCTTGAAGAAGTTCAGGCTTTGGGTCGTCGAGTTCCGCGTGAGGAACGAGAAGCCACTTTGCCCCGAGGCGAAAGCGTTCACAGCATTTTTTGCCCGTTCGAGATCCTTATACTCCAGCAGCAGAATCCAGTCGGCACCCGGGTTTGCGCCCTCAGCTACCTTGAGCGCAGCCTTGAGTGCCGGGAAGCGATCAGGATCTTTTTGCAGATGGCGATCAGCGTCCTTGAGCATCGTTTCGCAGATGGCCTGGTCGAACGGCACCGCCCCACCCATCTCTTCGCGAAGAAGATGCCGGAATGCAAGCACCTCGATAAACCCGTTGGAGGGAACATTACTTCTCAGAGTCTTTGCGAACTCTCGAACGGCTTCGACGAACTTGTCAGGAGCGTCCGTTTGAATCGTCACGACGATGAAGCCTGAGTCGCTCGGATCCCATGTAATCGCCTCCGTAACGGAGGGTGCTTGTGCGTTTCCAATTCCGGGAAACGGAAACTTCGTGAAGTCAGTCGGCATTGTGAATCCTTTCAGGTTAGGTAGAACGCACGGACCGCCAATCTCATGCGACCAGTGTTTGGCGGG
>CALMON010000094.1 GCA_937871785.1 uncultured Granulicella sp.
AGGAAAGCAGATCCTTCGCAATGCTCAGGATGGCAATGTCCAGAGCTATCCGCAACGGATAACTCCAGACGCACCCGTTACATGTTCTCAATCATGCGGGTAGCGAACTCGCTGGTCTTGGCCTTGGTCGCGCCCTGCATCTGCCGCTCGAAGTCGTAGGTCACGAATTTCTGCGCGATGGTCGCTTCCAGAGACTTTTCGATCAGCCGGGCCGCTTCGCTCCAACCCATAAAGTCGAACATCATGACGCCCGAAAGCATCACGGAACCGGGATTGATCACGTCCTTGTCTGCGTACTTGGGCGCGGTGCCGTGGGTTGCTTCAAAGACTGCGTAGCCGTCGCCGATGTTGCCGCCGGGGGCGATGCCGAGCCCGCCCACCTGCGCCGCCGCGGCGTCTGAAATGTAGTCGCCGTTCAGGTTGGTGGTGGCGAGCACGCTGTAGTCGCTCGGGCGGATGATGATCTGCTGGAAAATCGAGTCGGCAATGCGATCGTTGACCAGAATCTTGCTCTTCCACTGGCCGTTGCCGTGCGATTTGCCGATGCTCTCGGTTACCGCGCGAATTTCCGCCGCGATGCCTTCGCCGAACTCCTTGGGCGCAAACTCGATGCCAGGTTCGATCAGCGCCGCGTTTTCTTCAGGCGTAATGCTCGGGTTGGCTTCGATGTTGCCCAGAATCCAACTTTCGCGCTCAGTCACGGTGTGCTCGCGGAACTCTTCGGTCGCAACCTCGTAACCCCACTCGCGGAAAGCGCCTTCGGTAAACTTCTGGATGTTGCCCTTGTGTACCAGCGTCACTACTTTGCGGCCGTTTTCGAGCGCATACGCAATAGCCGCGCGCACCAGGCGCTTCGACCCGGTGACCGAGATCGGCTTGACGCCCACGCCGGAGTCCAGGCGAATCTTCTTCTTGGTGCCCTTGAGCATGTCGTCATTGACGAACGCGATGAACTTTTCGGCCTCCGGGGTTCCTTCGCGGAACTCGATGCCGGCATAAATATCTTCGGTATTCTCACGGAAGATCACCACGTCGAGCTTATCCGGATGCTTCACCGGGCTCGGCACGCCGGCGTAATACTTCACCGGGCGAATGCACTGGTACAGGTCCATGAGCTGGCGGAGGGCCACGTTCAACGAGCGGATACCGCCGCCAACGGGGGTCGTCAGGGGTCCCTTGATCGACACGCGGAAGTCCATGGTGGCCTTTACCGTGTCGTCCGGAAGCCAGTTCTGCGTTTCGCGGTAGGCCTTTTCGCCGGCCAGAACCTCGTACCACTTCACGGATTTCTTGCCGCCGTACGCCTTTTCAACCGCCGCGTCGAACACGCGCTGCGAAGCCTTCCAGATGTCGCGCCCCGTGCCGTCGCCTTCGATATACGGGATGATGGGATTGTCGGGGACGGTGTATTTGCCGTCGGCATAGCCTATGGATTGGCCGTCGGGAACAGGGATGCCGTTGTAACTGCTTTGCATGGAATTCCTCTCTGTGCTGATGAACGAAACGTGCAGGACAGGACGGCCACATCACCGTGCGCTCCAGGGAGGAGGGATCGGCTCGTATCCTGCGTCCGACCACTTACTGTACACGCCGAACCCCTACGATTCGCAAGCGCGGGTGGTCACAGGAGACCTCGTCCGAAACGGACGTGTCCGCTTTGGCCGACATCAAGCGGCAAAACGGGATTTGCGGGGCTGGTAAGCTACGGTTGCATGCACCCTGAGACGCTCACCGCTTTCCGCTCCGCAGGAACCGCCGCCATCGCCGACATTTTCGACGGCATGGGCCTCCTGCCTCCCGTGCTCGACAATGCTTTGCAACCCGTCAGCCCGGCCGCAGCCTTTGCCGGCCCCTGCTTCCCGATTACGGGCGTGCCGTCCATCTACACCGGCAGCGACCGCTTGAAGCTCGAAGCGATCGACGCGATCCCGGCAGGGTCTGTAGCTTTATGGGCAAGCAATGGCGCGCTCGGCGTTTGCTGCTTTGGCGACCTTCTGGCGACTGCCATGAAAGCGCGCGGCGCGGTGGCTGCGGTGGTGGATGGAGGCGTTCGCGACGTTGCTTTTCTACAGGGCTGCGGGATGCCGGTAGTAGCTCGCTACCGTAGCCCGGCACAGGGCGTTGGCCGCTGGAAAGTCCAGGCCTACAACGTTTCCGTGCAGGTGGCCGGGGCGTTGACAGCCTCGCTGACCGTGGTGCCGGAAGATATCCTCGTCAGCGACGCCGATGGAGCGATCGTCATTCCCGCAGCTTTGGCCGATGAGATTGCCACCCGCGTCAGCCGGCTTTCCGCAACGGAAAGCGAGGCTCGCGGCGAGATCCGCAACGGCCTTCCGCTTCTCGCCGCTCTCGCCAAGTACGGCCAGCTTTGAAGCAGGGCGTGTTAAAAGTCCCACGGGAAGCAGGCCGGGCAGGAGCACGGAACTTCGTCGTTCATGCTCGCCGCGCTTGAAGAGAGCTGCGTGGCGGAACCTGTTTCCATGGACAGGAGACCTTCAGCCAAAGCAGGTTGGAGGGACGCGGCGGGAGTGGTGTTCATCTGTGGGTTCATCACGAATCTCCTGGAAAAGAGTCACTGCTCTGGCTTACACGACTGAGTAGACGCTCTTGCGCCAACCGCCACAAGCACCCCTGATCCGTTTCGGACGGGAGGCGGCGTGACCCAGGGTACGTTCCTCGCGGAGCATCCCTGCATCGCGGCCCGGTGCGCACGAATCTCTTGACAAGTGTTGTGCGATGCGAGCAGTCTCTTGGTGAACATGTTCACTGCGGCGGCGCGGGTCGGCCGTTGCCGCGAAGAACAGGACGATCCTTGAGGATGAATTCTTTTACGGAGTAACGCGTGCGATTTGTTTCCTACAAGCAGAACGGTGTGGCCTCCCTCGGCGCGCTCAACGGCGAACGGATTTTCGCCAACTCCGACGTCAAGGCGGACCTCGCGTCGCTTCTCGCCGCGGGTGACGACGCGCTGAAGCAGGCGCACACGCAGTTGCTTGCCGGCGAGGAGATCGATCCTTCCGGGCTCCATTACCTGCCCCCTTTCGCCACGCCCGAAAAGGTAATCTGCGTCGGCCTCAACTACAAGGATCACGCGGCCGAAAGCGGTTTCCAAGCGCCTTCCTACCCTGCCCTGTTCAGCCGCTACAATTCCACGCTGATCGGCCACAATGCCCCGATCATCCGGCCGAATGTTTCCGACCAGCTCGACTATGAGGGCGAGGTGGTGGCCATCATCGGCAAGGGTGGCCGCGATATTCCCGTGGAGCGCGCACTCGAGCACGTCGCCGGGTACTCTGTGTTTAACGACGCCTCCGTCCGCGACTACCAGTTCCTTTCCGCGCAGTGGATGATCGGCAAAAACTTTGATGGCACGGGAGCTTTTGGCCCCCATTTCGTTACCGCCGACGAACTTCCCGCAGGGGCGAAGAGTCTTCGCCTCAAGACGCGTCTAAACGGTACGGTGCTGCAGGACGCCGACACGAGCGACATGATTTTCGATATCGCCACGCTCGTCCACCTGCTCAGCATCCCGGTAACGCTTCGTCCGGGCGACGTGATCGTCGCCGGAACGCCCAGCGGGATCGGGCTCGCCCGCAATCCGAAGCTGTTTATGAAGCCGGGCGATGTGTGCGAAGTCGAAATCGAGGGGATCGGTCTGCTTTCGAACCCCATCGCGCAACAAAGCTAGTACATAGCCCGCATTTGTTTCACCACGAGGCCACATCATGACGATGATTCGCAGCTTCACTCCCACCCCCAAGCGCGCCGGCGAACTCGGCGTACATTCGCTCGATCACTTCAGCATCACCGTGCCCAAAATGAGCGTCGCGGAGGAGTTTTACGCCGCGTTCGGGCTCGACCTTAAGGCTGATGGCAACCGTCTTGGTTTGGCCACCTTCGGCAATGGTCATCGTTATGGCCTGCTGACCGAAGGCCCTACCAAGAAGCTCAAATATATCTCCTTCGGCGCGTTCGAAGAAGATTTGGAACCGCTGCGCCGGCGTGTGGAAGCGCAGGGCGTTCGCCTGCTTGACCCCCCTCCCGGTTTCGATTCAAACGGGTTCTGGTTCAGCGACCCCGACGGCATCCTGGTTGAGGTGAAGGTGGCTGAAAAGTCTTCGCCCAACCAGAAAATGGACTTCCAGATGGAATCCGTTCCGGGCGGCGTTCGCGGCGCACCGTACCGTCGTTTGGCTGAGCCGGTGCGCCCCCGCCGTATGGCGCACATCCTGCTGTTTACGACTGACGTTCTCCGTGCCATCGAATTTTACGGCCGCACGCTCGGGCTGCGGCTTTCGGACCGCTCCGGCGAAGGCATCGCCTTTCTGCACGGTATCCACGGCAGCGATCACCACATGATTGCGCTCGCGAAGTCGTCCGCACCGGGCTTTCACCATGTGAGCTGGGACTTGTCGAACATCCACGAAATCGGCCTTGGCGCGATGAACATGGCCGACAAGGGCTATTCTGCCGGCTGGGGACTTGGCCGTCACGTTCTCGGTTCCAATTACTTCCACTACGTACGTGATCCGTGGGGTAGCTACTGCGAGTATTCGTCGGACATCGACTACATCCCGGTTACCTGCGACTGGGATGCAGGCGACCACCCGGGTGAGGACTCGCTCTACGTCTGGGGACCCGATGTGCCGAAGGATTTCGTCGTCAACTACGAAGCCGACGTCCCCGCTGAGAAGGTGTCTGCCGAACTCGTTGCCGCGTCCTAAGCCTGGGATATGCAATGCAGTAAAGGGGAGCGGCTACAGCCGCTCCCCTTTATTTTTATGGCGAGACCACTTTACCGCCGAGGTGTAGTGGCCTCTGCTTTAGGGCTGAAGGCCCGCTTTATACCAGCTTAGGGTGAAGCCCTGTGGACTCAGCGTCGACACGACCGGAGCGCTGAAGGTGCGACTTGTAAATTGAAAGAGAGCTCAAACCTACAGGAGAGGCGCTCAAGCGCCCGTCTCCTGTCGAACCTTGGCTTCGCTGGCGGCATCCAATCCTCAGCAGGAGGAAACATCATGCCTACGATTCCAGCCGGCGGCCCACTTTCAGACGCCGCCGCTCTACCCACAAGCCCCGAAAAGATTACAAAAACAGACGCCGAGTGGCGCGCCGAGCTCACTCCGGAGCAGTACCACGTTATGCGCGAAAAAGGCACCGAGCGGCCCTTTACCGGAGCGCTCGTGAGCAACCACGCGGACGGCATGTACCACTGCGGAGCCTGCAATGCGCCGCTCTTCAAAAGCGACGCCAAATTCGAGTCCGGCTCCGGCTGGCCGAGTTTCTACGAGCCCGTTCCGGGCGCGGTCCTGGAGCACGAAGACCGTAGCTACGGTATGCGACGTGTGGAGAGCACGTGCGCGCGTTGCGGAGCGCACCTTGGGCACGTCTTTCCGGATGGACCCAAGCCGACCGGACAGCGCTATTGCATCAACTCGGCGTCGCTGAGCTTTACCGGCAAATAGCTGGATAAATTTCTAGCCGTGAACAAGAGAAAGCGGCCGACCCGGGGGGAAGCCCTGGTCGAGCCGCTCCAGTTTCCAGCTTAGTCCTTCGGACAAGCTTCTTACCTAAGCGCTACGGCTTTAAGCCTTAACGATCTTGCCGTCCTTGATGCAACCGGTGCATACCCGCATGCGCTTTGAAACACCGTTGTTCATCGCCTTGACCTTCTGAAGATTCGGGTTCCAGCGGCGGCGTGTGACGTTGTGCGCGTGAGAAATGTTATTACCGAATTGAGGTCCTTTGCCGCAAAGTTCGCATACCTGTGCCATGATTCGCTCCAAACAAAACTTGAGGTTTGCAGAATCTTTCCCGGCACAGCCCAGGGGCACAAGGCTCGCGAGGACATTTGCCAGGGAAAGTGGCAGGCACAGGCAGCGCAAAGGCCGCCGGCCCGTACGCTCGGAAGCGTAGTCTGCCGTGGCTCTATGCTACCACGGGCTGCTGCCTGGGGCGAAATCAGCATCGAACCCAGCCATGAGCGAAGAAAAGCAGAGCGAAGCGCAGCAAAAGGCGGAGCCTTCGGGCAGCACCGGCGACACCGGCAAAACGGGCGACAACAAGACCGATCCGCACGTAGAGTCGAACACGCCTGAAAACACGCTGGGCAAGCTGAACCCGTCTTCCCCCGGAGATACAGGGACCACGCCGGGAACGAACGCCGAGATTGGCTGAGATAACTCCGCCTGTCGAGAACAGCCTGGCAATCAACCAGCTACTTCGACTTTACCGCGACCACTTCAATTTCGATCAGCGCCCACGGAGCCGCCAAAGCTGCCACCTGTACGGCGCTGCGGGCCGGCTTGTTGGGCTGGTCTTTGGTGCCGAAAAATTGCGTGTAGCTCGCCTGCAGGCCGGCAAAATCGAGCTTGCCGCCCTTCCCCGGGTCGCCCGCGAGAAAGACCGTCATTTTGACGACGTCCTTCATGTCGAGGCCCTGCGCTTTGAGCAGCGCCTGTATCTTGTTCAACGCGCTGAGCGCCTGAGCCTGCGTGTCGCCGTACACCGCGGCGGTTCCCTTGGCGGTGTCGGCGGGGGTGACGGGGCTGGCGAGTTGGCCGCTCAGGTACAGCGTGTCGCCGGCCCACACGCCGCTGGCAATCGGTGAGGCGTCGGTCTGCATGCGCTTGACGGTGACCTGCGCCCCGGCGATGGTCGCCGCGGAGGCAATAAGAGTCGTGATCAGGGCGG
This sequence comes from uncultured Granulicella sp., assembly GCA_937871785.1. Classification (GTDB taxonomy): domain Bacteria; phylum Acidobacteriota; class Terriglobia; order Terriglobales; family Acidobacteriaceae; genus Granulicella. Next base: position 6,694 of record CALMON010000094.1, read on the forward strand.
TGCGGAGTACGTTCTTCATGCGGCTCTCCTCAATGTGTAAATCTACACAGCGGTTTTGCGTCGTCCCCACAGGTCGGCCCACAAGTCAGCGGGCGATCGGGATCACGCGTTCTTTGCTTTTACCTTGTCGCTGATCATCTGCACGGCGCGCAGGCTGCTGACGGCCGCGCCCTCCTGCCATGCCACGATGTGGCTCACATGGTCGCCGACGAAGTAGACCGGGCCATCTGGTTCGGTGAGGGTCTGGTAACCGGCATTGGTGCGCGTTTGCGCCTTGCCTTCCTTGGCCGGCACGCCGCTGGGCGTAAAGGTGATGCCCGGAGCGCGCTCCTGCCCGGGGCCGTAGCGCTGTATCCACGAGCCCTCGTTGTAGGCCACCTTGCCCCAGTTCACATAGATGGGTTTTTCGATCTCCGCGCCGTGGCCGGGGTGCAGCCGCTCGACTGTTTTGCGGCTTTCGGCGAGCTTTTCCGGCAAAAGCAGCTTGCCGAACTCCGATTCGCGCTCGTCCGTATAGCCGCTGACGAAAACGCCGCGCTTTGAAAAGATATTGGCCGAGGGAAACCACACCGGGCTGCAGCCTGTCGTCACAAACTCCAGCCCGCCGTAGATGTTGTAGTCCTGCTCCCAAAAGCGGCGGCTTTCCCAGGCCACCTTGTAGGCGTGCGCGTAGACGCACTCGTCCATCACCTTGGTATACGGCGCGCTGAAGTCGTTCGGAATCTTGCGCAGCACGGTGAGCGGCAGAGCGCACACGCAGTAGTCGGCCTCGAGAGCTTTGGGCGCGCCCTTGTGCGTGTATTCAACGCGGACGCCGCTGGGGGTCTTCCGAATCGCCGTGACTGGCGAGTCGTACTGCACGACATTTCCAAGAGCCTTTGCAAAGGCAAAGGGGATGCGGTCCATGCCGCCGACAGGCTGGAACATGGTGGCCTGCATGTCGAAGGTTTCTTCAAACAACATGCCCTGCCAGAAGTTCTCGTCGAGCAGCGTGTGCATATCGATGGGATCGGCAAGCACGCCGGCCTCGTCGCCGGCGCCCGCCAGCACCTTGTAGCCGGCGCGGTCGCCGCCGTTGTACTTGCCGGCGCTGTCGAGCGAGCCGTAGATTCGCAGGAACGTCAGCATCCGGTCACGGTCGTCCTTGCTCATGTCCGCGTCGAGACTGCCGGCGTTGACGCACTTGGCCAGCAGCTCGCTCACATGGCCGCGCGTGTCGTTGATCGCCTGCCGCTGCACGACCGGTTTGCCGCCGTTGGCTGCGTCGTTTTGCAGAAAGCTCGACCGGCTGGTGTTGACTTCTACCTGCAGCTCGACGCCGAGCTTTTCGCAATAGCCGAGAATGTTTTTGTGGATCGACGGCAGCCGCGCCGGGCCGACGTTCTGGTAGTTTGGCGCATCCCAGGTGCACTGCTGCGTGGTGCCGTCGCTGAACTCGACCTTGTCGCCGCCGCGCACGGTCCAGTTTCGTCCGCCGGGGCGGGTGCGGGCTTCGAGCAGGGTGCAGTCGTAGCCGAGCGCGCGCATTTCATAGGCGGCCACCAGCCCGGCGATGCCTCCGCCCAGGATGGCGACCTTTACACCCTTGCCGATACCGGGCTCCACACGCAGCGGCTCGGCAAAGGCGGCGGCCGGGGGGAACAGCCCGATCGTCTGCATCGTCAGAAACGCTGCACTGTAGCCGCCGGCCTGGCCGACCCGCATCAGAAAATCACGACGGGAAATCCCCATGGAGCTTCGGTACTCCTTACAAGTGGTTTTGCTGGTTCACCCAGCATACCCTTTGCAAGCTTCAGGAGAAAGCACCACGGAAAGATTGGCCGCTTGTTGCGGTCGAAGAAGCCCCGCTTACCAGCGGTCCAGATCCTTCGCCACCTTCACGGGCCCCTTGTACCTGGCGTCGATGCCGTTGGTGTACCCGGATGTATCTTTTTCGCCATCGAGCCCCGGAGACAGGTGAGTCAGCACCACCTCTTTTACACCTGCGTCCGCCGCAATGTCGCCGACCTGCGCAGGCGTCAGGTGGTCCTGCCGCATGTGCGCCATGTAGCGATCAAACTGCGCCGCCATTTCCGGCCTGGCCCGCAGCGATGCGGCGATAGCGGGTAAATCGATCACTTCGCTCACCAGGACATCCGCGCCCCTGGCCAGTTCGGCCACATGCGGCGACACTCCCGTGTCTCCCGTAAAAACAAAGACTCGACGTGCGGTTTCGATGCGGAACGCGTAGGACCGCTCAAAACGAGCTTCTTCGCTGCCGGCCGGGTAGTGGAAATGATTATCCGTAAACGCCAACACGCGGATACGATCATCCGCAAACACCACGACCGGCTTGTCGGTATCTTGCGGCAGGTCGCGGGCGGCGATGCTCGCGGCGATCGGCGGCTTGCGATACGCATCCCCTCCCGTCAACGGGGCGAGTTCTACCGAACGATACGCCCGGGCAAGGTCCGCGGTCATTTCGGTGGTGCCCTTCGGCCCGATCACCGGCAAGGGGAGCGTGTTATACAGGAGCCACCGCGTCAGCAGCACGGGAGCGAGATCGGCGTTGTGGTCCACATGCGAATGTGAAAGAAACACCGCGCGCAGCTTGAGGAGCGGCAGCTTCGCCAGCGCCATCTGCCGCAGAACGCCGTTGCCTACGTCGAACAGGTACACCGCATCGCCAACCACCACGGCATTTGCCGGCCGGGATCGCATCGTCTGGATCACCGGCCCGCCCCCGGTGCCGAGAGTGACAAACTGCGCCGGCAAATCCGCCAGCGGCTTCGGGCCCGTTGCCTGCGCGTGCATCGAAGGCACCGCCGGAGCAGCCAGCACGAGACAAACGGCCGCGCCAAGGAGCGGGTGAAGGAGCGTGCCAAGGAGCGGGTGAAGGAGAGAGCGCAACCCGAAGATGTTCGTCATTGGGGAAATAGTCACCCTTGCGCTGCACCTCTGTCAACGGCTGCCACCCTTTTTCTGCATAGAATTGAAGCTGGCGCGGAATCGCAGACTTGCTGGACAGCGGCGGTCGGCCACGCGGCACGGAGCCCCTATGGACCTGATCACCCTCACCGACATCCACGCCGCCTGCGAGCGCATCGCCGGCACCGCCGTCCGCACGCCGCTCGTGCGGCTTACCCGCGAGCAGATCCGCTCCGCCGGCGTCAACGCACCGGCGGCCGACATCTACCTCAAGGACGAGTCTGCCCAGCCGATCGGCAGCTTCAAGCTGCGCGGCGCGTACAACAAGGTGGCCTCACTGACGCCGGAGCAGCTTCGCCGCGGCGTCATCACGTATTCCTCCGGCAACCACGCGCAGGGCGTCGCCTATGCGGCTCGCGCGCTGGGGTCACGGGCGGTGATCGTGATGCCGGAAAACGCGCCGGTCGGCAAGCGGACAGCAACCCTGGCGCTGGGCGCGGAGATCGTCACGGTAGGCAACGGCTCCGCCGACCGCCGCCGCAAAGCCGAAGAGCTCGAAGCGGCGCACGGCTACACCATGGTGCCGCCGTATGACGACGAGTACGTCATCGCCGGCCAGGCCACCTGCGGGCTTGAACTCATGGAGCAGCTTCCCGGTAGCGACCTCGTGCTGTCCCCGGTGTCCGGCGGGGGCCTGCTTTCCGGCATCGCGACAGCTGTGAAACTTGGGGCTGAAGCCGCCGGGAAGCCGGCACCCGCCGTTTGGGGCTGCGAGCCGGAGCTTGCCGCCGACGCCCGGGAGTCGTTCAATACCCGCACGCTGATCGAGTGGCCCGCCGCCCACACCACCCGCACCCTGGCCGACGGTCTGCGCACGCAATCGCTCGGCGAACGCAATTTTGCGCATATTCTGCGGTTTGTCGACGGCATCGTCGCGGTCAGCGAGGCTGAAGTCCGTGCCGCCACGCGGCTGATCCTCACCGTGACGACCCTGGTTGCCGAGCCTTCCGGAGCCGTCACGCTTGCGGCCGCGCTTTTCCACGCGCACGAGCTTCCGCCCGCGCGAGAGATCGTGGCCGTGCTTTCCGGAGGCAACCTGGATGCGGGGCTTCGCGAAGAACTGCTCGGGGACGAGCGGCTGCGGGACGAATCGCTCGCCGCGAGCGTCCAATAACTGCCATGCGTTTCCGAACCCTTGCCGCCATCTCCGCCGTTTCCGTCGTCGCGTTTCTTCCGTCGCTCGCCCTGGCTCAAAAGGGTAAGAAGGACGCCCGCAGCGGGTACGACCGCTCTGCCCGCGCGACCGTGCTGCATACGGCCAACGTCTATGCGACCGCCGACACGGGCGCGCCGCCGATCACGTCCGTCACCGAAGGTCACGAGATCGTTGTGCTCGAACATAACGGCCCCTGGGTCCGCGTGTTTGCCAACACAGACGCGAAGGACGCTCAGGACGACGAGTCGGAACCAGAGTTTAGCGAAGCTGTCTCCGACCCGACGACGGGCTGGATCAAAGACAAAGGCATTGTCGGCCCCACGACGCCGAACGGCGATGCGATCATCTACGGTGCCGCCGCGGAGCTCGAAGCGCAGGCCGCCGAGCCGCACGCGCCGGTGGCCGCTGCCGGCGAAGCGCACTTGCTCTACAAGCGCGTCGCCGACTACTTCCCCACCTCTCCGCTGGCCGCCGAGGCCGCCTTCCGCGCCGCCGATATTCGCTGGCAGCTCGACAAAGCTGAAAACAAAACGCTGCCAAGCGCCCACGAGCAGGAAGCCTACCTGCGCCCGCAGCTTTTTGAAGGCGACTTCAAGCGGGTGATGAAGCAGTACCCCAGCTCGCCGTTCGCCGCGCGCGCCGCGTTTACCTTGCTCGACAACAAGCTTTGCGGCGACTGGCAGGGCCTGCCCAAATGCCCGGAGATGGAAGCCGGGCTATACGAAAAATACGCCGAGCGCTACCCCGGCGGGCCGAAATCTGCTGAAGCGCTCTACGACGCGGCTTACCGGCAGGGCGTTCTGGTGACGATGTACAACGTGCAGGAGAACTCCAAACGCGCCGATGGCGCTGCAAAGAGTTGCGACACCATCGCGCAGCAGATGCGCACGCAATACCCGCAGTCGGACTACACGGCGCGCGCGCAATCCATCGCCTTCCGCGTGAAACAGGACCTTCCGATCACCGGCAACGACCGCGACTGATCGTTGACCCGT
>CALMON010000095.1:0-1653 GCA_937871785.1 uncultured Granulicella sp.
GGCTGGCCGTGAAATGCTTGGCGATGGCGCCGCGCAAGGTCTCGATGGTGCCGTCGTCACGTTTCCAGTTGAACCCGCGCTTGCCGCCGCCGTCGGACTCGAAAGTCATCCCGGCGGACCCGTGCAGACTCGGCCAGCTGTCCCAATAGCCGGGATAATACAGGTCGAACACGTCGCGGTTGTAGTACAGCCAGTGGAAGCGATTGAAGGCCGCCGCGTTGCCTTGGCCGAGCAAGCTTTGCCATTTCTCGGTCTGATCGAGCGGCAGCGCTGCATTGACCGGCACCGCCGGGGGCGGAAAGAAAAAGTTCTTGGTTTCGCCGTGGTGGTCGGCGTTGACCTGCGGATGCCAGTCAAGGAATGCTGCTCCGGCCACCCGGCTTTCGATCTGCGAACCCGGCAGCATGTCGCGGTTCAGATCGAACCCGTAGTGATTGAAGCGGCCGTAGATGCCCCAAGGTTGGCGGTGTTCGTAGGCAAACGCCTCCGGGCGTCCCAAACCCTCCGCGTTGTACCAAGCGGTGAAGCGTTCGTGCCCGTCCGGGTTTTGTGCCGGGTTGATAAGCACCACGCATTGCCGCAGCACGTCCTGGATTTTGGGATCATCGCTGGCCGTCAGTTGGTAGAGCACCTGCATCCCGGCCTCGAACGCGGAGGATTCATCTCCGTGGATGGAATAGCTCAGCCACACGACCATCGGCGAGCGGGCGGCGATGGCGGCGGCGTCCGCCGCGTTGCAGGTGCGCGGGTCGGCGAGCCGGGCCAAGTCACTCTTGATGGCTTCGAGGCGGGCCAGGTTTTCCGGGCTGGAAACGGCGAGCAGATAAAGCGGGCGGTGCTCCGGGGTCTGGCCCAGCGTGAAGACACGCAGCCGATCCGTCTTGGGGGCGAGTTCGCGCAGGAAGCGCTCGTAGTTCGCGTAGGTGGTGTGAAACTCGCCCGGCTCGTACCCCAGCAGCGCCGCCGGACGGGGCACCTCCGGGCGGTAGGGTCCGCGCTCGTAGAAATCGAAGAGCGTGGTGTCCACCGGCAACAGCGGCGTGGGAGACTGTGCACAAAGAAAACTCGGCGTGGCGAGGCAGAGAGATGCCAACAGCACAAGCCTCCGGAAAGAAGACGATACTGGGCAGCGCTGTCGGCATGAATGGAAAAGACGCAGGACCATGCGAGGAGAATCGCACACCTCCTCCAGTTTGCTTGATGACAAAATGTTCATTCGACTCTGACCATTTTAGCACATCTGCTAATCTTGACGGTTCGCAGCTCTGTAAGACCATCGAGACAGAAAACTATCAGTTTACGTGAATGCATGGCGCAGCCGCTTAGATCCCCCCCATGCAAATGGGGAGCACCTCTGACATACGAACGATAACTCGCGTGCTCTGGAAATTATCATAACACGCCTAATCTCAACGTTTTTGTCGCTTCGTCAGAAGCGCTTCGGACAAAGATTTCTCCGTCTGGATTTCACACTCCTTCTTTTCAGACCAACGCTATGATTGGTAGGTGGGATGCCGTTTCCAAGGGATGTTCCAAGACCCGTCGAAGATGTGATAACGTCTTATTGTAGCGTGCTGTATCGCCTCGCGTGCTCTGCGGCCCACTCCCTGCAGGAAGCCAGCGTGATCCGCCTCTGAGGTAATTCTGTCGAAC
>CALMON010000095.1:1663-2015 GCA_937871785.1 uncultured Granulicella sp.
TCGATGTTCGCTTTCGCGCAACGGCCAGGCGCGCTTAGGCGACCGAGCGGACCGAAGCGTTCAGGCTAAACGGAACTGTTTGCCACCGACCTTGAACTTTGCGTATTATACCCCGGATGATCGGTAACGAATGATATGTTGTGTCGAGGTACTTTCTCAAAGCGAATTGGCTTTTGTCTGCGTGCTATCTGTGGTGTCCATACCCACAATGGGTACAATCGGCCATGGGAAAGTTTTTGATTGCTTATAAGTAGCTAATTCCAAGTAGTTTGCTCCCATAGCTTAATGGATAAAGCAACGGTCTTCGAAACCGTAGACTACCGGTTCGAGCCCGGTTGGGAGTACCAAAATT
>CALMON010000096.1:0-23658 GCA_937871785.1 uncultured Granulicella sp.
CGCCCGCTGGGTCCGTGCCCGTCGGCAGCGCGACCACGCCATACCCGATGCTTGCCTTGGGGTACGACTCCGCTTCGCCGAACTCCGCCGCCAGCGCCTTGCCCGCAGGCACCATCGCATACAGGTTGCCGCGTTGCGAGCCCAGCACCTCCGCCAGTATCTGCGAGGCCGCATAGTCCGGGGAAGAGGTTCCCGGCAGCCGGTACGCGATGAAGCCGAGCACGTACGGCAGGTTCGAGTCGAGCATAAAGCTTTCCGACTTCGGCGCCGTCAGGTTGATTGGCGGCCGCGCCGGCAGCGGGTGGTCGGGAATGCTCGCAAACAGGTCTTTTACCTTCGCGAGCGTCGCCTGCTGGTCCACATCGCCGACGATCACCAGAATCGCATTGCCCGGCGTGTACCACTGCTTGTAGAACGCGCTCAAAGCTTCCGCGGTGGTTGCGTCGAAGGAGGGCCGCGTCCCCAGCGGGTCATGCGCATAAGGCGTTCCGGCGAACATGTCTTCATTCAACCGACTGATGAACTTGTAGGTCGGATTCGAAAGATCGCGCGACACTTCCTGCTCGATCGCCCCGCGCTCCTGCTTCCACTCGTCAGGAGTGTTGTCTACCCCGCGCAGGCAGGCTGCCTGCGCCTGCAGCGCGACGTTCAGGTCCGCCGATGGGATCGTCGCGTAAAACTGCGTGATCGTCTGCTGCGTGTCCGCATTGTTGTTGCCGCCGAGCTGCGCATAAATGGCGCTCGTCTGGTCGGCCGTCATGCCCGTGCAGCCGCGAAACGCCATATGCTCAAGCGCATGCGCCGTGCCGGGAAAGCCTGCCGGCGTTTCATCGCCGCCCACCATGAAATTCATCTGCACCGTCGCAACCGGGGCCAGCGCGTTGCGGATGATCACCACGCGCAGACCGTTCGACAGCTTGTCGCGCAGCACGCCGTGGGCGTCGGGAGCGTTGGAAGTGGACGCCTGGGCAAACGCGGTGGTGCTGCCAAGGGCAAGAAGCAGGTTGACAACGGACTTTGTAACGGACTTCATGTGTTCCTTTACGGTTGCGACAAAGGTTCGTGCGTGAGCGTGCTCTTTTCAGAATAGCCGAGGAAAGCCACGGCCCCGTTCGCGGTGTTGTGTATAGGACGAACGCGGAGCGCATACAGTCGCTGCACCGGATGCGGGCATCCTGATAAACTGGCACGTGTCAGTGCGGCGTGTGTCTGAGCCGCACCCCCGGAGACCCCCCATGGCGAGCACAAACGGAATCAGCAGCAACGGCAGCAGCAATAACGGCGGCAGCAGCAACGGCAGCAGCAATAACGGCGGCAGCAGCAATGGAATCGGCAGCAGCCTTCGCCTCAAGCTCGGCCTCGCCGAAATGCTCAAGGGCGGCGTCATTATGGACGTTATGGACGTCGACCAGGCCATGATCGCCGAAAAAGCAGGGGCCATCGCCGTGATGGCGCTCGAGCGCGTGCCTGCCATGATTCGCGCGCAGGGCGGCGTAGCGCGCATGTCGCACCCCGGCATGATCAAGGCGATCCAAAAGGCCGTCAGCATCCCCGTCATGGCCAAAGCGCGCATCGGCCACTTCGCGGAAGCGCAGGTGCTCGAATACCTCGCGGTCGACTTTATCGATGAGTCTGAAGTGCTCACCCCCGCCGACGAGCTCCACCATATCGACAAGCACGCCTTCAAGACGCCGTTTGTCTGTGGCGCGAAAGACCTGGGCGAAGCGCTTCGCCGCATTGCCGAAGGCGCCGCAATGATCCGCACCAAGGGCGAGCCCGGCACAGGAGACGTCGTCCACGCGGTGCGCCACATGCGCCAGAGCGTTTCTGAAATGAAGGCCCTTACGGTGCTCAGCGACCAGGAACTGTACGCTGCCGCCAAAAACCTTCGCGCGCCCTTTGAATTGGTGGCTGGCGTGGCCCGCACCGGCAAGCTTCCCGTGCCCAACTTCTCCGCCGGCGGCATCGCGACGCCCGCCGACGCCGCATTGATGATGCAGCTTGGCGCGGAGACGGTTTTCGTCGGCTCCGGCATCTTTATGAAGGAAGGCAATATCCGGCTCGACGTGCGGCTGCACGATGCGGAGTCTGCCGCGCTGTTCGGCGCCAAGATTGGCGAGCCGGTCTGCCCCGAAGAGCGCGCCGAAGCCGAGTCCCGCGCCAAGGCCATTGTCGACGCTGCCAAGGACTTCACCGACCCTGCGGTGATCGCCCGCGCCAGCGAGGACTGCCTCGGTGCGATGAAGGGCCTCGCTGTCGGCGGCATCGCCGAAGCGGACATGATGCAGAACCGCGGCTGGTAGTCGCGTGCCCGCACCCGTACTCACCCTCGGCGTCCTGGCCTTGCAGGGCGCTTTTGAGGCCCACGCCGCGATGCTGCGCGAGCTTGGCGCAGAGGTCGTTCTGGTGCGCCGGCCCGCGCAGCTCGCCGAACTCGATGGCCTCGTCATTCCGGGCGGCGAATCCACTACGTTCCTCAAGCACCTGGAGCGTGACGGCTTTTTCGACATCCTTCAGTCCTTCGCGCAAACTACCCCGACCTTTGGCACCTGTGCGGGGGCCATCCTGCTTGCGAAGGACGTCCTCAACCCGGCGCAGCGCTCGCTTGGCGTCATGGACATCGCGATCGAGCGCAATTTCTACGGCCGTCAGAACGACTCCGCCATCCTGACCGAAGCCACCAGCCTTCCCGGCGGGCCGCTTGAGATGGTCTACATCCGCGCTCCCCGCATCGCTCACACCGGCACGGAAGTCACTACGCTCGCGCGGCGCGGTGATGACCCGGCCCTCGTCCAGCAGGGCCATCTGCTCGCCGCCACCTTTCATCCCGAACTCGGCCACGACACCCGCGGCCACCAGCATTTTTTGGACATGGTGCGGACCGCGAACACCCGGGCTTAACGTCTCAGGATTCGGCAGGAAAGCAACCCAATGCTTTCGACGCAGTTCAGGACCGCTCCCTTTTCATTCGCTCGCCGCAGCTTGGTCTGCCGCAGTTCCTAAGCGAGTCGAATCCACTATCCTAGAGGTATGGGAACGCCGCTCAACCTGGCAAGCATCGCGTGTATGCGCCTGAGCGACCGCTTTTGGGGGCTCCCGCCGGACGCTTCCCTGCACGGCCCCGCGTTCGACCGCCACCTGCTCCTGAACCTTTGGATCGCGCTCGGCCTGCTTGCGCTCGCGCATCTCCTGCTGCTCGCCGGGCTCGCCCGCCGCCGACGCAAGGGCGCGTTTCACAGCCAGGCCCTGCTCGAGTTCCTCCCCCTCGCGGCGCTCGCCGTCCTGTTCGGCGGGCTTGCCGTTCGCGCCGAAGCCTTGTGGCGCGATGCCCGCTACACCGGCCCGGACCCCGCGGCCATGCAGGTGGAAGTGGTTGGCATGCAGTTCGCCTGGTACGTCCGCTATCCCGGTCCGGACGCCACCTTCGGGCGTACGCGTCCGGAGCTGGTGGCTCCGGGTGAGGGCAATCCGCTCGGCCTCGACCCCACCGACCGCCACAGCTCTGACGATGTCATCAGCGGGCAGCTCGTCCTTCCCGCCGGACGCGAAGTCGATCTCCGCCTGCGCGCGCTCGACGTGATCCACGGCTTCAGCGTACCGGCGCTGCGCCTCAAGCAGAACGCCGTGCCCGGCCAAACCATCCACGTCCACTTCACGCCTACAACGCCGGGCGACTACGCCATCCTGTGCACCCAGCTTTGCGGCGCCGGCCACTATCGCATGGCCGCCACGCTTCGCGTTCTCCCTCCGGCAGACTTCGCCATGTGGCTGAGCCGGCATCAATCCACCGGAGGCGAACAGTGAATCCTCGCCTCACAACTGAAAACTCGAAGCTCAGAACTGAACCTGCCCCCCGCTTCACCCACCACCGCACGTTGGGCCTCGCCTACCTGGCCTTGTCAACGATCGCCCTTCTTGCCGGCACGGCACTGTCGCTGCTAATGCGCCTGCACCTCGCCTGGCCGGCGTGGTCGCTCCCGCTGCACGGCCTCATTTTGCCGGAGGAATACCTCGGCCTCGTCACCCTCCACGGCACGTTGATGCTGTTTTTCGTCCTGACGATCGCACCGCAGTGGGGCTTTGGTAATCTGCTGGTCCCGGCACAGATCGGCGCGTCATCGATGGCGTTCCCGCGCTGGAACCGCGCGGCTCTCATCCTCTTCGCCACCGCTCTATCGACGCTGCTCGCTTCCCCGTTTGTACCCGGCGGCTCCGCGATTTCCGGCTGGACGGCCTACCCGCCCTTGTCGGCGATCACCATCGCCGGCCCTGGACAAGCAGGGGGTATGGACCTTTGGCTCGCCGCCATCGCCTTTTTTGCACTCGCCTCGCTTGTCGCCGCCGTCAACATGCTGGCGACCATCATCACGATGCGCTGCCCTGGCATGGCCTGGCATCGACTTCCGCTCACGGTGTGGGGATGGTTTACCGCCGCCCTGCTCTCGATCCCGGCATTTTCCGTCCTGCTCGCCGCGCTCCTCATGCTGTTTTCAGACCGCCACCTCCACACCAGCTTTTTCCTGCCCGCAACTGAGGTCGTCAACGGCCTCGTCCTCCACTCCCCCGGCGACGGCTCCCCCTTGCTGTGGCTGCACCTGTTCTGGTTCTTCGGGCACCCCGAGGTCTACATCGCCGTCCTTCCCGGCATCGGCCTCACGTCGATGGTGCTGGCCAACTTTGCCCGCCGCCGTGTCTTTGCGTACCGCATTATGATCGCGGTCACGCTGCTTATTGGCCTGCTCGGCATCCTGGTCTGGGGACACCACATGTTCGTCGCGGGGCTGAGTCCCTTTGCCGGCTCCACCTTCGCCATCTCGACGATGGCCATCGCCCTTCCCGCTTCCGCCGAAGTTCTGAGTTGGCTGGCCACCGTCTGGGGCTCAAAGCCACGCCTGACGACGCCGATGCTGTTTGCGCTCGGCTTTGTATCGCTGTTCGTCGCCGGCGGTCTCACCGGGCCGATCCTCGCGCAGCCCATTCTGGACCAGTACCTCCACAACACCATGTTTGTGGTCGCGCACTTCCACCTCATTATGGCGATGGCTGGAGTCTTCGGCCTGTACCTCGCCACCTATTACTGGTTCCCGCTGCTCGCCGGCCGCATGTTGAACGATGGTCTCGGCCGCGTCCATTTTTACGCCACCCTGCTCGGCGCGTACGCAACATTTCTTCCAATGCATCTTGCCGGGCTCGCCGGGGAACCCCGCCATTACGCCCAGCTCACCGGAGTTGCCGGTCCTGCGGGTACGCTGCTCAAGAACCTGTTGCCGCTGCAGCGGCACATCACCTACGCGGCTATCTTTCTGGCGGCAGCCCAGCTCCCCTTTGTTTGGAACCTGGTCCGCACCCTGAGCGGCCCGCGAACAGCTTCCGCAAACCCCTGGGCCGCGACCACGATGGAGTGGGCACCGGCCCCGGTTACGCCACCCGAAGCCGCTGCCTCAAGTCACTTCGCTGTGCCCTGCGTGTATGTTGGCCCCTGTGAATATTCACCCGATGGCAACAGCTTTCATCCGCAATGGGAGCCGCTGACGAAAGTGTTGCCGAAGGAGTAATCTCGAAACAGTAAGCCTTTGAGGGTTCTATGCCAGCCACTCTGACGCCGCCACAACTCGAGCCTCGACGGGTCATCGACACGCCCCGCGACGCTGACAACGGCGCCGGCGGGCGCCCTCCCGTCGACAAGCGCACCGGCGGCAACGGCGACGATGGAGGCGACGACTTCGAGCGCGCCGCGGCCGGTCGCCGAGGGCCCCGCGAGCGCCTTGCCACCGCCCGCATCGGCCTCGCCTTCTCGCTTTTCGGGATTCTTCTTATTTTTGTTGGGCTGGTTTCGGCCTTTCTCGTTACGAAATCCAGCTATCACGTCGACGCCTACGACCGCGTCATCAACTCCTGGCTGCCCACCGCGCTGCCCACTATTCTGTGGCTAAACACCGCCGTCCTGTTCATCAGCTCGGTCACCGCGGAACTCGCGCGCCGCGCCATGTTTCACGAGCAGTCCATCATGGACGAGTGGTTTGGGCTCGGCAAGCCGACGTCAAAGCGCGCAACAGTATGGCTCGCGGTCACCCTGGTTTTCGGTATGTTGTTTCTTGTCGGCCAGTGGGTCGCGTGGCTGCAGTTGCAGATGCAGCGCGTCTACTACGCTTCAAATTCGAGCGGGCACTTCTTTTACCTGATCACCGCCGCCCATGCCCTGCATCTGTTTATCGGCACAGCCCTGCTGATCGGAGCGCTCGCCGTTCTGCGTTCGTCTAAGCAGTTCGCCACACGACAAATCTGGGTCGACACCACCGTCTGGTACTGGCACGCCATGGGTGTTCTATGGGTTGCTCTTTTCGTTTTGCTCGACTTCTTCCAGTGAAGCGTCTTCTGCTTCTCTCTGCCTGGACCGCGGCCGCAGCGATCATTCCTGCGCCAGCTTCCGCGCAAGGATGCGCCCAGTGCCAGGCCAGCGTGCAAGGGACACCACCCGGAACACAAACCGCTTTTCGACACGCGATTGAGCTCCTTGCAGGAGCCGGTGTGGCGGTGTTCATCGGCGGTATTTTTCTCATGCGGACGCATGGCGTCCAGCCGGAACTGCCTCTACCTGAACCGCCCACAAGGGCGCCAGAATAGCCTAGGGCTTCAGTACGATCTTCATCGAATCGGGCTGCGGATTCGAAGCCAGATGAACCGCCTCGGCCGCCTGGCCCAGAGTGAAACGGTGGGAAATCAGTTTCGTCAGATCAAGCCCTCCCGAGCGATACCCTTCGAACACCAGGTTGATGGCCTCCTGCTGAATCGCTACTGAAGCCGAGTACGACCCCATCAGCGTCTTTTCGTCCATGCACACCGCCGCCGGGTCGAACGGCGCCGTTCCATGTTGCGTGCTGGCGAACAACATGACGCGCCCCCCGGGACGAATCGCCGCCATGGCCGTCGCAATCAGCGCGTCGGCACCAACGGCAACCAGCGCAACGTCCGCCCCGCGTCCTTCGGTAGCGGCTTTGGCGGCGGCGGCCACATTCCCGCGAGCATCTAGCGGACGGTCGAGCCCAAACCGCGCCGCGATCGCGTGGCGCTCCGGATACAGGTCGCTCGTGAGCACGGTGGCTCCGGTCTGTCGCGCCAAAGCGGCCAGCAGAATGCCGATGCTCCCCTGCCCGATCACCAGAACCGTATCGTCCGGCGCGAGGGCCAATAGCTTGATGGCCTTAAAACAGGTGTTTACCGGCTCAATAAACGCCGCCTGCTCGAACGGGATGTCGTCCGGAATGTGGATGAGGCCGGCGGGGATCGTCCCGTCGCCGACGATCCAGTCCATGACGCGGATGTACTGCGCAAAGCCGCCGCCCGCCGCCGCGCCCACGCCCGCCGTCGAACCCACCTTCTTGTAGGTTTCGCACTGCGCAAACGTTTGCTTGCGGCAGTAAAAGCAAGTTCCGCAAGGAATATGGTGGAACGCCATGACTCGGTCGCCGACGGCAAATCCGCGCACCTGGGCGCCAATCGCCGCAATCGTCCCGGCCATCTCGTGCCCAAACACGCGCGGCGCGGCGTGCGATCCCGTATGGATCTTCTTGAGGTCCGTCCCGCAGATGCCGCAGGTATCGATGCGGATGAGAACTTCGCCCGCGCCGATCTCCGGCACGTCGACGCTTTCAGTAACGATGTTGTCCGGCGAGCGATACACGGCGGCTTGCATCGTTTGGTTGGTTGGCTGGAAAACTGCTTCTTGCATACGGTCCTAGTTTAGAACTTTGCGACAAGCCACACACCGCCGATCAGCAGCGCGCACCCCACCCAGCGCGCCGGCGACGCCGGATGGTGCTTGAGGCCGAGCACCCCAAAGTTGTCGAGCAGCACCGAAACCACGATGCCGGTCGTGAGGCTGGCGGCAGTAAACAAGCCGGAGCCGAGCTTCTGCGTCATCGTGAGCCCGGCGATAGTCGACCCGAGGCTGATGACGCCGCCCGTCCACGCCCACCACGGCACCGACGCTACACGTCCGCTCGGAAACGCCTGCCGCATACACGCGAGCACGAGCATCAGCAGAGCCAGGCCGCTGCCGTAGACGATCGCTGTCGCCCACACGGGCTGTTGTAGCTGTTTGTTGAGCTCGGCGTTTGTCGCCGACTGAAACGGATTGGCCGCTCCCCCAAGAATGGCTATCAGGATTGCGAACCACGCCATATGCTGTTTTCTCCACTGTCATGCAGTTGGATGCGGAGTGGCTTTCGACGACGTATCGAGCGTGAGCCGCAGCGCCTCGGTGAGCGCGCGCAGCGCCTCTGCCGAATGACGGCCGAGTCGTACCGTTCTAGCCCAGGTGTGCGGCCGGACGGCGGTATGCAGCGCGAATCGTCGTGTATGGAAGAGGCCATGATGCGTGGTGAAGCGGCCAAGCGAAGGGAGCTCGAACTCGAAGTCGTCGGAGATCCCTTTGATCGCGCGAAACGTCACCCGGTGCGCCGCCGCCAGCCGCGCCACCGTCGCGGCTTCCATGTCGACCGCCGCCGCGTGGTAGCTCGCCAGCAGCCGGGCCTTCTCGCGAACACTGGCGATGTCGCCCCCCGTCGCCAGAACGAGGGGTTGAGCCTGGTGCCCGGAACGCGCAGCCGTTTGGAAGCGCTCGCCGGTGCGAACGTCGACTAGCTCCGGCCCCTCGACCACGCTGCCGACAGGGAGCGCGGGCCCGCAGCCTCCCGCGAGCCCGGCGGAAATCAAGAGCCGCACTGGTCCCGTGGCCAAAGCTGCTTCCACCGCCAGCATCGCTCGACTTGCTCCCATACCCGCCGCCACTACCACAGCATCCTGGCGCGTCCACACGTGCACGCCGCGCGGCTGGTGCTGCCGATCCTGCGTCCAGCCCCGCACCAGAGCGGCGGCCTCTCGGGGCAGCGCCACGATGATGGCAGTGCGACCCACTGCCACGTCGCCGTTCACGACCGCACCGGAAGCGCCGGAGCGTAGCCATTGGCCAAAAACCAGTCACAAGCCGAACGCAAAGCGTCTTCGACCGGCAACACCACGAAGCCGAGCTCGCGCTCCGCCTTCGCCGACGAAGCAAACATCATTTTGCGACCCATACGAACGGCTTCAACCGTCGCGCGCGGCTCCTTGCCGCGCAGCTTGCCGGTGATCGTTTCGTCAAAAAAAGCGAACGCCATGGCGACGGCATGGGGCACCTTGTGCCGGGGCGAAGGCAGCCCCGTGATGCCGGCGAGACGGTCGAGAATTTGCTTCAGCGTCAGGTTTTCCCCACCCAAGATGTAGCGCTCACCCGGCGTTCCGCGGTCCAGGGCCGAAAGGTGGGCCCGCGCAATGGCTCGCACGTCGACGAGGTTCAACCCGGTATCCACGTAAGCCGGAAAGTTCCTGTTCAGAAAGTCGACGACGATGCGGCCTGTCGGCGTCGGTTTCGTGTCCATCGCGCCGATGGGCGTGGTCGGATTGAGGAGGATCACGTGCTGCCCCGCGCGGGCGGCGGCGATCGCCTCCTGCTCGGCGAGCCATTTGGACCGTTTGTAGTGCCCGATCATATCGGCTTCGCTGACCGGCGTCATCTCGTCGACGACCGTCCCGTCTGTTTTGAAGCCCATCGTAGCGACGCTGCTGGTGTACACCACCCTTGGCACACCGGCTTCGCGCGCAAGCCGCAACAGCTCGCGGGTGCCGTCGACATTGGCCTTGTACATATCCCGCGGGTCGGGCACCCAGAGCCGGTAGTCGGCCGCGATGTGCAACAGGGCGTCGCAGCCGCGCAACGCAGAAGCAAACGTCTGCGGCTCACGCAGGTCGCCTTCAACCACCATCGCCTGCGGAGGAAGAAATGCGCGGTTCGAGGTCGGACGAGCTAGACAGACAATCCCAGCGCCCTGCTCGGCCGCCAGCCGAGCTATATGCGAGCCGACAAACCCCGTAGCACCGGTAAGAAAAAGCTTCATGCTTGGGGGGATCCCGTCAGTCGAGCTTTTCCGGGGCGATCTGGATGTTCGTCTCGCCGGCGGCTTTCTTTTCCCAATACTTCTTCACCCAGGCCTCAAAGGTCTTGCCCGCCGCGGTGTCGCGGCCGGTAAACTGCAGCGCAGCCACGTCCGCATACGGTATGTTGACGCGTTCGGTCGGCTGCCCCGGTTTAGGCTGCGGAATCAAACGAAGGACCGACTCGGTCAGCGTGGCAGCCGTGCGGCGATCATACAGGTAACCCTCTACCGTCGAGCCATCTTTCCGCGTCACGGTGATGTCGCCGCGATAGTCGAAGGCTTTTTCGAGCGCTTCGCGCACTTCTGCGTCACTGGCCAGCGCCGGGATCCAGCCTTCCAGGTTTTCGCGCTCGCGACCGGCGGCATGTTCCAGCTCATCGGGATTGGCATGCTGCAACTGCTCTATCTTCAGGTGTTCCTGCTGTTCCGTCGCCATCGCTAGTCTCCTGCCACGGTTGTTTCGCGGGTGTTGACCGACGTGGTCACGACGACCGGCTTTGCCTGTGACGGAACGATCTGCACCAGCGGCCCGTGGCCTTCCGGCTTCCAGTCGTCCAACAGCCGCTGCGCGCCTTCGTCGTCGTACTTGTCAAAGAAAATCGCTTTCGCCGTCTGCATCAAACCCTTGAACGAGCCGAACGTGTAGTTCACGCCCGAAGCCTCATAGCCGGAATGCACCATGCAGTTGGCGCAGCGAGGATTGCCGCTTTCGGTGCCGTAGTTCGACCACTCGACGGCGTCCATCAACTCCTGGAACGTGTCTGCGTAGCCGTCCTGTAGCAGGTAGCAAGGCTTTTGCCAGCCGAAGATGGAGTACGTCGGCATACCCCAGGGCGTGCAGGTCAGCTCCTTCTTGCCCATCAGAAATTCCATGAACATCGGCGACGCGTTGAAGGCCCAGGTCTTCTTACGGTTCGACAGGATGGAACGAAACAGCTTGCGGCTCTTCGAGCGGCCCAGAAAGTGATTCTGGTCCGGGGCTTTGTCGTATGTATAGCCCGGCGAGACCATCATGCTCTCGACGCCCGCTTCCATCAACTGATCGAAATGGCGGCGCACCGAGTTGGGATCGGCGCCGTCAAACAGCGTGGTGTTCGTCGTGACGCGGAAACCGGCGTCGACCGCAGCGCGAACGCCGCCCATCGCGATGTCCCATCCACCTTCGCGGCAAACGCCGAAGTCGTGGTGTTCCTTTTCGCCGTCGACGTGCACGGAGAAGCTGAGGTACTTTGACGGCGTAAACAGGTGCAGCTTTTCCTTGAGAAGAAGCGCGTTCGTGCACATGTACACGTACTTTTTGCGCGCGACCAAGCCCGCCACGATTTCCGGCATCTGCGGATGCAGCAGCGGTTCTCCGCCCGGGATGGCAACCATCGGCGTGCCGCACTCTTCGACCGCCTTGAAGCACTGCTCCGGGGTAAGCTCCGCCTTCAGGATGTGGGCCGGATACTGAATCTTGCCGCAACCGGCGCACGCCAGGTTGCAGCGAAACAGCGGTTCCAGCATCAGGACCAGCGGATAACGTTTGCGGCCGCTAAACTTCTGCTTCAGCACATAGCTGGCGACGGTCCAGGCTTGAGATACGGGTACGGCCATCCGGTTCTGCTCCTTCTACGGTGTCTGCTGCTTTCTTTCGCCAAGCCTAGGCTTCGCGCTGTTCCCGTTCAAGTGACTTCCGATAGGTCGTCAATGCGAGAAGCGGAAAGTATTGTTTATACAGATGATACCCAAGGTAAAACACGCGGGGGAATCCGGTTCCGGTGTAATACGACTCGCCATTGCGCCCGACGGCGAGCTCATCCCAGGAGCCGTCCTCATGCTGTTTTGTAATCAGCCATCGAATACCTTTGGCGACCGAATCGGAACGGGTATCGTTTGCCGCCAGCAGGCCGAGAAGCGCCCAGGCCGTTTGCGAGGGCGTCGAAGGGCCGATACCGCGCTGATCGGGATCGTCGTACGTGCCGCAGGTTTCGCCCCAGCCGCCGTCGGGATTCTGCACCATGCGAATCCACTCGGCCGCCTGCTGAATCGGCGCTTCCAGGTAGGAATATTCCATGGCCTGCAGACCGCGCAGCACAAGGAAGGTTCCGTACAGGTAGTTCACACCCCAGCGGCCAAACCAGGAACCGTCCGTCTCCTGCTCACGCAAAATGAACTGCACGGCAGCTTCAACCCGCTTGTCGCGCCGGGTATAGCCGTAGCTCGCCAGCATCTCCAGAATGCGCCCTGTAATGTCCACCGTCGGCGGGTCGATCATCGCGTTGTGATCGGCGAACGGGATCGACTCGAAGATCTTTTTGGTATTGTCTTTATCGAACGAAGCCCAGCCGCCGTTCTTGCACTGCATGGCAAACACCCAGGCGATGCCCCGTTGCGCGGCCTCGTGCTGGTAGCGCTCGCGGGGGTTGTCTACCGCTCGCAGCGCGAGCAGCACCTCTCCGGTATCGTCGACATCGGGCTGATGATCGTTGTTGAAGAAGAAGCACCAGCAACCAGCTTCGACATTCTTGACGTTGTTCGCCCAATCGCCCTTGTAACGGATCTCCTTCGACAAAAGCCAATCCGCTCCATGCAGAAGCCGTGGGTCGGTGCGCGATACGCCCGCTTCCCCCAGCGTGGAAAGAACCTGCGCCGTGTCCCACACCGGCGAAAAGCAGGGCTGCATGCGAAAGGTCGGCGTCGGGTAGCCCGGCTCGCCTTCCGGCTTGTCGATGCCGAGTTTTTCGAACTCGTCCATCGCGCGGATAAACTGCGGGTCATCGTCCGAGTAGCCCAGGGTTCGCAGCGCGACGATGGCGTTCAGCATGGCCGGATAAATCGCGCCAAGACCGTCAGAACGCTCGAAGTGATCGAGCATCCAGCGTTCCGCTTTCTTGAGGGCCTTCTTGCGAAGTGGACGGATGTGCACCCGTTCCGCCCAGTGCGCAAGGCGGTCGGTGAATAGGAAAAACGTTCTCCACGAGAGCGGATGTTGCTTGTCCCAACGGAGGTGAAGCTCGGCGTTCGCTCGTCCGCCCACGAAAAGCTCGTCGATTCCCTGTTCGGGTGGAAGCTTCTTGAACGGCTTCTTTGCGTAAATGACCGACAAGGGTACGAGGATGGAGCGAGACCACGCACTGATCTGGTAAATGTTGAAGTAGAACCAGTTCGGAAACAAAATTATTTCCGGCGGAACGGCAGGGACTGCGTCGTAGTCGTACTGCCCGAGAGCGCAGAGATAAATCTTCGTGAAGGTGTTGCACTCCACCACTCCGCCCAAAGACAGCACACTTTCACGCGCCTTGCTCATCAGCGGGTGTTCCGCGCTCCAGCCCATCAGCTTCAGGGCGAAGTAGCACTTCACGCCGTAATTGACGTTGGGTGGTCCACCCGGAAACAGGCTCCAGCTCCCGTCGTCGTTTTGATGGCGAAGAATTTCATTCGCCGCACGCTGCATCTTGCCGCGGTCGCCGGTACCCAGCAGCGTATGCATGTAGATGTAGTCGGCTTCCAGCATGGAGTCGGCTTCAAGCTCGCCGCACCAATAGCCACCTTCGAGCTGCTGGCCGAGAAGCCAGTCGCAGGAACGCTGGATGCCATCGATGACGCGATCCATGGCCAGATCCATACGCCCAAAGCGAGGCTGATTTGGCGAAGCCGTCGGGTTGAGGGGTGCTGTGCTCATCTACTTTTCGGGTGGTCCCGCCGCGTGTCGTCACGCCTGGAAAATTTGCCGGATATTGGACGAAAACCGTCCTCTTCCGATTCAGGATTTGCGTGCCAACGACGAACTACGCGCCCGGCTGAGGAACCCGCGCCGATCCTATGGCCTTGACGATCTCGGGAGGAAGACCAAAGCGAACATTTTCCGGCATCACTTCTATTTCCTCGACAGAAGAGTAGCCACGATTCTGCAGATAGTGCACGACATCCTGCACCAAAACTTCGGGCGCGGACGCTCCCGCTGTGATCGCTACAGTGTGCAGGTTTTCAATCCATTCGGGTCGAATATCCTCTGCCTTGTCGATGAGATAGGAGTGGGTTCCAAGATTCTGCGACACTTCGACCAGCCGATTGGAATTGGAGCTATTGCGCGATCCCACAACCAGCACGACGTCCGCTCCATGGGCCACGTTCTTTACCGCGGTCTGGCGATTTTCGGTGGCATAGCAGATGTCCTGCGCATGAGGACCAACGATGTTTGGAAATTTCTGCTTAAGCGCTTCGATCATGTAGCGCGCCTCGTCGAGAGACAGCGTGGTCTGGGTCAGATACGCCACCTTGTCGGGGTCGGGTACAACCAGAGCGGCCACTTCTTCTACCGTAGACACAACTTGCGTCACATCGGGAGCTTCGCCCTGCGTTCCTTCCACTTCCTCATGGTCGCGATGACCTACCAGAACCAGGGAGTAACCCTGCTTGGCAAACTTGATCGCTTCAACGTGCACTTTGGTGACGAGCGGACAAGTGGCATCGACCACCTTCAACCCGCGCTCTTTCGCCCGGTCACGAACCGCGGGAGACACCCCGTGAGCGGAATAGATCACCCGCGCACCTTCCGGCACCTCGTCAAGTTCATTCACAAAAATTGCGCCTTTGCGCGCTAAGTCGTTCACAACGTAGCTGTTATGAACAATTTCTTTGCGCACATAAATCGGCGCGCCAAAGGTGTCGAGTGCGATCTGAACGATGTCGATGGCGCGAACCACCCCTGCACAGAAGCCGCGAGGCTTCAGCAAGAGGACGCGCTTGGCCGAGGAGGAATCCACTTCTGGACTCACTTCGATTGGATCAGCGATTAGGGTGCTCACGGGATAAGTATACCGCGTTTACAGTGCGAGCGTACCCGATTTGACTCACTTGTGGTGCAAACCGGGTACGCGAAGAAAGCGATAAACGATGAAACCTACAGCGAACCGCAGCCGGCGTGTTTGCAATCGCAGGACAGCTCGGTGACGTCCTTACTGTCTTCGCAGAGCTGGCAGCAATACTTGGCGCCGTCGGCAACCGTACAGGTACAGCTGGCGTGAGCGCACTTCTGAGTTTCGTTTGCCATGGAATCTCCTTAGGGTCTTGCCTTGATCACTTACGGGGGTTGTGATGCGCAGACTACAAAACGAGGTGCCTGCGGAAAGCGCCGCCTAGCGGCTGGCCGTGAGCATCTGCTCGGCATGCCGCATGCTGGTTTCGGTCAGGGTAGCGCCCGAAAGCATACGGGCGATTTCTTCCACGCGCTCGCCGGTCTCCATAAGGCGAACCCCGGTCTGGATGCGGCCACGCTTTTCAGACTTCTCGATCAGGAAGTGCTGGTCGGCGAACGCGGCAATCTGCGGCAGATGCGTGATGCAGATGACCTGCTGGGCTCGCGAAAGCTGCTTCAACTTCTGGCCGACCGCTTCGGCCGCACGGCCCCCGATACCGATGTCGATTTCGTCGAACACCAGCGTTCGCGGCAGCATGGTTCCCTTGCGTTTGCCGGCCACGGCGGTCGCGCCTTCTTCCACCGACACCTTGAGCGCCAGCATCACCCGCGACATTTCCCCCCCGGAAGCGATGTCGGTCAGCGGCTTGAGCGGCTCGCCGGGGTTGGTGGCGATCGCGCACTCGACGCGGTCCCAGCCGGCCGGTGTCCAGGCGGTCATGGCATCGTCGGGCAGCACGGCTATGGTGAAGCGCGCCTGCATGGCAAGCTCGTTGATGCGGCGCTCGGCAGTTTTCGCCAGCTTCGCCGCCGCCGCGGCGCGCTCCGCTGAAAGCTCGCGAGCCACTTTGCGGTAGGCCGCTGCGGCGCGTTCCAGTTGCCCGTTCAGATCGGCCAGCGTGGCGTCACGATTTTCGAGCTCGGCCAGCTTGCGCGCGGCCTCTTCGCCGTAAGCGATCACCTGCGGCAAAGAACCATATTTCCGCTTCAGCCGGTCGAGCGCGACCAGCCGCTCTTCTACCTCTTCGAGCCGCTCGGGCGAGGCCGTAACATTGCCGGCAAAGTGACGCAGAGTCGCCGCGGCGTCTTCGACGGACGCTCGCGCGGTAGCAACCTGCGTTGCCGTTTCGGAGAACGCGGGGTCGAATCGCGCGAGCTCTTCCACCTGGCGCAGGGCGGAGCCAAGCAGCGAGGCGGCCGACGTTTCCGCTTCGTAGAGCATTTCCTGCGCGGCAGTTGCAGCGGCAAACAGCTTTTCGGAGTTCGCGAGAACGCGCTTTTCCGCCTCAAGCTTCGCGTCTTCTTCGGGATCGCTGATCGCGGCGTCCCCAATCTCTTTGGCCTGAAAGCTCCACAGGTCAGCCTGCCGAAGACGATCCTGCTCGGCACCTTCGAGTTCGTCGATTTCCGCGCGCAAACGGCGCCATGCCATAAAGGCGGCGGCCACGGCGTCGAGCGGAAGCGCGGCAAAGCGGTCGATCAAGAGCCGCTGCTGGAGCTGGTCGAAGGCGGTCATGGTTTCCGACTGCGCATGGACCAGAGCGAGCTCGGGCGAAAGCTGGCGCAACACACCGACGGTGGCCTGCTGGTTATTGATGAACACACGGCCCTTGCCGCTCGAAGAAATCTCGCGGCGTAGAAGGATTTCGTCTCCTTCAGCGTCAATGCCGTTGCGTTCGAGGATTTCCTCGGCCCCGGGCGTCGTCTCGAACACGCAGCTCAGAGCGGCTTTTTCCGCGCCGAAGCGCACCATATCGCTCGAGCTTTTGCCCCCCAGCAGCAACACCAGGGCGTCGATCAGGATCGATTTTCCCGCGCCGGTTTCCCCGGTAAGCAGGTTCAACCCCGGGCCAAACTCGGCGACGGCATGGTCGATGACCGCATAATTTTCGGCGCGCAGTTCCAGCAGCATCGGGGCGGGTCCTTCAGGGTCTCTCGTCGAGAGGATAACAGGCGAAGGAAAAGCGCACCAGACGGGAGCCGGCGACCGTGTTGCCCGCCCGAAAGGTGAAGAGCCGATCCTCCGCTTCGCCAAGGAGGACGGCCCCGGTGGCGGCGGGCGTCCGCTTTGGTCGGAAAGGTATCTCGCGGGCTTCCGCCAGCGTCAGCCGGGGCACGACTTGGGTACACTAGGCAGCAGTGATGATTGCTTCCACGTTTGCCGCTTTCCTGTTGCAGGAAGCAGACCTTCCCGCCGCTCCGGCCGCGCTGCCTGCCGCGGCGGCGCACTCCGGCGCGCTTGCGGAAATGATCCACAACAGCGGTCCCACGGCTCTGACGGTGCTGCTGATTCTGCTCATTGCCAGCGTGTTTTCGTGGTCCATCATGATCACGAAGTGGACTGCCTTTCGCGCCGCGCAAAGCAAGAGCGCCGGGTTCATCCGGGCGTTTCGCCGGTCCGGCCGGCTGAGCGAAGTGGCTTCGGTGGCGGATCAGTTCCGGCCGAGCCCGCTGGTCGCGATCTTCCACGAAATCCACGACGAGTACCAGCGCCAGTGCGGCGGACGCGGCATGCCGCCGAACCCGCAGGCGCTCGAGCGTGCCGCGCAAACGGCTTCCAGCGAATCGCTGACGCACATGGAAAGCCGCATCACCTGGCTCGCCACGATCGCGCAGTCCGCAACCTATGTGGGGCTGTTCGGTACCGTGATGGGCATCGTGGACGCGTTTCACGGGCTCGGCACGGCGGGTGCGGCAACGCTGCGGGCAGTCGCCCCGGGTATTTCGGAAGCGCTGATTACGACCGCCGCCGGGCTCGTGGTCGCGGTGCCGGCGCTGGTCGGCTACAACCAGCTCACGGCGCGGCTGCGCGATTTCGCCGCACGCATGGACGACTTTGGCCGTGAACTGCTGAACGCTATCGAAAACGCCGCCCTGGTACAGCCGGCCGCTGCCGCTGCTCCTCCGCCGCCCGTGCAGCCGTTGCCGCCGACGTTTGAAGATACCCGCCGGAGGACCTTCTAGCGGGGTCCTCCTGACAAGTAACGGACGCAGAGTTTGAAGGGGTGTGAGATGACGACCGACCAACGACGTGCTTGCGCAGGGGTGCTCTAGCGTGGCCTTCACCAACAGCCGCGGGCGCACGCAAACGGCGCTCGCCGACATCAACATCACGCCGCTGGTCGACGTGGTGCTGGTGCTGCTGCTGATTTTTATGCTCACCGCGCCCGTGCTGCAGTCGGGGGTGGAGGTGACGGTGCCGCATACGCGCTCAGTCAACCAGCTTACCGAGGAGCGCACCGTGATCACCATCGATAAATCGCAGAACGTCTTTCTCGACGACAAGCCGGTCAACATCCATGACCTCGGCGGCCTGCTGACCCGGCGCGCTAAAGGGGCGAAGGAAACGGTGTATGTTCGCGCCGACGAACAGGTGCCGTTCGGTGCGTTTGCGTCCGTCATGGAGTCGGTAAAAGCAGCCGGCGTGACCAGCATCAGCATCGTTACGCAGCCACTTTCGAAATAGCCGCTTATGCCGATCCTTGCCGCTTCCGCGCTGTCGTCCGGGTCCACGGAACCGAAGCCGGCCTTTGGGCTTGCGGGAGCGGTCGTGCTGCACCTGGCCGTCGCCGGGTTGCTGGTCGTCGCCGCGTTTGTGCATCCTCAAAAAAAGGCCGACTGGGGCGACACGACGGCGTCGAAAGGCGCGGTGCAGGCGTCGATGGTTTCGGCCATCCCGTTGCCACCGAAGGCTCCTCCCGTGGAGAAAAGCGTGCTGGCTGAAGAGCACAACACCCCCGCGCCGGAGCCGCCGCCGAAGGTGAAAGAAGAGCCACCGCCAAAGCCCAATGACGTTTTGGTGAAAGCGAAGGTAGACCCCAAGGTCCCGGTAAAGCCTGCGACGAAGCCGACGCCGGACCCCCCAAAGCATCCGCAGCCCGTGCCCGACACGCCCAAGGCGACGAGCGGCGCGGCGGCGACGCAGCTTGCCATGTCGACCACCGCCGTCAAGAACGGCACGGCGGCGGCCGATATTCCAGACCGCGCGTTTGGGGCGCGTTACGCTTACTATCGCGACATCGTGAGCCGCAAAATTGCGCAGAACTGGTACACCTTTGAGGCCGATCCGCGGTCGTCGCAGGGCAAAAAGGTCGCGATCACCATCGAGATCGGCACCGACGGCAACATCACCGAAACCCACGTCGAGAGCAAGAGCGGATCGGCGTCGCTCGATACGTCCGCGCTCCACGCCTTGCAGCGCATCGACACCTTCGGTCCGCTGCCGTCGGGCGATCACCTTACCGTGGAGTTATCGTTTGATTACCATCAGCCCTAACCGAACACCCACAGCGCGGCGGGGTTCGTCTATTCTGGTGAGGATGCGAAACAGGTGCAAGACTACCGTGGCGACCATGTGGCGAGCCGCGCTGCTGGGCGCTGCGACTCTCGGCTGCGGCGTGGCGGCGCACGCGCAGGACTCCTTCAGCGTCGTGATCGATAAGGGCGCGGATCGCATCCGGATCGCGGTCGCGGACTTCAAACAGCAGACGCCCTCCCCGGCAAGCGCCTCCTACAAGCGGGCGTTCGACGCGACGCTGTATGCCGACCTGGGCGCAGCGGGGATTTTCGACCTGGTGTCGAAGAGCGTCATCCCGCAGGTGACGCCGGGCTTCCCGGTCGAGATCAACCTGAACGCGTGGGCTTCGCCGCCGACCGGCGCGGCCATGGTCGCGTTCGGCAACCTGAGCGTGCAGAACGACCGCCTTGTGGTGAACGGCTTTCTGGACGACGCGAAAAATCCGCAGTACCCGCAGATTTTCGCCAAGCAATATAACGAGCAGGCCAACGAGGACGCCGCCCGGCAAATCGCGCACCGTTTCGCCGACGAGATCATCGCGCGGCTGGGCGGCGGCGTGACGGGCATCGCGGAAACCAAGATTTATTACGTCCGCATCCTGGGGGCTAACAAAGAAATCTGGGAAATGGATTATGACGGAGCCAACCAGCACGCCATCACCAAGCTGGGTGCGACGTCGCTCTCGCCGCGTATCTCTCCAGACAATTCGCGGCTGGCCTTCAGCACGCTCGATCCCCGCTTCGGCTTCCAGATCAAGATGTATTCTCTGCTGCTCAATCGGCTGGTCACGTTTCCGGCTTCGGGCGGTGCGAACATCTCACCGGCCTGGGCGCCAAGCGGCAACCAGCTTGCCTTTTCGTCCTCGCGCACGGGGCAGTCGGAAATCTGGGTGTCGGACCCGGAAGGCCGCATTGCGCACAAGCTGACCAGCTTCGGGCTCGGCTCGTCGCCGACGTGGAACCCTAAAACCGGGGCGCAGATCGCCTTTATCAGCGGCCGCACCAGCCTGCCGCAGCTCTACATTATGGATTCCGACGGCTCCGGCGTGCAGCGCATGACAGACGGCGGCTATGCTACGTCGCCTTCCTGGTCGCCGAACGGGCAGTTCCTCACCTTCGCCTGGAACCGCAAATACGGCCCCGGCGCTCCCGGCGGACAGGATATCTATGTCATGGAAATCACGACCAAGCGCTGGATTCAACTGACCCACGACATCGGCCGCTGCGACTTCCCTTCCTGGTCGCCGGACGGCCGCCACATCGTCTTTGCGAACGACCCGGACGGCCGCGCCGACCACACCCGCATCATGTCCATGCTGGCCGACGGCACCGAAAAGCACGCGCTCACCGGCTCCGGCGCGGACATGCCGAACTGGAGCTGGAAGTAACCGCATTCCTATTTTCCGCGCCGCGTACCTCGCTCCGCACGCTACACTCGCTCCAGAAGAGGACCTATGACCGCACCCTCGCAAGCCCTGAAACTGACTGCTTCCGCCGCTCTTCTTTCTCTTCTGCTGGCGGGCGGCTGCCACAAAAAACAGCCCACCAATACCGCCGGCAGCGGCGTAGACGGCGCGCCCGGGTTGACCAGCGACGGCGTGGCGCCCACCGCCACACTGACCGCCGACCCGCTCACCATTGAGCAGGGTGCCTCGGTGGTGCTGAACTGGCGCACCACCAACGC
The DNA here is from genome assembly GCA_937871785.1 of uncultured Granulicella sp. Lineage (GTDB taxonomy): Bacteria > Acidobacteriota > Terriglobia > Terriglobales > Acidobacteriaceae > Granulicella. The sequence goes on from CALMON010000096.1 coordinate 20,855, forward strand.
GACCAGTGTCACCATCGACGGCCTGGGCACGCTTCCGGTGAATGGAACGCAAACGGTATCGCCGGCGAACTCGACCAACTTCCACCTGGTGGCCAAGGGCGATGGCGGCACGGTGGAGTCGAACGTCCGCGTGACCGTTCTGGTCGCGCAACCGCCTACCACGGGCAACACGACGGGCCAGGTGGCGGATACCGACACCAACGGCGCCGCAATGGGTTCCGCTGCCGAATTTGCCGCCAACGTGCAGGATGTCTTTTACGACTACGACAGCTTCGACCTTCGCCCCGACGCTGTGACCGCAGCGGCCAACGCGGCTCGCTACCTGAACGCTCACCCCGCCATCCGTGTGCTGGTCGCCGGATATTGCGACGACCGTGGCTCGGCCGAATACAACATCACGCTGGGTGAAAACCGCGCCAATGCCGCTAAGACCGCGCTCGTCAATGCCGGCGTTTCAGCGTCTCGTCTGCGTGTTGTGAGCTACGGCAAGGAACGGCAGTTCTGCACTGAGGACAACGAAAGCTGCTGGCAGGAGAACCGCCGCGCGCAGTTCACGCTCGATCGCTAGACGTTTGACGATGAGGTCAGTTGCGGATGTTCTTGCTTCTGGTATGGCTTGGGCTTCAGCCCATGCCGTAGAACGCGGTCATCAACCAAGCTTCCGCCTGGGACGCATTGTCCTGAATAGCTGAACGAAGTCTGCTCTGGAAAAACACTCAGAAGCGAGTCCAACCCTGGCTGCGGAGACTCTTCGCAGCCGGTAGCCCGTTACCCGTACCCTTCATGAAGGAGCACCTCGTGTCGACACCCTTTCGTCTTCGCCTTGCTGCCACAGCGATCTTTCTCGTTCTCGTTCCCGCGATGCCCGCGCACGCGGTCAGCAAGGAAATGATCCAGCTCCAGGCTCAAATTCAGCAGTTGCAGGACGCTGTGGCACGGCTTCAGCAGTCAAACGACGAGCGCATGGGCGTGCTCAAGGATCTGGTGCAACAGACCGCCGATTCCGTCAATCGCATGTCCGTCACCGTGGGCAGCCTGCAGAAAGGCCTCGTCGGTCAACAGGAGGCGGCAAGCGCGAAAGCCGATCAGCTTTCCGGACAGATTCAGTCGTTGAACGACTCGCTGGACGAGCTGAAAGCGCGCATGGCGCGTATCGACGCAGCCCTCAAAACCGTGCAGGGACAGCAGCAGTCGATGATGGCGATGCTGCCGCAGCCCGGGGCGGCTTCAGCTCCAGTCGAGCCGATGCAACCGGGACCGGGGGCCTCCGCGGCTCCTTCGTCCACCGCGCCGACCACGCCGACCACGCACCGGGAGAATCCCCTTCCGCCCCAGGCTGGCGCGCCGCCCGCTGAAATGTACCGTGCGGCGTATGGCGATTACATGGCCGCGAAGTACCCGCTGTCTTCGTCCGAATTTAACGACCTGATCAAGGCCTATCCGGAAGACCCGCTCGCCGGGAACGCCTGGTTCTACCTGGGCGAAATCGATATGAAAATCGCCAAGCCGACGGCCTCGGTCAAGGACTACGATCATCTGCTGGAGCGCTACCCGGACAATACCAAGATTCCCGCGGCGCACCTCCACAAAGCGGAAGCCCTGCTTTCGATGAAGCAAACCGATGCCGGTGTGCGTGAGCTGCGGGCGCTGATCCAGCGATTTCCAAACTCGCCCGAGGCCGTGCAGGCCCGCAGCAAGCTGAACGGTATGGGTGTGCCGATCGTTCCCAAGCGTTAGAGCCTTTCCGGAAGAAGAGCAATACCAGTGTCCTGGCTTCGGGATGGGTCTGGGCTTTAGCCCAGACATGAAGACCGTTCGATGAACCGGGCTTAGCTTCGGGGATCGGGTAGCCTGATGACTCAGGAATGCTGCGCCAACGCTCCCCGTACCCGGCGTGATTCCCTGCCGATTGCTGCAAATGGGGGATTGCCGCGGACGTTGGCTGACGTACACTTTGGATCATGGCTACCACGGAAGAATTCGAAGCGTCACCGGGTAAATCGCTCAGCCAGCTGGGCTATGAGGCGGGTTGGTTTTTCGGACACACGCTGATCGCGGCGTTTACCCTGCTGCTGATTGCGATGGTCGGGCTTTTTCTGCACGTCAGCCCGGATGACAGCACGCCCAAGCTGGTCGGCACGCTGCTGGCGTTTCTTGTGCCGCTACTCGTCGGTTTCGTGGTCGCGAAGCAGACCGGCAATCCCCTCGGCCGTTACATCTGGATTTCCGGCCTGCTGGTCTTTTCCGTGGTGTGCGTTTGGGTGCTCGACTTGCCGACCGGCAACGGTCTCTGCGAGCACTGCGGCGCGCTTGAAAAACTCTGGCGCACCTTTTTCGCCGTCAACAACGGGAGCGGCCTGATGAGCGGCGACGGTCTCCTGGTCGGCACCTGGCTGCCGCTCGCGCTGATCGGCTATGCCCTGGGCGCGCGCGCGGCCATCACCGAGTAGGTCTTCTTTCGGCAAACGCGCCCGTTGCCGTTCTACACGGCTACGGGCGTTTCTTTGCGAGCCTGGTGGAGCGTTTGCAGGGCTTCCACGTGGCGCTCGCCGGTTTGCAAGGCAGCAATACCTTCAACGGCTGCTTCCGCCGCCGCCATGGTCGTGATCGTCGGGATGCGCGCCAGCACAGCCGCGCGACGGATGGCCGCTTCGTCAAAGACGCGCTCCTGCCCGCGTGGCGTGTTGATGATCAGTTGAATGCGGTCGCCCTTGATGAAGTCGACGGCGTTTGGCCGGCCTTCATCGACCTTAAAGACGCGCTCGACCTGCAGGCCACCCTGCTCGATCACGTCGGCGCTACCC
>CALMON010000096.1:23668-28969 GCA_937871785.1 uncultured Granulicella sp.
TACCCTGCGGGGCGACCAGGCTGAAGCCGAGATCGACGAAGCGGCGAGCCAGCGGCACGAGTGACGATTTGTCATGCTCGTTGACCGAAAGAAACACGGCTCCCCCGCCGGGCAGGTGAACGCCCGCAGCCGTTTGCGCCTTGGCGAAGGCTTCGCCAAACGTCTTCGCCACGCCCATGACTTCCCCGGTAGACCGCATTTCGGGCCCAAGCACGGGATCGACTCCCTGGAACTTGCCCCACGGGAATACGGGCGACTTTACGAAAAAGTGATCGCCTGTGTCGAGGTCCTTGCCACTGGCAAGTTCAGCCGGAAGGAGTTCCCGCAGCGTACGGCCGGTCATCAGGCGCGCGGCGATCTTCGCGAGTTGGATGCCGGTCGCTTTCGAAACATAGGGCACCGTCCGCGAAGCGCGCGGGTTCACCTCGATCACGAAAACCTTGCCGCGCTGAATTGCAAACTGCAGGTTGCATAGCCCGATAACGTGGAGCGCCAGTGCGAGCTTGCGCGTGTAGGCGCGAATCGTTTCAAGCACGTCGGCAGGCAGGGTCACGGCGGGCAGCACGCAGGAAGAGTCACCGGAGTGAACGCCGGCTTCTTCGATGTGCTGCATGATTCCGGCGATCAACACGTCCTTGCCGTCGCACAGCGCGTCGACGTCCACCTCCTGCGCGTCCTCCAGGAAATGGTCGATCAGCACGGGCCGGTCCTGCGAATATTCGATAGCCGAGCTCATATAGTGGCGCACGGCGGCGGCATCGTAGGCGATCACCATCGCGCGGCCGCCCAGCACGTACGAAGGCCGCACGAGCACAGGGTACTGGACGCGTTCCGCACCGGCGAGAGCCTCGTCGACGCTGGTCGCGAGAGCTCCCGGAGGTTGCGGGATGCCGAGATCTTCGATCAGCCTGCCAAATCGCTTGCGGTCTTCCGCCAGGTCGATCGACTCTGGCGAGGTGCCGATGATGGGCACGCCGGCCGCCTTCAGGGGAAGCGAGAGATTGAGCGGCGTCTGCCCGCCGAACTGCACGATCATCCCGATGTCCGCGCCCGCAGAGGCCTCGTGCGTGTAGACGGCCAGCACATCTTCTAGCGTTAGCGGCTCAAAGTAGAGGCGGTCGGAGGTGTCGTAATCGGTCGAAACGGTTTCCGGATTGCAGTTGACCATGATGGTCTCGTAGCCGTCTTCGCGCAGCGCGAACGCGGCGTGGCAGCAGCAATAATCGAACTCAATGCCCTGCCCAATGCGATTTGGCCCGGAGCCGAGAATGATCACCTTTTTGTTGGGCGTTGGCGCGGCTTCGTCTTCTTCGTCGTAACAGGAATACAGGTAGGGCGTGAAGCTTTCAAACTCCGCCGCGCAGGTGTCGACAAGTTTGTACACGGGGCGTATGCCGAGCTTTTCGCGCAGCTTGCGCACGCTCGCGGTGCCTTCCCGTCCGGCGAGCTTCCAGGCCGCCGCGAGCCGCTCGTCCGAAAGGCCCATGCGCTTGGCGGCATGCATGGCGTCGGCGTCGACGCTTTCAGGTGACGAGTTCGCGACTACTTTCAGCTCGTCCGCGATCTGCTTCATCTGGTGCAGAAACCAGGGGTCCATGCCCGTGAGCTGCGCGACTTCGCGGACCGATTTGCCAAGGTCGAATGCATAGCGCAGGTAAGCGAGCCGCTCAGGATGCGCAGTCACGAGGCGCTGCGTCAGGCGGCGCGGGTCGATGCTGTCGGCGCTGCCGCTTTTGCCCGTTTCGAGCGAGCGGACAGCCTTCATCAAGGCTTCCTTGAACGTGCGGCCGATCGCCATCACCTCGCCGACCGACTTCATCTGCGGGCCCAGCGTTTCATTCGCGCCGGGAAACTTTTCGAACTGCCATTTGGGGATCTTGACGACGACGTAGTCGATCGTCGGCTCGAAGCAGGCCGGCGTCACCTGCGTGATGTCGTTCTTCAACTCGTCGAGCGTGTAGCCGACGGCGAGCCGCGCTGCGATCTTCGCGATGGGGAAACCGGTTGCCTTCGACGCGAGCGCCGAGCTCCGCGACACGCGCGGGTTCATCTCGATGACCGTCATACGGCCGTTCTGCGGGTTCACCGCAAACTGCACGTTGCTGCCGCCGGTTTCAACGCCGATCTCGCGGATCACCGCGATGGCCGCGTCGCGCATACGCTGATACTCGCGGTCAGAAAGCGTTTGCGCGGGAGCGACGGTGATCGAGTCGCCCGTGTGCACGCCCATCGGATCGAAGTTTTCGATGGAGCAGATGATCACGACGTTGTCGTTCAGGTCGCGGACGACCTCCAATTCGTACTCTTTCCAGCCCAGCACAGACTCTTCGAGCAGGCACTCGTGCACTGGCGAAAGGTCCAAACCTCGCGACAGGATCTCCATCAGCTCTTCGCGGTTATACGCGATGCCACCGCCGGAGCCGCCGAGCGTGAAGCTGGGGCGGATCACGATCGGGAAGCCGATCTTGCCGGCGTATTCAAGACCATCGCGAATATTCGTGATCAGCGCCGACTTCGGCATGTCGAGCCCGATCTTTTGCATCGCGTCCTTGAACAGGAGCCGGTCTTCAGCCTTTTTGATCGCCTCGAGCTTGGCACCGATCAGCTCCACGCCAAGCGCGTCGAGCACACCGGCGTCGGCGAGGTCGACCGCGAGGTTCAGCGCCGTCTGTCCGCCGACGGTGGGCAGCACGGCAAATTTTCCGGCTTTGTCAGGCGACGAACCGCGCATCATCTCGCTTTCGACGCGCAAAATTTCTTCCACATACGCCGGTGTCAGCGGCTCGATGTAGGTGCGGTCGGCTACGTCCGGGTCAGTCATAATGCTGGCCGGATTGGAGTTCACCAGCACCACTTCATAGCCCTCTGCTTTGAGAGCCTTGCAGGCCTGCGTGCCGGAATAATCGAATTCGGCCGACTGTCCAATCACAATGGGGCCGGAGCCGATGACGAGGATTTTGGTGATGTCGTTTCTACGTGGCATCGTCGTAGATATCCTTTCGATGGCGCACCTTGAGGACGTTGACGATCAACTCTTCTCGTTAAGGGTGCAGATGACGCGCTAGTCTCCTACACGGAAACGGTGTTTGCCTGCAAGCTGTCCGGCGAGGGACTCGCGCAGCTTATACGGATTTTCTGAGTGGGCGACTCGCCCAGAAGAAAGGCTTTATTGCGTGCAGCCGTAGGCGTTTCCAGTTTTCTAAGCTGCTTCAGAGCTTTGGGCGTGTAGATGATCGTTCAGGCCAAGTTCCTCCCTCACTTTCTTAGCGGTGTAGAAGCGACCTTCCGCTTCGGCTTCGGCGAGCGCGGCGTCGGCATCGCGACCGTCTTCGTCATCTTCCATGAAGGTCAGTAACGCTTCGTCCGCAAAGTCATCTACGCTGCGACCCATATCCTCGCAAAGCTTGTGCAGGTGAACCTCGCGGTCCGGGCGAAAGTTGATTTCCATGGCAGCCTCCTAGTGCTTCCACTCTTCCATCATTTTACGAAACTGCCGAAACAAGTAGTGTGAATCGTGTGGGCCGGGGCCCGCTTCCGGATGGTACTGCACGCTGAACATCGGGTCCGTCCTGTGCTTCAGCCCGGCGAGCGTATCGTCGTTCAGGTTAACGTGGGTGACGGCGACATCGTCCGGCAGCGAGGCCGGATCGACGTTGAAGTTGTGGTTCTGCGCGGTGATTTCGACCTTGCCGGTTTCGAGATTCTTGATGGGATGATTGCCGCCGTGGTGGCCGAACTTCAGCTTGTAGGTCTTGCCGCCGAGTGCGAGACCGAACAACTGGTGCCCCAGGCAGATACCAAACAGTGGAGCCTTGCCCTGCAACTCGCGGATGTTCGCCTGCGCGTAGTCGAGCGGTTCGGGGTCGCCGGGGCCGTTTGAGAAGAACACGCCATCGGGCTGCATGGCGAGAACCTCAGCCGCCGGTGTGCGCGCGGGAACCACGGTCACGCGGCAGTTTTCGCGCGCCAGCATCCGCAGAATATTCTGTTTGATCCCGTAGTCGTACGCCACCACATGCAGCGTCTGGCCACCGGCGGAGTTCTCGGCGGAAAGCAGCGCGTCGCCGGTCTGATTGAGTGGCTGCGCGGAATCCCACTGGTACGCCACCTTGGTGCTTACCGTGGAGGCAAGATCGGTCCCGTCCATGCGGCGGTGCGCGCGGGCCTTCGCGACCAGCGCGTTTGTATCGTCTACAGCCGTCGAAATCACACCGCGCATGACGCCGTTGGCGCGCAAGTGCCGCACGATGGCGCGCGTGTCCACTTCCGCGATCACCGGAACGCCGCTGCGTTCCAGGTACTCGTCCGTCACTTCCGTCGAGCGCCAGTTGGAGCTCACCGGCGAAAACTCGCGGGCGACCAGACCCTCAATATACGGCCGAGAAGACTCCTCATCCGACGGGCTGGTCCCGTAATTACCAATGTGTGGATTGGTGAGCACGACGATCTGTCCCGCGTAGGAAGGATCTGTAAAAATTTCCTGGTAGCCGCTCAGCGACGTATTGAAAACAACTTCGCCGACACGCTCCACCGGAGCTCCGAACGACTTCCCTCGAAAAATGCGCCCGTCTTCGAGCGCAAGCACTGCTTGCATCGCGTGTCCGCCTTTAAGCGCGTATTCCAGTAAGGATATCAGCCGAAGCCCGCGCTCTCGCATTTATCCCAGATCGATCAGCACATCCGCACCTTCGATCTTTACCGGGAAGACCGCCACATGGCCCCGGTCGGGGGGCAGCACGTCGCCGGAATGGACATCGAACGCCCACGAATGCCACGGGCATACTACCGATTCGCCTTCCACCCAGCCCTGTCCCAGCGGCCCTCGCCGGTGCGGGCACCAGTTGTCCAGTGCCGCCAGCTTGCCGGCAATGCGCGCTACGCACACGGTCACGCCCTTTGCCTCGGCTTCCATCACGTTGCCCTCTTCCGGCGCGTCCTCCGCGCCGCACAGCCGAACCCATTCCGCCACGCGCCTGCACCTCCACCTTGCTGACGTGAGATGCTGAAAGCTAGGTTCCCGCGCCATGGCTTCTCGCTCCCGCCCCTCGTCTCCCCTTCCGTCGGCCAGGCCAACCCCCAAACAGGGAGCCGCGGTCGTCGAAGTCGTCGACCCACGCTGGCTCCTGCGGGCCGGCGCCGTCGTGGTCGCGGTCGCCGTCCTTTGCGGCTACCTGACGGTTTGCGGTTTGTTCTATTACGGTCAGTCGCAGTTGGTGCTACATCCGGTCGCGAAGGTATCGCAAACGCCGGCTATCGACGCCCTTGCCATCCCGCAGCACCCCCAAGGCGCTTGGTATGTCC
>CALMON010000097.1 GCA_937871785.1 uncultured Granulicella sp.
CAGGTCGCACGCGAGCTGCTTCCACGCTATCCGGACCCGTTGGCGCCGTCTGCGACCGAAGCTTACTTCCGCCAGTACTACTGGAAGTCGGCGGACCTGCTCGACAGCGACGATGCGTACGACAAGGTACAAGGGCTGAAGCTCGACGGTCTCGGTTAGACTCGCGGGCGTGGAGTGTTTGAAAACAGAAGGCTACCGGCAGAGAGGTATACGTGGCTCGGGGCATTAAACTGCAGTGTTGGGGTGAGTGGGCGTGCTTTACACGACCGGAAATGAAGGTGGAGCGCGTCAGCTACGACGCCATGACGCCTTCCGCCGCGCGCGGCGTGGTTGAGGCAATCTACTGGAAGCCTGAAATACTCTGGATCGTCGATCGCGTCACCGTGCTGAATCCTATCCGCTTTACTTCACTACGTCGCAACGAGGTAAAGGACAAGATCGGCGCGGGTACGGTGGCCAAAGTGATGAAGGCCGGCACGGGCGAACTGTCGATTGCGGCTTCGGATTCCGACACTCGCCAGCAGCGGGCCGCGCTTCTGCTGCGAAACGTAAGCTACATCATAGAAGCGCACTTCGATATCGTATCTGGCACGGATAATGCCGCCAAACACCTCGATCAGTTCAACCGTCGCGCCCGTCGCGGTGCATGCTTCACACGGCCGTACCTGGGCTGCCGGGAGTTCGCGGCGCACTTTGCGCTGCTTGAAGGCGACACGGCCCTACCCACGCCGGACGAAAGCCTCAAGGGCGAACGCGATCTCGGCTGGATGTTACACGACATCGATTTCGCGCACGGCAAACAGGCACGTTTCTTTCACGCGCACATGCGCGATGGTGTGATCCAGATCCCGAAGTTTTCTGAGGCGCGCGCGTGATCCTGCAACGGCTTGCCGAACATTACGACCGGCTCGCAAGGTCGGGCGAAGTGCATTTGCCGCGCCTCGGCAGCTCCCAGCAGCGCATCAGCTTCTGCCTCGTGCTCAACCCAGATGGCACGCTGAACTCGCTCGAAGACATGCGCCGGCAGGAAGGCAAAAGCTTGCAGCCACGCACGCTTATCGTGCCCGGCCAAGGCAAGCCCTCAGGTTCTGGTATGAACCCGTGCTTTCTATGGAACAACGCCGAATATCTACTCGGATGGAGCGCCGACCCGCTTCGCGTTGACCGCGCCAAAAGAGCCTTTGACGCTTCCCGCAAAATGCATCTCGCCTTGGAAGACAAGCTCGCGCATCCGGCGTATGCCGCGGTCTGCTCGTTTCTTCGCGGTTGGACGCCCGCACACGCCGCCGAGCACATGTCAACACTCACCGATATCGCGACCAACTTCGGCGTGTTCCGTATTGCGGGCGAGCAGCGCTTTGTGCACGAGCTTGTCGCAATGCCTGTGGCCGTTGATGCAGTAGACGACACGCGAGTATCGTCTATGTGCCTTGTAACGGGAGAGCACGGCCCGGTAGCCCGCTTGCATGAGCCCGCCATCAAGGGCGTTGCGGGTGCTCAACCAATGGGTGCCAAGCTCGTTTCTTTCGATAAGGAAGCTTTTAAATCCTATGGCAAGGATCAGGGTAGCAATGCATCCGTCAGCATCGTAACGGTGTTCAAATACGCGAACGCGCTCAATCACTTGCTCGACCGGAAAGACCGCCGCATCGCGCTCGGCGACGCGACCATCGTCTTCTGGGCCGACCACGCCGCTCCGCTTGAGGACGTGTTCGCGGAGATCTTCAATGGTTCCTTCGCCGCAAGCGATCACCCCGCAACGGACGCGAGTGGAACCGCAGCCTCTGAACCGGTGCCGCAGGAGGACCAAACGCGCGTCCGCGAAGCTCGACTGTTGCTTTCGCAGCTCCGCGACGGCACCCGCAACGCGCTGCGCACGAAGGATACGGTTCCCACGCGCTTCTTCATCCTGGGTCTCTCGCCCAACGCTTCGCGGCTTTCCGTGCGGCTCTGGATCGAAGCCGATGCCAGGGAGCTCGAAGGCAAACTCACCACGCATCTTCAGGACCTCGCGCTCAAAGGCGCTCCCTTCGACCGCCCGCTATCCGTGCGCGCGTTGGTTGCGGCTACCGGCCGCTACGACCCAAAGGGCAAGTCGAAATTCGACACCACCCATGTTTCCCAGTTGCTGGCCGGTGAGCTTGCCCGCGCCGTCCTCACCGGCTCTCCCTACCCTCAATCGTTTCTCGCCACCATGGTTCGCCGCATTCGTAACGATGCGTACGTCGGCTTTGAACGCGTCAGCGCCATCAAGGCTTGCCTCGTTCGCAACTCGCGCTTTCGTGGCGCGCCCCTGGAGATTGGTATGGAACTCGACAAATTGAATATGGATGTAGCCTACCGTTGCGGACGACTTTTCGCGCTGCTGGAAAAAGCACAAGAAGAAAGCGCGGAAAGCGAGTTAAACACTACGATCAAAGACCGTTATTTTTCTTCCGCAAGTGCTACGCCTGCGATTGTATTTCCGCGACTCTTTCGCCTGAACAACCACCATCTAGCGAAGCTGCAACCAGACAAGAGGGGATTTTATATGTCGCAGCTAGGTGCGGCTATGACCGTTCCATTCGAGTTTCCGCCTCAACTCTCAATTACGCAACAAGGCCAGTTTATTGTTGGATATTTCCAGCAAATGCAGTTACCCCCTTATCCAAGACGGAAGAAAGCTCCCGAGGAGAAAGCATGAGCAACCCTGTCCAGAACCGTTACGACTTCATCTATCTGTTCGACGTGACCGACGGCAATCCCAACGGCGACCCCGACGCCGGAAATCTGCCGCGCATCGACCCTGAAACCGCGCAGGGTCTTGTCACCGATGTTTGCCTCAAGCGCAAGGTACGTAACTACGTTGCCGAGGTAAGAGGCGACGAAGTGGGGCACAAGATATACGTGAAGGAAAAGGCAGTGCTGAACCGACAGCACGAACTCGCTTATACCGCGCTGAATCTTAAGCCGGAGCCGAAAAAGCTCCCCAAGGAAGCCGACAAGGCACAAGCGATCACCCGGTGGATGTGCGACAACTTCTTCGACATCCGGACATTCGGCGCAGTCATGACGACCGATAGAAACGCCGGTCAGGTGCGCGGTCCTATGCAACTCACATTTTCACGCAGTATCGACCCCGTTGTTTCGGCCGAGTTTGCGATTACCCGCTGCGCCGTTACAAACGAAAAAGACGCTGATAGTGAACGCACCATTGGCCGCAAATTCAACATCCCCTACGGTCTTTATCGCGGCTACGGCTTCCTGAACGCGTCGCTTGCGCAGCAGACCGGCTTTTCCGAAGACGACCTCTCGCTCTTCAAAGACGCGCTGAATAATATGTTCGAAGGCGACCGCTCGGCCGCGCGTGGGCTCATGTCACCGGTGCGCTGCATCGCATTTCGCCATGACAAAGCTACCGGAAACGCGCGTGCCGACGAGCTTTTCGCCAGGGTGTCCGTCAAGCTGCGACCGGAGCTTGCCGCCGCCAGCACGCCCCCACGCTCGCAAGCCGATTACCTGATCCAGATCGAAGGGGATCTCCCGGAAGGCGTGACCGTCGAAGAATGGATTCCCGTGCGCCACAACCGAGGCGACGCCGCATAGCGCCATGGAACTCGACGATGGTCTTCCGCTCAGCGGCCTGCAGCATCTGGCGTTTTGCCCGCGGCAGTGGGCGCTCATCCACCTGGAGCAGGCCTGGGCGGAAAACCGGCTGACCGCCGAAGGCAAGCTGCTGCATGAGCGCGCCGATCTGCCCGGGGCGGTCCGACGCCAGCAACTGCGCACGGTCCGCGGCCTCACGCTGCTCAACCGTCGGCTTCGCCTGACCGGCCGCGCCGACGTCGTCGAGTTCCATCCCGAGCCATACCCGGTCGAATACAAGCGCGGCAAACGCAAGCCTACCGACTGCGATCTCGTCCAGCTCTGCGCGCAGGCGCTCTGTTTAGAAGAAATGCTCGGCGTCGCCGTTCCACGCGGCGCCATCTTCTATGGCGAGCCGCGTCGCCGCATCGACGTCGAGTTCACCGGAGCCCTGCGCGCCCGCACCGAAGAACTCGCCGCCACCATGCACGAGCTTTACCGCACGCACATCACTCCACCGGCGCAGCCCGGCAAGCACTGCGCCCACTGCTCGCTCGTGCATCAGTGCCTGCCGCATGCAACCGCCACCGGCGCCGTGGCCGCTCGCTGGCAAGCCGCACAATTGCGTTCCCTTCAGGACTCTGCGGTCTAAGCTCTTTCCGAGAAAGAATGCCATGCGCAAGCTCCTCAACGTGCTGCACGTCATGACCCAGGGCGCGTACCTCCATCGTGATGGAGAAACGGTCGCCGTAAAGATCGATGGTGTGCAAAAACTACGGCTCCCCGTGCATACGCTTGAGGGACTCGTCTGCTGGGGTCAGGTTTCCTGTTCGCCGCCGCTGCTGTCACTGTGCTGCGAAAAAGGTGTGGGCATCTCGTTCGTTACGGAGCAGGGCCGTTTTCTCGCGCGCGTTCAAGGTCCCGTCAGCGGAAACGTTCTGCTGCGCCGCCAGCAGTACCGCATGGCCGACGGCGGGGAACTCGCGCTTCCTTGCGTCCGCACCGTTGTTACCTCAAAGATCGCCAACAGCCGCGTGGTGCTGCTCCGCGCCGCACGCGAGACCGGCGACCCCGGTCGCGAGACCAGCCTCCGTGGAGCCGCCAACCGTCTCTCCTGGATCGGCCTGGACGCCGCACGCGCCGCCACGGTTGATGAAGCGCGCGGCCATGAGGGTCTCGCCGCGCAAACCTACTTCGGTGCCTTGGACAACATGATCACACTGCCGCGTCCTGCGCCGCCGGACTTACTCGAAGCGGCCAAAGCTCCCTTCTATTTCGCCGGTCGTTCGCGCCGTCCTCCGCTTGATCGCGTCAACGCCCTGCTTTCCTTCGTGTACGCCCTGCTCCGGCACGACATAGAGTCCGCACTGGAAACAGTGGGGCTTGACCCTGCCGTCGGTTTTCTGCACGCCGACCGGCCCGGCCGGCCCAGCCTCGCGCTGGACATGATGGAAGAGCTGCGCAGCGTTCTCGCCGACCGGCTCGTGCTCACGCTCATCAACCGCCGGCAGGTGCAGGCAGACGGCTTCGTAGCGCAGGACGGAGGCGGCATTCTGCTCGAAGAAGCCACGCGCAAGGCTGTCGTCGCCGCTTGGCAGACGCGCAAGCAGGAGGAAATAGAACACCCGTTTCTGAACGAGCGCATCCCTTTGGGGCTCGTACCGTACACCCAGGCGCTGCTGCTGGCGCGCTACATTCGCGGAGGCCTGGACGGCTATCCCGCGTTTCTATGGAGATAGTCGTCCTATGGTCGTTCTGGTCAGCTACGACGTCAGCACCCGGGAGCCCGCGGGCCGCGGCCGTCTTCGCCGTGTCGCGCGGCTGTGCGAAGACCGCGGCCAGCGCGTGCAGAACTCCGTCTTCGAGTGCCTCGTGGACGCGGCCCAGTGGGTCAGCTTTCGCGCCGCTCTGCTCAACGAGGTAGATCTTGCGCAAGATAGTCTTCGCTTTTACTTTCTAGGAAACGAGTGGAAACGCCGCGTAGAACACGCAGGCGCGAAACCCTCCTACGATCCTCAGGGTCCGTTGATACTCTAGGCCATTTTCCTGCAGGTGTAGTCCTCGTTCCAAGGGCCGAAGGTCCGACAATGTACCAGCCTTGGCCGAAGGCCTCAATCATTTTTCCTGCAGGTGTAGTGCGGAGCGCTTACCTTTATGGTCGCTTTCTCCTGGGAAAACGCCACTGCACATCTCTTCCGGTATACCCATCAGCAGGGAAAACGGTCTAGGTATAGAGGGCAAGCAGGAGGAGCGCTGAAGGCGCGGCACATATTAGGTTGCGCCCAGCCCAGAGTAAAATGAATCTTTGAAATGAATCTTTGTTTCGTCAAGCGCCGGGTTCACCCGTCACGTTATACGTGCGTAACCACTCTGGCTCGCCGTCAGACCGTTTCCCTGCAGGTGTAGCGCAGGGCGTAGACCTTCAAGGCTCTTTTCTCCAATGAAAGCTCCACTGCACACCCCGCCCGGTATACCCATCAGCAGGGAAAGCTTCTAAGGGAACGAAGCGCCGCCATAAGTAGGGCATTTTGTTCCTGCGCGGACCCCAAGCGAACACAAAACCCCCGCCCGGTTCGCGATGGCACTACGCCGCCTACTTTCATAGGTTTCCACCACGCATGTGCCGAAAGCGCGAACGCCGCTCACACTCTTGCGCAACATCCGCAAAACCGCCATGCTTAATACAAGCGAATGAGTCAGTTTGATCCTCCGCCGTGGCAACCCCCCCCGGGTACGGGGGTTTAAAATGGGAGTACTCCCGCCGGTTGGGAC
>CALMON010000098.1 GCA_937871785.1 uncultured Granulicella sp.
ACTAGATAGCCCCCGCGACCGGCGACGGCTCCGCTGCTTCCAATGATTGGACTTCTCTAAACGCGTCGATCAGGTGGACGTATGCGCCGCATCGGCAGATGTTGCCGCTCATCCGCTCCTTGATCTCCGCGTCTGAAAGTGGAAGCAGCTGCGAAGCACGCTGCACGTTCGGGGTGACAAAGCTTGCATCACCATTTTTGGCCTCGCCCAGAAGCGCGACCATCGAACAGAGTTGACCGGGCGTGCAGAACCCGCACTGAAAGGCATCATGCCGAATGAAGGCCTGCTGCAAAGGATGGAGTTGCGCTCCGGTCGCCAAGCCCTCAACCGTAACTACTTTTTTGCCCTCGCAACTTAGCAAGAGGGTGAGGCAGGAAAGAACGCGTCGCCCGTCGACGAGGACGGTGCACGCGCCACACTGTCCGTGGTCGCAGCCCTTCTTCGGGCCCGTGAGACCGAGGTGGTCACGCAACGAATCGAGCAGCGTCACGCGGCTGTCCAGTCGAAGGGCTCTTTGAGCGCCGTTGACGTGGAACGTGACGTTTTCGGCGGAGCCGTTATCCGCGGGGGGATAGATCGCACTGGAGGTCATTCTGAGAAGGCCTCGAAAGGTCCAAGCGGAAACACCTGGTAGTCGGCATAATCCTTCTGGACCATGGGGAAGCTTGCAATCATCACCTGCAGCTCCTCGTGCGACCCAGCCTCGAAAAGACCCACGGCACCGTTGCCCTCTTTCTTCAAAGCCCAGATCTGGCGAATGTCGCCATTCTTGTAGAGAGCCTTTGCCTGAGCCTGCTCGGCCACCTCTACTTCGGCAAAGTCTTTCGGAAGCCCGTGTGTTTTGAATATTTCTTTCGGATGGAAGACGACGATGAACTGCATTGCTACCCCTCCATTGATCTGTGCCGTTCCAGATTGAGTTCCACTTGCTACTGGCTCTCTCAAACCATAAGGGCACAACGACACGGCAACAATGCCTCGGGAAGTCGCATAAACTGAAACCGGGAGTTTCTAATGACACCTCTTCAAGGCATGAGCATCTTCGTAAAGACCGTTGAGACAGGTTCTTTTTCCGCTGCTGCCGGTCAGCTTGGTCTTACGCCCCAGATGGCAGGAAGGCACATCAAGCAAATTGAAGAGCGCACGGGCACCAGGCTTCTCAATCGATCCACCCGGAACCAAAGTCTCACGGAGGTTGGAAGGCTTTACTACGAGCAGTGCAAACGCGCTCTGGCGCAGGTCGAGGCCGCAGAAGGAATTCTTGCTGCTCATAGCAACGGACCGCGAGGCAAGCTGCGCATCGCCTCGCCGGTATCGTTTGCCAGCAACCATCTCGCGCCGCTGCTTACACGCTTTCTCCGCGAGTTCACGGATATTCAAGTGGACCTCACCGTAACCGAAACGCTCGCCGACGTTGTGGAGGACGGTTACGACGCGGCGTTCTGGGTAGGTGAGTTGCCGAACTCCACTCTCAACGTAAGAATCCTCGCGCCCTATAGGCGAATGCTGGTCGCTGCACCGGAATATCTCTCGGGCAAAAGTGCGCCGGCTTGCCCGGAGGATCTACGCCATCACGACTGTCTGGATAGTTCGGTGTTGCCCCGCAGCCCGTCTTGCGTGTGGCATTTCGAACGCGGCAGCGCGTCCTATGACGTTCCGGTAAAAGGACGTTTGCGTATCAGCGACGAACGAGTTCTGGTCGACGCTGCGTTGGCGGGGGCGGGCATCCTCCTCGGGTGTCGATCGCTGCTTCGCGAACACGTGCGCGATGGTCGCCTCGTCCGTCTCTTGCCCGAGTACGAAGTAGGGCCCTGCCCATTGCTTTGCTCTTTCCTGCCCAGCCTGATATGCCGAAAAAGGTACGACGATTTATCGATTGGATGGTAGTGGAGGGCGAGGAGAGAAGCCGCCGCAATCGGCTCGCCGATGCGGACTAGGCGACGGCTCGAGCTACACATCGCTGCTCACCATTCAAAACTTCTCGTTTCAAGATTTGAGTGTTTCGCTGGCCTATTTCTTGAGCTTCTAGATGGTACGTTCGATTTTATTGAGCCGTAGTTCACTCCTTCCAGTCGGAAGAGTGACCCGGATAGCAATGAAAGAGAACGCAGCATAGGAGCCGTCATGAATACCGGAATTGCCAAGGACTCGCCTGTCACGCCAACCACCGGACCGAACGGGGCTGGGAAAGATGCGAAACAGCTTGTAGTGCTCATCTCAGGCGTCTTCCACGCGGCCTATAAACAAGTGCTTCCTGCCTTCGTGCAGGAAACCGGACTCGCCGTCCGAAGCGAACTCAGCCCTTCCCTCGGTGACTCGCCGCAATCGGTCGAAAGTCGGCTCTCGCGTGGCGAGGACGCGGACGTACTGATCATGGCCGGACGCGGCCTCGATGAAGTGACTGCCAGGAAGATGGTGATGGAGGGCACACGCGTCGAGCTCGCAAGGGCACCTGCGGGGCTCGCGATGAAAAGAGGCGCTCCCAAACCCGATATCTCGACGCCGGACCTGTTGCGTCAGACTCTGCTAGCGGCTTCGTCCGTAGGCTACTCCATCAGTGCGAGTGGACAATACGTCTCGCACGAACTATTCAAGAAGCTTGGGATCGAGGCACAGATGAAGGGCAAGGCTCACGAAGTGAGGGGCGTAGTGCCCGTTTCCGAGACGGTAGCCAGAGGCGAGAATCAGTACGGCTTTCAGGCAGTCTCCGAAATTTTGCCCATCAAGGGAGCGGAGCTGGTCGGCAAGTTGCCCACCGCCGTTGAGTTCGTGACTCCCGTGAGTGCGGCGGTCGCTCTCAAAAGCAAAAACCCAGAGGGTGCTCGGTCATTGCTTCGCTTCTTGACTCGCCAGAAGATGGGTGACGTGCTTGAGCACCATGGTCTGGATCCAGCGTCGGCATGAAGCGTTTGCCTTTGGTAAGAATTTCGAATCTAGTCGATAGGAGTTGGCGCACATGAAGATCGTCGCGGCGGGTCATGGTCTCCTCGCCGAAATGCTACGCGAGGTTGAGTGCGAGAAACGTCCGCCTGCAGCGGGTGAAGTTGCCTTAGACGTTCGCGCGGCCGCGGTCAATCCGAAGGACTTCAAGTTGTACACGACTACGGATTACGCTCGCATGCGCGATCGTTCGAGCGTGTTTCCTCTCTCGCTGGGCCTCGAAGCGGCGGGGGTTGTGACTGCGGTCGGACCGGATGCACCTGGACCTCTGGGACCAATCAAAGAAGGAGACGAGGTCATTGCCTATCGCGTCGAAGGCGCGTACGCATCAAGGATCGTAGTTCCCTCGTCGTGCATCATTCCTAAGCCGGCACGGCTTAGCTGGGCTCAGGCCGGCTCCATGATGCTGCCCGGCACCACGGCCTTCCACTGCCTCGCTGCGACGTTCGTGCGTCCGGGCGAGACGGTCCTCGTGCACGGCGCCGCCGGTGCGGTTGGCCGATTTGCAACGCAACTCGCGTTGATCACCGGAGCCCATGTTGTAGGCACAGTCTCAGAAACAAACTTTGATCTACTGCGAAACTGGGGCGCAACGCCGGTCCTGCGTGGTCCGGGGCTCGCTGAGAGGGTCCGAGCTGCGACAGTGGGCGAGATTGCTGCCGTCATCGACACCGTCGGTACCAACGACGTCATCGACGCTTCACTTGCCCTGGTCACAAACCACCGAAGGATTGCGACGATCGTCAATCTAGCGCGAGCCAGACAGGACCGCTTCCTGGCATTAGGCGGGGAATCCGGCAATGACGAGGCGATCAGCATCCGCAACAACGCACGCTATGTGCTCGCGGCGCTGGCGCAATCAGGCGCTCTTGACGTCCGCGTCGACCGGGCCTTTCCGCTGTCAGGCGCATCCGAGGCTCACGAGCTCGCACGTACGGCCGGAGGCGGACGCCTCGTATTGATTCCATGATGAAAAGTAGCACTGCTCGGCTCACACGGTACTGATCCGGCAGAACTAGAATGTCCTCTGTGACGCACCTTCGGACGACAACGGCGTTTATGAGGACTTGGGCATCAACTTCGCGGGAACTTGTGCGCCCTCAATTCCGTACACGCCTGCAGCAACCCCACCTTGATTTGCTCCGTAGAACTCTTTTGAGAGGCAACGATGTCAACCTGCAACGATGTGAATCGGACAAGTGGGCTGAGCTTGAGACAAGCTGCTCTTGTCGCGGGGCTTACCTACTTGCTGAATCCGGTGACCTTCGCCGAAGCCTATGTGATGCCACGATTGATATCCGCAGACCCGACAGAGACCGTAAGGAATCTGACGGCTCACCCACACCTGTTTTCTGCAGCGGTGCTTTCGTACCTCATCAGCGCGGTTGGGGACGTGGTGATGGCGTGGGCTCTCTACG
>CALMON010000099.1 GCA_937871785.1 uncultured Granulicella sp.
AAACCACACAGCCGACCCTCTGCATACGACACCAACAGGCAGCGGTGGACGTCCTGCCGTTGTTCTGAAGCTACCTGCTCATACGCAGAGCGAGGCCAGTGAGGGGCTTCCGCAACGCTGGCGGCCAGCAGCAGGACGCGGTCCAGATCGTCTGCCACGGCCCGGCGCACGATAGCCTCCGTCACAGTGTTTTCCCTGCCGCGTACATCCCGCGTTCCCCGCGCACGTAGTTGGCGTCCGCGGTCGCTGCATCTGTGAAGCTGCCGCAGCGCCACCGTCCCAGCAAGAGGCGGAGCCCCTGCTCCGCGTCGAAACGCATGGGCTCTGCCGCGATGCCAGCCGTTTGCAGCGCCTCCATGCCGTCTCCCCCTGCTACCCGGACGACTCGTCCCCGTACCGCTGCCTTCAGTTCCTCCGTCGTCACGGTCCGCT
Organism: uncultured Granulicella sp.; assembly: GCA_937871785.1. Classification (GTDB taxonomy): domain Bacteria; phylum Acidobacteriota; class Terriglobia; order Terriglobales; family Acidobacteriaceae; genus Granulicella. Next base: position 433 of record CALMON010000099.1, read on the forward strand.
CGCCGTCGGTGTCGCTCACAAACCACTCGCCACGCCCCGCGCTGATGACGGTTACTTCGCGGCTCGTATCGTCCTGTGCCAGTTCCAGGCGCGATATCGTCACCAGCCTGGCGCCGGCTGCTTCGCACAAGCCTTTCGCCGCCGCCATCCCGACGCGCATTCCCGTGAACGACCCCGGCCCGTTCACCACGCCGATCACCTGTATGCCCGCAAGTACCCAGGCAGCCTCGAGCAGCAGCCTCCGTAGCGCCACGGGCCATTGCGCCGAAAAGTCGCGCCCCCCGGTCTCCGCAACGGCCAGCACTCGCTCGCCCTGTCCAACCGCCAGCGTCGCCACCGCGCCACAGCTATCGATCAGCAACCACCGAACCTCATCGCTCATTCGCCCATGCTAGACCATGTCCCTTGATGCCGAGTAGCCCGAAAGTAGCGTGTTGTTGCGTTTTCAGAAGAGAAACACCGGTGGGGGACTTTGCGGCCCCGCACTACGCCAAAGGTACATCAGCAAACCCTGCGCCACTCGCACAAGCCCTCGACCGAACCGCTGCCCTCTCCGCATCATCCAACCTCCATGCAGCAAACTCAACTCAGCGTCGCCGGCAAAATGATCCGTATCGACCAGCACGAACCGCCCGCAACCGCCGCCAAACATCCCGCGATCGTGCTTCTGCATGGGGCTGGCGGCAACGTCGGCTGGTGGCTTGATCGTTTGGCGCCGCATCTTACCGCCGCTGGCCTCGCCTTGTACGCTCCGCATTATTTCGACCGCACCGGCACGGCTCACGCCGATCTGCGCACCATTACAGACGGCGTACACGTGCCGCAGTGGATCGACACCATCGACGCTACGCTGGCCTACGCCGCCGCCCGGCCGGGCATCGACCGGGCACGCATTGCGCTGCTCGGCATCTCTCTGGGCAGCTTCCTGTCGCTTGCCCTGACTGCGCGGCTGTCCGCGTCGGCGTCCGCGGCTGAGCAGCGCCGCATCCGCGCGGTGGTCGACATTTCCGGAGGCCTCGTCGCGCCGTACGACGCTCTCGCCACGTCGCACTTTCCTCCGACGCTGATCCTGCATGGCGAGTCGGACCAGATCGTGCCGGTCGCCAACGCGCACCAACTCGATGCGCTGCTCACGAAGCTGGCTGTCCCTCACACACTGCGACTTCTGCCCGAAGAAGGCCACTTTTTTTCGAGCGCCGCGCAGATGCAGCTTCTGCTCGCTGTGGGCGGGTTTCTGAGCAAGCACCTGACCTGACTTAGCTTGCCTCTGCTCACCACGAAGACTTCAAGCTGTTGGGGAAGCGCATTTGCTTTTTGGTTGTCATTCCGAAGCGCAGCGAGGAAATCTGCTGTCAGGCGCTGCACCAAATCGTGTCCGGAGCTGTACGTACCCGCACAAAAAAAGAGGCGGCCCGAAATCCGGACCGCCTCCTCACTTCCAACACCCTTTACTCGACGCCGGCCAGAACCTCTTCACGCTCTTCCGCAAACGCTTCCGCTTCTTTCGGCGTCGCCGGCAGAGCCACCGCCAGCACATCCTCAAAGCGCGAGGCATAATGGATCGTCACATCGCTGATCTGCTCCGGCGTCAGATCCTCGTCCACCTGCGTCTTTACGTCGATCGGTAGGATGATGTCACGGACTCCAGCGCGCTTGGCGGCCAGGAACTTCTCCTTGATACCGCCGACGGGAAGCACGTTGCCGCTCAACGTGATCTCGCCGGTCATCGCCAGCAGCGGCTTCACCGGTTTGTCGGTCAGCAGCGACACCAGAGCCGTTGCCATGGTGACACCCGCCGAAGGCCCATCCTTGGGGATCGCGCCTGCCGGCACATGGATGTGGAGGTCCATGTCCTTCAACAGATCTTCATCGAGCCCCAGCGACGTCGCGTTCGACCGTACCCACGTCAGCGCCGCCTGCATCGACTCCTTCATCACGTCGCCAATCTGCCCCGTGATGTTGAAGCCGCCCTTGCCCTTCATCTTGTTGGCTTCGATGAACAGGATGTCGCCGCCCGCCGGCGTCCACGCGAGCCCGACAGACACACCGGCGCGCTTGGTGCGCTCGGCTATCTCCGTATCGACGCGCACCTTGATGCCGCCCAGGTACTCATGCACCACTTCCGGCGTGATCACGAACGTGTCGCCCGCCTTGAGCGTGCCTTCGGCCACCTTGCGCGCCGTTTTGCGGCAGACCGTCCCGATCAACTGCTCAAGCCGGCGCACACCGGCTTCGCGAGTATAGTGCCGCGCGATCAGCGCCACGGACTCGGTCGGAAATTCGATCCAGGGCCCCTCATTCGGCTTCTCGTCAGTTGCGAGAGAAACTCCGGCGACCGCAGGCGTCATGCCCTCCACCGGACGCAGAGCGATTCCGTTTTCCTTCACCTGCCGCGGTATCAGGTAGCGTTCCGCGATGTTCACCTTTTCTTCTTCCGTGTAGCCGGTAAGCTCGATGATCTCCATACGATCAAGCAACGGCGCCGGAATCGGATCGAGCTGGTTGGCGGTGCAGATGAACAGCACCTTTGAAAGGTCGAACGGCTGATCAAGGTAGTTGTCGCGGAATGTGTTGTTCTGCTCCGGGTCCAGCGTTTCAAGCAGCGCGCTCGAAGGATCGCCGCGGAAGTCGCGTCCGAGCTTGTCGATCTCGTCCAGCATGAACACGGGATCGTTCACTTCGACCCTCTTGAGGTGCTGAATGATCTGCCCCGGCAGCGCGCCGATGTAGGTGCGCCGATGACCGCGAATTTCCGCTTCGTCATGCATACCGCCCAGCGAAATCCGGCTGAACTTGCGGCCGAGCGACCGCGCGATACTGCGCCCGAGGCTCGTCTTGCCGACGCCCGGAGGCCCAACAAAGCACAGGATCGGCCCCTTCATATCGGGCTTCAACCGGCGCACACTCAGGTAGTCCAGAATGCGGTCTTTCACCTTCTTTAGACCGTAGTGATCCTCATCGAGCACATCCTGCGCCTTCTTGATGTCCACCTCGCCAGCCGAACCCTTCGACCACGGCAGCACCGCCAGCCACTCGACGTAGTTGCGAGTCAGCGAGTAATCGGCCGCCGCCGGGTTCATACGGCTCAACCGGCCGAGCTCTTTGAGCGCGTCCTTCTTCGTCTCCTCCGGCATGCCGGCGGCTTCAATTTTTTCCTTCAGGTCGGCAATATCTTTCTGCGTGTCGTCCTGGTCGCCGAGTTCCTTCTGGATTGCCTTCATCTGCTCGCGCAGATAGTAGTCGCGCTGCGACTGCTGCACGGAATCCTGCACTTCGGTCTGGATTTTGTTGCGAAGCTGCTGGACTTCAAGCTCCTTGGCCAGATGGCTGTTCAGCTTTTCGAGCCGGTTCTTCACGTCCGGCATTTCAAGCAGTTCCTGCTTGTCGTTCGTCGAAAGAAAAGGCAGGCTCGACGCGATAAAGTCCGCCAACCGGCTCGGATCTTCGATGTTGATCGCGATGGTCTGCAAGTCGTCCGACAAGGTCGACGACGCGGTCACAATCTCCTGGAACTGGCTCACCACATTGCGCTGCAAAGCTTCGAGCTCGGCGCCTTTTTCCGCGTCTTCGTCGGCGATCGGCGCGCATTCGGCCATCATGAACGGCTCGGTCTGCGTGAAGTTGCTTAGCCGCACCCGTTCCGTGCCTTCCGTGAAGACGAACAGGCTCTGGTTCGGCATCTTCACGACCTTGTGCACGGTTGCGCGCGTGCCGATGGTGTGGAGGTCGCCGCCTTCCGGCTGGTCCTGCCGGGCGTCGCGTTGCGCGACCACCAGAATCGTCTTCTCCTCACCCAGCGACTGGATCAACTGGATGGAGCTTCCGCGGCCAACCGTCAACGGAAGCACCGCATGCGGAAACAAGACCGTATCCCGCACGGGCAGTACAGGGTATGACTTGCCGTCACCTTCTGTCATGCCGGCCTTGGCGGAGGCGGTGGGTTTGATCACGCTTACAAATTCATTTGGCATGTGAGTGTCCTTCTATCAACTTTCTTGAATAGGATGCACTAGGTGTGCAAAAGTCGCAACTCGGTGTTTTCTGTCTCCTCCATAGGATGTACATCGGCTTCACCCCGCGTAAGCTTACGCAGCATTGCCACGAACGGGCATTCCAAGTACGCTGAACAGGCGGCTCCTTCTTACCCGTTGCGGAAGTGGCGAAATTGGCAGACGCACCAGACTTAGGATCTGGCGCCGCAAGGCGTAGGGGTTCAAGTCCCCTCTTCCGCACCAGCAGGCCGCACGCAAGTGATAGAGAGCAAAGGAAAGTACCCGATGAGCGAAGTTTTCACCCAGCCGGATAACACCACCATCACGCTCAACAAAACGGCTGACTATCGCGACTCCTATGCGAACAGCGTGCAGGTCCGCCTTTCCGTGTGGGATTTCCTGCTCGTCTTCGGCAAGCTTGAGCAGCAGACCCAAACCGCCGTGACGGTTGAAAATTTCCAGGGGATTTACCTTAGCCCGCAACAGGCCAAGGCGCTGCAAAGCGTACTCGCGCACAATCTGGCGCAATACGAGCAGAACTTCGGCACCATCTCGCTCGAGAACGCCAAGCCGGCAGAGCCCAACGGTCCTCGCTTCGTCGTTCCCAACGGCCCCGTCCACTAGACCGGGGCTGCTTTGCCGACCTCCGCGCCCATCGTCCTGCCAGAGATCGCGGTCGCTCCGCGAGCGGCCCGGCCGGTCAGCCTTTGGGCTTTGTACCCGCTTTTCTTTGTCGCGGTCTACGTGGCGCACTACTCTTTGCTGCGCCTGCCTTACTTCTGGGATGAGGGCGGCTATTACATTCCCGCCGCGCTCGACTTCTTTCATACCGGCACGCTGATCCCGCAGTCCACGACGACCAACGCACACCCTCCGGTGCCATCGATACTGCTGGCCGCCGCCTGGCACGTTACGGGCTTCGTGATCAGCGGCACACGGACGTTTATGGGCATGGTGGCGGCTGCCGCGCTGTTGGCGGTGTACCGGCTGGCCCGGGCGTTCGTCGGCGAGCTCGCGGCCGCGGCCGTCGCCGCGCTTACCGCGGCCTACCCCATCTGGTACGTGCAATCGACGCTTGCCCACGCGGATATGTTCGCCGCCGCGTTCACGCTGTGGGCGCTCGCGCTGTACCTGCCGCAAATGGGTGCTCTGCAGCTTCAAAACACAGCCGACGCCGACAAGCCCCGGACGGCCCCGATGTACGCTGTCGCCGTACTGTTCGCGCTCTCGACACTTTCGAAAGAAACGGCGATCGTCACCCCGTTTGCTTTGGCGCTGCACCGGCTGTACCTGCTCTTCACGGAAAGCTCCGACCCGCCCCAACGCCGCGGCCATCTGCTGTGGCTGGGAAGCCTTAGCTTCTGCGTCCTGCCGCTTATCGCCTGGTACAGCTACCACTATGCGAAGACCGGCTTTGTGTTCGGCAACCCCGAGTACCTCCGCTACAACGCCACGGCCAACATGGATGCGCATCGCGTCCTCCTTAGCCTGTACCACCGGTTGCTGCACCTGCTGGCACACATGAATATGTGGGTTGCCACCGTGCTGGCGACGGTCAGTTTTCTGCTGCCGCGCCGCGAGCGCTTCCGCCTTCCTCGCCCTGTTCTGGGGGCCGTAGCGGTCATGCTTGTCGTCAACTGGGTCGCTTTTTCCGTTCTCGGCGGCGCTCTGCTTACCCGCTATCTGCTGCCGATGTATCCTTTGCTGCTGCTGCTTGCGGTGGCGGTCTGGAAGCAGCACACCCGGCTGTGGCCACTGCTTGTGGCGATGACGTTGGCGGCGTTTACCGCCGCGCTGCACGTCAATCCGCCATACGCGTTCGCGCCGGAAGACAACCTGACCTATCGCGACATGATCGTGCTCCACCAGCAGGCCATTGCGGTGATCGCGACCCGGTTTCCACAGTCGACGGTCCTCACCGCCTGGCCCGCAAACGCCGAGTTGACGCACCCGTACCTCGGCTATACCCGCTTTCCCATGAAGACGGTGAGCCTGCAGAATTTTGCGCTCGGTGAGCTCGCAAAGGCCGCGCAGCGGCCCGGCGAGTTCGACACCGCCTTGCTGTTTTCCACCAAATACGAACCCTCCGCCGGCCATGAGGACCTGTCCGCCCCCATGCGCAACAGCGATGCAAGGTACTTCGACTTTCACCACGACCTGCTGCCGCAGGAAGCCGCGCACCTGCTGCACGGCGACGTCGTCTGGTCCGGCGAGCGTAATGGCGAATGGGCGGCCGTGCTGCACTTTCCACGCGTTGTAAACGCCTCGTTGCAGGGCGAGCCCTCCCCCTCCGGCTCCGCCGTAACCGATCCCTCACGACTGATCCCTCACGACTGATCCCTCACAGTTGATCCCTCACAACGGTTCTTGAGCCAAGGCGGGCACAACCACCTCTCTTTCCGTCGTACACTGACAGCAACCATGCGTCGCCTGCTTGCCATCCTGCTGTTCGCGATCATCGGTCTTACGACCGCGGCACCGCTGCTGGCTGCCACGCAGGATCCTGACGCGCACCTGCCCGTCTGCTGCCGACGCGACGGCGCGCACCATTGCGGCATGTCCGCGAGCACGGATGCCCCGTCGATCGCCGCCCGCTGCGCGCAGTTTCCGCAGCCGCAAGGGGTCGCGCCACA
>CALMON010000100.1:0-10848 GCA_937871785.1 uncultured Granulicella sp.
GTCCGATACACGCTGCGGCAGCGCGAGTTCGAATCCGACCGCACGTTGTACGAAGGTCTGCTGCAACGCATCAACACGGCTGGCATTCAAGCCGGGCTGGAATCGCAGGAAATCGATATCGTCGACAGCGCCGTGCCTCCGGTTTCAGCCGCCATCGAGTCAAAACGGTCGCTGCTGACGTTGTACGGCATCATCGGTCTGGTGCTTGGAACGATTCTGGCCTTTGTTCTGGAAAATCTCGACACCGGCCTGCGCAATGTCGCGGAAATCGAAGCGCTTACCGGCTTGGCCTCCCTGGCAATGATTCCGCGCGCCCGCCGCACCGGAACGGAAGCCGCGACCCAGACGACGGTCGAAAAGAACCTGATCACCGTCAGCAATCCGAAGTCGCAGTTTGCGGAATCGTTTCGCGCGCTTCGGACATCGCTGCTGCTCTCGACGGCCGGACATCCACCGCAGGTCATCCTGCTGACCAGCGCGACGCCCTCGGAGGGCAAAACGACTGTTTCGACCAACCTGGCCTGCGTGCTCGCGCAGCGTGACCGGCGCGTCCTGTTGATCGACGGTGACCTTCGCCGGCCTACAGTGCATCACCGCTTCGGGCTGAATGGACGCGTTGGCCTGACTTCGGTGCTGACCGGAGCCGTGCCCGCCGCGGAAGCGATTCAGAACATCCCCGAAGTGCCCAATCTCGATATCCTGCCGAGCGGCCCGATTCCGCCGTTCCCCACGGAAATGCTGGGCTCCGGCACCATGCTTGATCTGCTCGAAGAGTTCAAAAAGGTGTACACACACATTGTGATCGATTCTCCGCCGCTGCTTTCCGTGACCGACGGCGTGGTGCTTGGCCGCGAAGCTGAAGCCGTGGTGCTGATCGTGCGGCACGGCAAATCGTCCAAGCACGTGGTTCGCCGCGCACGCGACCTGCTGCAACGCGCAGGCGCGCCGCTGATGGGCATCGTGCTCAACGCGGTCGACCTCAATTCACCTGAATACTATGGTTATTACGGGTATTCCGGCTATTCGTACGGCGGCGTCGATACGGACAGCTGGGCAGCGCAGACCAAGGAAGGCGCGGCGAAAGGCTCGCGCTCCGGCAAGGGGGAGCGCTCGTGATGTTGACTCCTTTCCCCTCTCGGCTTCGCGGACTCCCAAGCTCCGTGCTCCATACGCTGGCGTTTGCGGCGGTGCTGCTCGCTGTGTGCTTCGGCAACCGCCAGGCGCGCGCCCAGTTCACCGGACCGGCGCTGCCCTCGACCACTCTCAACAATCGCGTCACCAACCCGACCACCGATCCCGGCCTGCTCTACCCTGCCGCAACGGACTTTCTGCTTTCAAGCGGCGATCTGATCTCGGTGAAGCTGTTTGGACCGGGAGACTACTCCGCGACCGTTCGTCTGGGCACAGAAGGCAGGGTGCAACTCCCCTTGATCGGCGTACTCAGCCTGCAGGGCACAACCGTGTTCGACGCGGAAACCCTGATCGCGCAGAAGCTGGTAGCCGCGGGTATGTTTCGCAATCCGGAGATTCTGATCCAGGTCATCGAATCGCCAAGCTCCACAATTTCCATCATTGGCGACATCCATGGCACATTCCCGATCGTCGGCCAGCGCCGCCTGCTGGAGGTGATCGCGCAGGCCGGCGGCCTGCCCCAGACGGCAAGTCACATCATCACGATCAATCGCCCCGGCGCCAAAGAGCCGATTGTCGTCGACGTCGGCACGGACCCGGCGCACAGCGCGTCGGCGAACATCCCGGTCTTTCCCGGAGACCTGATCGTGGTTCCCCGCGTCGGTGGCATTTATGTTCTGGGCGGCTTCAAAACGGAAGGTTTCGTGCCGATCGTCGGCAACTCACCCCTGACTCTGCTGCAGGTTACGGCGCTTTCCGGCGGACCCAACAAGGTCGCGAAGTATGACGACATGCGCATCATCCGCACTACCGGGGTCACGCGCACGTTCGTCAAGCTCAACATCAAGCGCGTGATGAACGGGCAGGATCCCGACCCCGTGCTGCAGGCCGATGACATCCTGTACATCCCCGACAGCACGATCAAGTCGATCGTGCAGGATGGCACGCTCAACCTGTTCTTCTCGGCGGCGTCGTTCCTGCTGAATATCTATACGCTCACGCGGGTCAACTAATGTCCAGCGCGCCTCTTGCGGACGCAGGCAGCGGCGACAAACCGCTGCGGCTCGCGTATCTTGTCAGCCATCCGATCCAGTATCAGGCCCCCCTGCTGCGACGCATCGCGCAGGACCCCGAGATCGACCTGACGGTCCTGTTCGGCTCCGATTTTTCCGTTCGCGGCTACAAGGACGAGGGCTTCGGCGTAGAGGTCGCGTGGGACACGCCGCTGACCGAGGGCTACCGCCATGAGTTTTTAACGGCGTTCCGCGATACCGGCACAGTTTCGGCGACGAGCCCCGTCAGCCGCGGGCTGTATCGAAGGCTCGGCGGCTTCGGCGCGGAGCCGGCGTTTGACGCTCTCTGGGTCCATGGCTACGCCAGCGTCAACGCGCTAGCCGGCATCGTCTGCGCCAATCTACTGGGCATCCCGGTTCTGCTGCGGGCGGAATCGTGGCTCGGCGACCGCGAACGCAGCGGGCCCAAGCTCGCGCTCAAGCACCTTTTTTTTCACGATCTCGCGTCGCTTATCGACGCCGTTCTTCCGATCGGCAGCGTCAATGCGCGCTATTGGACCCACTATTTCGGCGGACGCGTACCGCAGTTTCCGATGCCGTACGCCGTCAACAACGACTGGTTCACCGAGAAAGCCGGGCAGGCTCGCACGGAGGTCGCCTCGCTGCGCGATCGCCTGCAGCTCGCGCCTGGCCGTCCCGTCGTCCTGTTCGCGTCGAAGCTGCAAACCCGCAAGCACTGCGACCATCTCGTCGAGGCCTTCGACAGACTGCTGGCGGACAGACCAGCCGTGACTCCCTACCTCGTGATCGTCGGCGACGGTGAAGAGCGGCAGCGGCTCGAAGCGCAGGTGCAGGCTCTTGGCCTCGCGGCCGACACCCGCTTCGTGGGCTTCCAGAACCAATCCGCGTTGCCCCGTTTCTTCGCTCTGGCCAGCGTCTTCGTCCTCCCCTCGCGCCACGAACCCTGGGGCCTTATTGTCAACGAGGCCATGGCATCCGGTTGCCCTGTGATCGCCTCCACCGACGTCGGTTGCCACGTCGACCTGATCACCCCCGGGATGGAGGGTTACGTGTTCCCCACGGGCGATATCGCCGCCCTCACCGAAGCGCTTCAGGCCGTGTTCGCCACCCCCGACGCCGCCGCCGCCATGGGCCGGGCCGCGGCCAGGCGGATGCAGTCCTGGTCGTTCGAGCAGGACCTGCAAGGGCTGCGAGGCGCTCTCGCCCACGTGACGCATCGGCGGCTCGCCCCGGCGGCGGAGCCCCGCTGATGCCGCGCACTCCCGCGGAGTACCGCGCTTCCGACCACATTACAGCCGGCGACGACGCCTACACCCGGCCGGCCTTTTCGCTTGGCAACCGCCTCCGCCGGCTGGTGTGGAACACGGTCTGGCTGATCCTGTACCGTCCTTCTCCGCGTCCGTTTCACGCCTGGCGCGCGGGTCTGCTGCGGCTGTTTGGTGCGACGCTCGGACCGGACTGCCACTTCTACCCGAGTTCTCGCATCTGGGCTCCGTGGAATCTGCTCTGCGCCGACCACGTCGCGGTGGCAAACGGCGTCGAGATTTACAACCCCGTGCCGATGACGTTTGCCAGTCACGTGATCCTTTCGCAGGACAGCTACGTCTGCGGCGCGACGCACGACTATGAAGATCCCGCGTTCCCTCTGCTCGCCTACCGCATGAGTTTTGGGCCGTATGCCTGGATTTGCGCGCGCGCGCTGGTCGGCCCCGGCGTGCAGGTGGGCGAAGGCGCGATTCTGGGCCTGGGCGCGGTAATCAGCCGCGATCTGGAACCCTGGACGGTGTACGCCGGCAACCCGGCAGTCGCCGTCAAGCAGCGCACCCGGCATCCTGCGGCTACGGCCGGCGGAGAAAGCCGCGCGTGACCAGCAACGGCATCTCCGTGCTGATCCTCACGCGCAACGAGGAAGCCGACCTTCCCGCCTGCCTTGACTCCGTCGCGTTTTCTGACGACATCCACGTTTTCGACTCCGAGTCGACCGACCGCACGGCGGAAATCGCACGCAGCCGCGGCGCTACCGTCACCACGCGCCACTTCGACAGCTACGCCCGACAGCGCAATGCCGCGCTCACCGGGCTCGCCTTCCAACATGCCTGGCTCCTGATCCTCGATGCCGACGAGCGCCCCACGGCGAGCCTCGTCGCGGAAATGGCGCTGGCGGTCGCGACGGCTGGCCCGGAAACGGCTGGCTTTCGCATCCGCCGGCGCGATTTTCTGTGGGGAACCTGGCTGCGCCGCGCGCAGATTACGCCGTTTTATATTCGGCTGGTGCGACTCGGCCGCGCGCGTTACGTGCGCGACGTGAACGAGGTGCTCGAAATCGACGGAGCCGTTCTCAGCCTGGAGCAGCCCTTCGATCACTTCCCGTTTTCGAAGGGCATCGCGCACTGGATCGCCAAGCACAACACGTATTCGACCATGGAGGCCGGGCTGCTGGCCACCGGGGCGGCGACCGCGAACGCGTCGCTGCGCAAGGCGCTGTTTGCGAAGGATTTCAGCGAAAAACGCGCAGCGCAGAAAGCGTTGTTTTTTAAGCTGCCGGCGCGACCGCTATGCAAGTGGGCGTACATGATCTTTGTGCGAGGAGCGGTGCTGGACGGCGCCGCCGGGATCACCTACTCGACGCTGCAGACGATCTATGAATATTTCATTGAGCTGAAACGCCGTGAGATCGTTCGGCGACGCGAAGGCCGGACGCCGTAGCGAACGCCTGAGTTTATCGATCGTCATCCTGAACGGAGTGAAGACTCTGCTTTTCGCATTCGCACAGGGCAGCTACAAAGAAGCAGATCCTTCGCGATGCTCAGGATGACAAGGCTAGGGCGGTGGGGAGACCTGGGCAACTCGAGAGCAGTTTTCCTTCTGCTGGGGCTCCCGCAGAAGGCGTGCAGCCGCGTTTTCACTGGAGAAAACGCGCATTGAGCTTGCGGCTCTGGGCTACACCCGCGGGAAATGCTCTAGCCGCGCAGCTTGGCCAGCAGGTCTGTCGGATGCACCGGCTTGGCCAGAATTTCAAACTCGTGGCCCTGCGAGCGGGCGCGCTCCAGAAGGTCTGCTGTCGCGGCCTGGCCGGAAAACAGCAGGATTTTGCACTTGGGCAGAACCTTGCGCGTTTCAATCGCGGCTTCGATGCCCGTCATACCGGTCATGATCACGTCTGAAATCAGCATGTCCGGAGAAAAGGCGCTAAGAGCTTCGATCGCTTTTTCGCCGCTATACACCGCGCGCGCCTCGAAGCCCGACTGATTCAGGATGATGGCCAGAGTATTTGCGATCACCTGTTCGTCATCGGCAACAAGAACGCGGGGTTTGGCGGTAGTGGCAGTATCTTGCATCGGTGCTTGCATCTCCCTGAATCGTTTCGGCCCACGCTCGTCAGCGGACAGTCTGCTCTGGAACTCTCCTATCATACGATGCCCGGCGAAACCTGCAAACCACCTCCTTTGCGGCAGCGGTCCGCAGACGCGCCGCTTCCCGCAGCACGGCATCGGCAGCCCTACCGTTCCCCTATGATGGTGTGGGGTACAGGCTCATGGTCGATCTGCATCATCACCTTCTTTTCGGTCTCGACGACGGCTCTCCCGACCTCGCGACCTCGGTCGCCATGGCGCGCTTGGCGGCCGATGACGGCATCACGCACGTCGTCTGCACGCCGCACGCCAGCGGCTCTTTCGCGTACGATCCACAGCGCGTCGCGACAACGGCAACGGCTCTGCGCGAGGAGCTGGCGCGCGAAGCGATACCCCTTACGCTCGGCATCGGATGCGACTTTCACCTGAGCTATGACAACATCCAGGAAGCTCTCGCGGCCCCCAAAAAGTTTGCCATCAACGGCGGCAATTACCTGCTCGTGGAGCTCCCCGATTTTGGCCTGCCGCAAACGCTTTCGGATACCTTCTACCAGCTTCAACTCGCCGGCCTGACCCCGATCCTGACGCATCCCGAGCGCAACCCCACCCTGCAAAACGACCCTCGCCGTCTGGTCGACTGGGTGCGCAACGGCTTGCTGGTGCAGGTCACCGCTGGCTCCGTGACCGGCCGCATGGGCAAGACCGCCGAACGCATGGCTCACCGGCTGCTCGCCGACCGTTGGGTGCATTTTTTGGCTACGGACGCGCACAACCTTACCTCGCGCGCGCCGCATCTGACCGAAGCCCGCGATGTGGTCGCCGCGAAGTACAGCGTGGCGTACGCCGACCTGCTTTGCACGATCAATCCAGCGGCGGTGTTCGCCGGGCACCCGCTGGGAGCGCAGGAAGAGCCGCTCAACCTGTTCGACGAGGATCATGGCGTGTCGCCGTGGTGGAAGCGCCTGCTCGGGCGATAGGGTGATCGACGCGGCGCGGCCACGGGTCTTCGCCCTGTTTAGAGCCCCAATCCCCCGTCCACGGCGAGCAGTTGCCCCGTGATGAAGTGCGGCCCCGTCGCGAAAAACAGCACTGCCGCCGCGACGTCCTCGGCGGCCCCGTTCCGCAGCATAGGCGTTTTCGCGGCAAAGCGCTTCCAGGAGTCGCCCGCTTCGCCTTGCTGAATATTGCCCGGAGCCACGCAGTTGACGCTGATGTCCGGCGCCCACGCCTTGGCCATCGTTTGCGACAGCATGTGCAGCGCCGCTTTCGACGCGCAGTAATGGCCGTGCGTCGCCCACGGGTGCAACCCGCCCAGGGAGCCGACGTGGACGACCCGTCCGCGTGAGGCCTTCAGGGCCGCATGACAGGCTTTCGCCACCAGAAACGGGCCGCGCGTGTTCGTGGCGAACATCGCGTCCCATTCAGCAACGGTGATGTCTTCGAGAGCCACCGACGTGAAGGTTGCCGCATTGTTCACCAGCAAGTCGAGCCCGTCAAACTCGGCAACGACCTCCGCCACAGCGGACCCGACGCTCGCCTCGCTAGCCACATCGCATGGCAGGGAAACCGAACGCACGCCAAGGCTGCGCAAGTCGCTGGAGGTCTGGGCAGCCTCCGCCTTTGACTCACGGTACGTGATCGCCACGTCCGCTCCCGCTCGCCCCAGAGCGAGCGCGATTGCCCGGCCGATACGCCGGGCTCCGCCCGTCACCAGCGCACGCTTGCCGGCCAGCGGATGCTGCTGCGGGCCAAGCCCTTGCCACTCCATTACAGATGCGGCTGGCTGGCCGGGGGCTGCGTGTCCGGCTTCGGCACCGAGGCCGGCGTCGTTTGGCTTTCCGGCAGATCCTTGCCGGGAGTGGCCGCCGCCGAGGGGTTCGCCTTGATGGGGTTCTGCGACGAATCCGGAGACCCGGTGGTCGGGCTGGCCTTGTCGGGAGCGGTGTCTTCCGGCTTCGCGCCTAGCTGCAGGGCAGGGTCGTTCGGGTTGACGGCCTTATCCGGCTCAGCCAAAGCGCCCGGATTCTGCGTCTTCGGCTTGGCCGCAACGTGCCGCGGCTCCTGGATGCCGGGGACCCGCTGCGACGCGCGGCCGTCGTTGTCCTCATAGGCCGACACCTGCGCGCGCGGCTTTTCCATCTTGATCGTGAACTCTTTCGTGTCGGTCGGCACATCGAACTCGGCCGCCGCTGTCGCAAATCCGTCCGCGATGACCTGCACGCTCACATGGCTGCCCACCTCGATGACGTCGATCTTGGCCTCGCCGTCGGTGTTGGTCTTCACCTCGAGGCTGCCTTCCTGCTTACCGTCCCGCTCGGCACGAAAGATCACTGCTGCGTTCGAAATCGGCTTGCCGTTAGCGGCTTTTTCGACGATCAGCTTGATGTCCGCCGCCGGCTGCAGGGGCTTATAGTTGCGCCCGCGCTTGGACTGCGCGGCCAGCGGCAGCCCCACAACCAATACACCCAGTCCTACCCAACGCGACGCCGCACCAAACTGACTCATGCGGAGATTCTACCGCTTCCGGCGTACAACGGACACGTGCGTTCCCCGACGTGCGACCCGGCACAGCCTTGAGCGCCTTTCACTCACATTTCACACTTGGCACTTGACACCCGGTACTGCCAAAGCCTACATTAGCAATCGGCAGTGAGGACTGCTAGTGCCGCTCCCAACGCCGGCCCGCAGCCTTCTCACACCCATCCCAAAGGAGTATCTCCACACATGGCAAATACGTTCACACCGCTGCATGACCGCGTCCTGGTCCGCCGCATTGAAGAGGGCGAAAGCATCCGCGGCGGCATCATTATCCCCGATTCCGCGAAGGAAAAGCCCCAGCAGGGCGAGGTGATCTCCGTCGGCAAGGGCAAGTCCAACGACGAAGGCAAGACCTTCCCGCTCGACGTCAAGGCCGGCGACACGGTGCTGTTCGGCAAGTATTCCGGTACCGAGATCAAGCTCGACGGCGATGACTTCCTGATCATGCGCGAAGAAGAAATTCTCGGCATTCTCAGCAAGTAGCTCAGCACGAACAAGGAACTCAGCACTCACGACCTACAACTCAAAACTGATCAGCACCGCCTGACCTCAGATTTAGGAGCAATACCCCCAATGGCAAAACTTATTCTGCACGGTGAAGACTCCCGCCAGGCCATCCTCCGCGGCGTCAACACGCTCGCCAACGCCGTCAAGGTGACGCTCGGTCCCAAGGGCCGCAACGTCGTCATCGAAAAGAAGTTCGGCTCCCCCACCATCACCAAGGACGGCGTCACTGTCGCCAAGGAAATCGAGCTGCCTGAAGGCCTCGAAAACATGGGGGCGCAGATGGTCAAGGAAGTCGCTTCGAAGACCTCTGACGTTGCCGGCGACGGTACCACCACCGCCACCGTTCTCGCCCAGGCCATTTACCGCGAAGGCGTCAAGACCGTTGCCGCCGGTGCCAACCCCATGCAGTTGAAGCGTGGCATCGACAAGGCTGTCGAAGCCATCATCGGCAAGCGCGATGAGCATGGCGTGGTCCAGGGCGGCGCTCTCGCCGGCTTCTCGAAGCCCGTTTCCGGTGACATGATCGCCCAGGTCGGCACCATCTCCGCCAACTCCGACCACCAGATCGGCACCATCATCGCCGAAGCGATGAAGAAGGTCGGCAAGGACGGCGTCATCACCGTCGAAGAGTCGCGCACCATGGAAACGCAGCTCGACGTCGTCGAAGGCATGCAGTTCGACCGCGGCTATCTCAGCCCCTACTTCGTCACCGATGCCGAGCGCATGGAAGCAGCGCTCGAAAACCCCTACATCCTCATCTACGAGAAGAAGATCTCGACCATGAAGGATCTGCTCCCGCTGCTCGAGCAGGTTGCCAAGTCCGGCAAGCCCCTCATCATCATTGCGGAAGACGTGGATGGTGAGGCGCTCGCGACGCTCGTGGTCAACAAGCTGCGTGGCACGCTCAACGTCGCGGCCGTCAAGGCGCCTGGCTTCGGCGATCGCCGCAAGGCCATGCTCGAAGACATCGCCACGCTCACCGGCGGCAAGGCCATCACCGAAGACCTCGGCATCAAGCTCGAAGGCGTCAAGCTCGAGGACCTCGGCACGGCCAAGCGCATCACCATCGACAAGGACAACACCACCATCATCGATGGCGGCGGAGAAGACTCCAAGATCGCCGCACGCGTCAAGGAAATCCGCGCTCAGGTCGAAAAGACCACCTCCGACTACGACCGTGAGAAGCTCCAGGAGCGTCTCGCAAAGCTCGTCGGCGGTGTCGCGGTGATCAAGGTCGGTGCCGCTACCGAAACCGAGATGAAGGAAAAGAAGGCTCGCGTCGAAGATGCGATGCACGCCACCCGCGCGGCTGTCGAAGAAGGCATCGTCCCGGGCGGCGGCGTAGCGCTCATCCGCTGCGCTCCGGCGGTCGACGCGTTGATCAAGACGCTCGAAGGCGACGAGAAGATCGGCGCCAACATCATCCGCCGGGCGATTGAAGAGCCGTTGCGCATGATCGTCCACAACGCGGGCGAAGAGGGTGCGGTCGTCATCGGCAAGATCAACGAATCGAAGGACACGAATTTCGGCTACAACGCCGGAACCGGTGCCTACGAGGACCTGGTCGCCTCCGGCGTCATCGACCCAACCAAGGTGACACGCACCGCGTTGCAGAACGCCGCGTCCATCTCGGGCCTGATGCTGACGACCGAAGCCATGATCGCCGAAATCCCCGAGAAGAAGGAAGCAGGCGGCCCCGGCCACTCGCACGGCGGCGGCGGCATGGACGGCATGTACTAGGTCCTTCGCGGACGGCGGCACGCGCTTCTCGCAAGAACAAACAACAAAGCCCCGGAGGAATCCGGGGCTTTGTGTTATTCAGGCTCGAGACGCTCAGCCCTGGAATGCTCAACACCAAACGCCTTCACTGTCCTTCTTCGTAAGCGAACTTCACTCGATCTTCCCGCTGTGGCCTATATGTCGACAAGCTTGCACGCGGTCTGTCGTCCCCAACAGGCTAGCGACCTACGTTGCTAAGGAGTGCGGTCGAATCGCAAAATGTGAACTCCATGCACGCTCACGCAGAAGGCGACTAAACAGGCTTCTGCGGATCAGGAAGAGGCGGCGGTGTGTTGGCGGCGGCTTCGGCGGCCTTTTTTTGCTGGTAATCCTGCATCATTTCGTTCATCACGTTCTGTCGCGCGAAGGCGTCTTCCGACATTTTCTGAAAGCCCTGCAGCACGTCCGGCGCGATGAACTTTTGGCCCATAAAGCTCATGTTGCCGGCCTGGGCGAGCGCGTCGCGGCTTTGCTGCTGCATCTGCGCCATGGCAGCGGTGTTGATG
>CALMON010000100.1:10858-19341 GCA_937871785.1 uncultured Granulicella sp.
CGTCCGGATTGTTCATGTTGGTGGCCAGAGGCAGCTGCGCGCGGGCTTGTTCGTTGAAGATGCCGGTGGTTCCCCCGGTCACCAGATCCTTTGCCCTCTCCAGAAATGATTTATCGAAAAATCCCATGACACCCTCCAAAGCCGGCACCGCCGTCCATCTAAGCCAATCTGCACGATGAGATGCAGAATCAACTTCCCTGGATATGTAGGCGCCGTCAGCGAGTCGTGCAGATACGCGCAAAGACACCGGCTCGCTTTGCGGGAGCCGGTGTCGTAGGTCGGGCGTGCACTTGTTGCGCTTGAGATTTACTGTTCCGTTTCGAGCCCCGGATGCACGCCGTCGGGCGCATGGATCTTGAGGCCCGGCTGCGAGGTGGTGATCTTCAGCCGCGTCAGAGTGTGGGGCTTTTCCTTGGCGGTGCTGGCCATGAAGGTAGCCGTATAACTTTCACGAATATCCGAGTTGAACTGCTTCAGAAACGGAGTCAGGTCGACTGGATTGAACGATCCGTAATATAAGGACTGCCCACCGGTTGCGTGCGCCACCTGTTCGAGATAGTTTTGTCCGCTGAAGGAAGCTGCGTTGCCGCGCACTCCATTCTGGCCGTAATAAATGGCGTACACCGCCGCGCCGGCGCGCTCGGCATCTTCCTGGGCCGTTTGCACGTAGGGGCTGTCCTGGTTGAGAACAGATACGCTGCCGTTGTACGGGTCGACTCCGTTGGTGAGCATCAGCACGAAGCGCGAGCCGCTGGCGGCCGTGGGCCAATGCTTGACGAAGTCCGACAGGCAGAAGTAGGGGCTGGCTGAAACACCAGCTTCGCCAAGGGGAATACGCAGACTACCCGCAACGGCGGCGTGGTCCGCCGAAAATGTGCGTTCGCCGACAATGGTGCCGTTGCGCATGTAGCCCACCAGAACCTGAGCGCCATCGGGAAGACTGCCGATGAACTTCTTCAGGTCGCGAAGCTGCAGGTCGAACGAGGTGCGTAGGCCGTCGTCGATGAGGATGGCGATCTGCGCAGAACTGCCCTGAATCTTTGTCAAACTGGTAAGCGGTGTGGCGTGGCCGTTCACTTCGACCTTCATCAGCGCGGGATCGACGGGTGCGTCAGTTTTGCTCTCCACGGAGATGGTCGCCTGGGTGGGAACGGGTCCTTCATTGCGCAGTTCCTGCGCGAAACTTGGTACAGTACAGGCGGCCAAGCCCAGAATCATGACACTACGTTGCAGAAATTGCATGGCTCTCATCCCTCTGTACTGTTAGATTCATCTGCGCGAAATAAGTCACATCGTGCCTGCTTCCCTCCTCCAGAGAAATGCCTCAGGCTAGTCGCCACCGATACGGATTTTCAGCCCTGCACGTACGGTGAGCGGAAGGCCAGGAGAACCAAGGGGTCCGACGTGCTGGTTGTTGACCAGGTTCTCGAGTTGCACGAACGCCACTGCGTGGCTGGTGACCGAAGCCGTAGCATGGACGTCGAGCAAGGCGTAGCCGTGGTCGAGATCGCGGTTGGGCAAAAGCAGCGTGGGGGCGAGAAAGGTGGAGTCATCCGACCTGCCGGCAAAGTCCGCGTTTATGCCGACGGCATACTTCACGCGGGTGTAGTCCGCGACGAAGAAGCCGGTCTGCGGAGCGCGCTGGAACGGCCTCGCTCCCACGAGCGGCGACGTTGCGCCGATGGTCACGCCGGGAAGCGCAGGGTTGGTCGTCGATCCACTCGTTTGCAGGGCGTCGTTTGTGAAGGATCGTTCCACCACGGGCGCGAGAAACGTGTAGCCGCCGCGTAGCACCACGCGATGCACCGGCTGGTATTCGACTTCGAGCTCGCCGCCCTGCGCCCGATAGGCCAGCGAGTTGACGAAGGCGGTGTTGGTGAGCGACGGAGCCGTGCCAATGCCGAAATACTGCTGCAGCGCCGCGGCGCTCACCGGCTCTACGCCGTGATCGAACTGCGCATGAAAGTAGCCGCCGTGCAGCATCAGCTTGTTGCCGAGGATGTTCTGATCGACGCGCACGTCATAGGTGCGGGACTGTTCCGCGTCGAGCGGCCGAATGGCGTACGCCGCAATCGCCGCGGTGTTCCCCGCAGCCCGCAGCACGCGGTCGAGCGACGCGAACTCGAAGGCGAGCCCCGGCTCCTGAACGCCGCGCGACACGTCGGCGTGGACCGAGGTGCCATGGAACTTCCTGTCAGACGACCGCACCGCCACATACGTCAGGCCAAGCTGCGGCGTGCCGCGTGTGCCGTACAGGTGGTTCTTTTCCACCGCGCCGGCGAAGAAGAAGAAGACGCGCGTCTTGATGTCGCCCTGGACCAGGCCGTTGTAGGTGAAATTGGTGCGCTGCGTCTGCTCAGGCGTGGCCGAAAGCACGGGCCGCTGCGCGCCGCGCTCGTTCTCGTAGGTGAAGCCGAACAGCGCGAAGAAATGCTTCGTGATGTGCGCGTCGGTTTCGTAGCCGAGCTCGTCGCGGTCACTGACGAAAAACGTGTGTGACGGCGTCACGGCGGCGGTCGGCAAAGCGGCCGCGGCCGTAACGCTATAGCCGTTTGCGCCGCGAATCGTCACGAGGTTGCCGAAGAACAGCCCATTCGCCGCCTGACTGCCCACCGGGCCGAAGACCTGCTGCTCTTCGCGCTTGCGAGCGACGTCGTAGCGCAGCAGATTGTGCCAGTCGCCTTCACTGCGGTGCTCCAGGGTGCCCTGCGCGTAGATATCCTGATCGCCGCGCTTTGCGTTCTGCGCGAGGCCGTAGAAGTCGAACGGGCCGGGCAGTCCATTGGCAGTGACGGCATTGCGAACGGTACCCCGCAGCAGCGTTTGCGAGCCCAGTGCGTAGCCGAGATTGGCAGCCGCCGTGGACGCGTGAAACTCATCGCCGGGCAGCGCGTTCGACGTATCGAAGCGAGAAAACTCGGCCAGGTAGTCGAGCTTGCGTCGCGTGCCCTCAATCGAGGCCTCGTCGCGGAAGGTGTGCAGCGTGCCGCCGTCGCCGGAGTACAGGAAACGCGGCCGCAGCGACCCGCCTCGCGGCGTACGGAGGCTGACCACGGCTGCGCGCGCGTCGGAACCGTAGACGGCGGAGTTCGCCCCGCGATCGGTTTCAACGGAAGCGATGCCGGTCGTGCTCACGGTTCCGAAGTCGAAGCGGCCGCCAAGGTCGTCGACCGCGATGCTATCGAGCAGCACCTTGTTCGCGTCCGAAGGACCGCCGCGAAGGGAAAGCGACGTTTCCGCGCCGCGTTGCCCGGCGCGAACGACGAACGCTCCGGGCTGCAGACGCAGCTCGTCCACGAGGTCTACACGAGTTGAAAGCAGGTCATCTGAAAGTAGCGTCGCCGGCTGCGGCGCAAGAGCCACCGGCAAAGAAGCGCCGGTTTCCGTGGACATTTCGGCGCGCACGGAATTTTTCGCGAGCACCACGTTCTGCAGCACCACTGCGGAGGCGCCGCCATAGAAGTTGTCGCCGATGGCCGGGAAATAGCCAATCAGAAACGTGAGCAGGGTGAAGCGGCCGGCATCGCCAGCGCGAATCTCAAACGCGCCATCGGGCCCGGCGTACGCCACCGCGACGACCTTGCCGCGTTCGACCAGTTGCACACGCGCGCCGGGCAAGGTGACTCCCTGCGCCGTGGTAACGCGGCCGCGAACCACCACGGCGCGGGCCGTGACGGGGAACGCGTACAGCAGGGCCAAAACTATCGTCGCAGCGAGCCACTGCCCTGCTTTCAGGCGCCACAGCCTCATAGACTCAGCAAAACCTTGCCTGTCGTGCGCCGGCCTTCGAGGTCGCGATGCGCCTGCTGCGCTTCGGCCAAGGGATAGCGATGGCCGATGCGGACGTTCAGCTCGCCCGCCGCCACCCAGCCGAAGAGGTCGGAAGTGCGGCGTTCGAGTTCCGCACGGCTATCCACATAGTCCTTCAGCGTAGGCCGAGTGACGTACAAAGAGCCCATGGTCGACAAGCGGATCAGATCGAACGGCGGAACCGCGCCGCTCGAAGCTCCATAGAGCGCCATCAAGCCGCGGGGCCGAAGGCAGCCGAGAGAGTCTTCAAAGGTGGTCTTGCCCACGGAGTCGTACACCACCGGCAGCTTTTCCCCCCGAGTCAGGTGCAGCACCATTTCGCGAAAGTTGACCTCTGTATACAACACGGCGTGGTCCGCTCCGGCGGCGCGGGAAAGCTCCGCTTTCGCTTCCGTCGACACCGTGGTGATCACACGCGCGCCCAGCCGCCGCGCGATCTGCGTGAGCAGCAGCCCGACCCCGCCGGCACCGGCGTGGACCAGAACCGTGTCACCGGACTGAATAGCGTAGGTGTCGTATGCCAGATAATGCGCCGTCAGCCCCTGGGTCATGATCGCGGCCGCCTCGGCGAGGCCCATCCCGTCCGGAACCGTCACAACATCTTTCGCGGGAGCACAGGCGAACTCCGCATACGCGCCGCGCGTTCCGGTCCAGGCGACGCGATCCCCTTCGCGCAAACCCGTGACCCCCGCACCCAAAGCGACGACGGTGCCGGCGGCTTCCTGCCCCGGGATAAACGGCAGCTCCGCCGGGTACCGGCCTTCGCGCAGGTAGGTGTCGATAAAGTTGACGCCGCTGAAGGCGACCTGCACCAGCACCTGCCCCGCGGCGGGCTCCGGGCGTGGCCGGTCAACGAGCGTCAGGACGTCCGGTCCACCGGTAGCTGCAATTTGTATGGCGCGCATAAGTCTCCTTCCGCTAGACGTTTCCGCTGCGGAAACGCTTTCCATCTGGCCCTGGAAGGCAGCTACAGCGAGCGCCGCAGGCTTTCTTCGCTGGGCTTCAATCGCACAACCCGGTCGACCGTGTAGGGCGCCCGTTGCGACTGCGCGTAAAAATGACGTACCTGCAACTCTCCCAGCAGCCCAAAGCCAATCATCTGAATGCCGGCCAGAATCAGCACCGCCGCGATGATGAACAGCGGCCCATGCGCGTCGGCGATGTCCCCGTGCGTGACCAGTTTCAGCATCAGCAGCCAGATCGCCATGCCTCCTCCCGTCAGCATACCCAGAGCACCGATGCCGCCGAAAAAATGCAGCGGCCGGCTCATATACTTCAGCAGAAAGCGGATCGTCAGCAGGTCGAACAGCACGCGAAACGTGCGGCCCAGCCCATAGTGGCTCTTTCCCGAAAGCCGCGCCGGGTTTGAGATGGGCACCTCGCAGATACTCGCTCCGTACCAGCTTGCCAGCGCCGGGATGAAGCGGTGCATTTCGCCGTAAAGCGGCACATTGTGGATGACTTCGCGCCGGTACGCCTTGAAGGTGGTGCCGAAGTCGTGGATGTCGACCCCGGAAATCCGCGCCATCATCCAGTTCGCGACCCGCGACGGAAAGCGGCGGATGAACCCGTCCGCCCGATGCTCGCGCCATCCGCTGACGACGTCGTAGCCTTCTTCGAGTTTGGCAAGGAAGCTGGGAATCTCGTCCGGCTCATGCTGCAGATCGCCGTCCATGGCGACGACGTATTCTCCGGAAGCGTGGTCAAACCCCGCGGCCAGCGCCGACGTTTGGCCGAAATTGCGGCGCAGCTTGACGAGCAGCACGCGCGAGTCCACCGCGGCGATTTCTTCCATCAGGCGGTACGTTCGGTCGCGCGATCCGTCGTCGACAAACACCAACTCAAAGCTCGCGCCCACGTGCTCCATCACATGCTTTACGCGGTCGTAGAGCACGGTCACGTTTTCTTCTTCGTTATGGAACGGAACGACGACGGAATATTTAGGCACAGTTTCGATGATACAGCGGCAAAGGGTACCTACCTGTATTCGTGTTCACCCTTGTTCTCGGGCTCGATTAGCCGAGCCAGGCGCCTGCGGCGCAAGCCATGATGAAGGGAACCGCATCGCTCCCGCACTTGCGTTCGCCTTTCTGCGCCACTGGGGCGCGTCAAGGCAGAACGACGCTTGGGTCGCGGGCAGAAGAGCAAAGAACCTCGGGAGAAGGGTCATGATTAGAGGCATTATCATCGCCGTATTCGTCATTCTGGTAGCCGTCGGCGGATACACCTATTACATGGAGCACTACTCGCCGGGGGGGCTTGGCTCCGGAGACGTGGTCGCTCGGCGCGCCCCGGCCGACCCTGGTGACAACTCGAACGCGACCACCACCGATCTCGATGGGAGCGGCAACATCAATGGCGCGCTGCCGACGCCCTCGCGCAGCGACACGCCCGGCACAGTCAACACAGAGCCGGTGGGCGGACAGGCAGCCGGAGCCGGCAATCAATTGACCTCTCCCTCGCCAAGCGGGACGATGACGGGCGCCCCGACCGGAACGATGGTCGCTCCCGACGCAAGAACCGCGCTTCCACCATCCCTTCCCGTTGCCGACAGCATCGCCCCCAACCCACCGAACGGCAACATCTTCGCAGGCACCGGAGCCTACCAGTGGTATCGCCAGGGCAACCTGACGTGGCGGGTGAATTCCAAAAACGGCAGCGCGTGCATCGCCTTTGCGACCATGGAAGAATGGCAGAAGTCGATTGTTTCCATTCACGGATGTGGCCGCTCCGCGTAGCTGCCGCGCGTCGTTTCTCGCTTCATGCCTTGCTTCGCCCGGCGAAGGCCTTTCCCGGCGCGCGGGTCCGAGCAGCACAAGCGAGCCGGCCCGTCTGCCGCTGGACCTTTCTATGCTTGCAGCTTGCTACACTGAACATACGTGGCCCGGTAGCTCAGTTGCATAGAGCAGCGCACTCCTAACGCGAAGGTCGCAGGTTGGACTCCTGCCCGGGCCACCACTAGATTGATTGCACCCCGCTTGCACCGTTCACTTTGGCAAGTCTTTCCTTTACCCGGGTCTGCTCGCAAGGCATTTGAGCTAGCGGTCGGGCATTTCCCGAACTTCCCACATGGTGTTTAGCGGACCTTGTTTCCCGGTAATTTGCCGGCGCCGTCGATCCATGTTTGAAGACCGAACTTAAGGTTGCCGAAGGCGCGTTTGGGAGTTAGCAGGCCGGCATCCAGCAGCACTGCTGAACCGTGAAGAAACGCCCAGAGCGCGTGTGAGGCCTCAAACGCCCGCTTCTCGCCGTAGACCCGAGTCACGTGCTTCAGGAAAAAGTTCGTGCTCTGCGTGCATTGAGGGGTATGCTCCTCAGCACCATAGGTCTTCAGGTACAGGGCAAAGATACGGGGGCGTTCCAGTGCAAAGCGAAGATACGATTCAGAGATGGCCCGGATCGTCTCCGTGGGCCCCTTCCGCCCCACGGCGTTCTCCATCACCTCCAGCATCTGCCGACGAGCCTCTTCCGCGACGGCCGCTTCCAGAGCTATAAGGTTCACGAAGTATCGATAGAGCGCGTTAGGCGCCAGGTCGAGTTCCGCCGCTATGGTTCGTATCGCGAGGTTCTCAACACCCTCGCGCTCGACCAGTTTGAGAGCCGCGGCCAATATCGTGCCGCGGTCGGTTTTTGCGGGATACGCCATCAGCAACACTGTACATCTTGACGTCGACCTGCGCATTGTGTACGTTGTACATAATGGCGGTGGACGACGTACACCTTAGAACGCCGGGCCGCATCGCCAACTGCAACAAACGAGGAAACCATGGCAAAAACAGTGTTGATCACGGGAGCAAACAAGGGCATCGGGTTCGAGGTTGCCCGCCAGTTGGGACGGGCGGGCTTCACCGTCTTGCTCGGGGCACGAGACGCCTCGCGAGGCGAGGAGGCTGCTGGCAAACTGCGCGCGGAAGGTGCCGACGCCCGCTATGTTGCCGCAGACCTGAGTGCGGCATCCGCCAGCGCCAGTGCTCTCGCCAAGCAGATCGCCGAAGAGTTCGGGCAACTGGATGTGCTGGTCAATAACGCGGCCATCTTTCTCGGTGCGGAAGACGGCCATGCAAGCGACGTGGGTATCGATGTGCTGCGACGGACCTTTGAAGTGAACTTCTTCGGAACGGTCGCGTTTACGCAGCCGCTACTACCGCTTCTCCGCGCCGCGGAAAAGGCGCAGATCATTAATGTGTCGAGCGGGCTCGGCTCACTTGCCATCAACGGCGATGCGAACTCCCCGTACTTCCACGCGAAGGCGCTCGCCTACAGCGCTTCGAAGGCGGCTCTGAACATGTTTACGGTGAACCTGGCGTACGACCTTCGCGAAAGCAAAGTCACCGTAAACTCCGTGTGCCCCGGTTATACCGCGACTGATTTAAATAACCACTCCGGTCATCAGACGGTCGAGGAAGGTGCGACGGCGATCGTCCGCCTCGCGCAAGCAGCCGAAGAGGGCCTAACCGGAGGCTTCATCCACAAGGACGGCACATACCCCTGGTAGCGTTTCCACGACGCAGAGTGTCATGGGGCTGGCTGCGGAAGAAGTGATCGAGCCGATCTCACCATGAGCGAAGGCGCCGGAACTGCAACCGCATGCAGCAAACTGGCGCAAGAACCTAGCAGCACTATTGACCGCGCCGGAGACTTCACGCCAAAAGGAAGGTCGTCTCCCATATGCC
>CALMON010000101.1 GCA_937871785.1 uncultured Granulicella sp.
GGCTTGCGCTGCCGACCAGATGCAGCGATTGCAGCGCCGACTCCTTCGCGCTGACCGGCATCATCACTGCCTCGACGGTTGCCCCGCGCAACTCGCGCAGCAGCCGCGCCCCGCTGACGCCGGGCTGCGTCGTAACGGCATGCGCTCCGCCGGAGGCTGTTCCCCCGGCCAGCCGGCCTTCGCCGTCGAAGCGCAGACGCATGTCCGCCGCCGTGCCGTTCATCGGACGAAGCGGGCTGCTGTCCGCGAGCTTCACGCCGCCTGAAAAATACGCCGACTGCGCCCGGTTTGCCGCGCCAAACGCGGCTTCCGCCCGCGCGGAGGACAGCTCACGTGTGCCTTCGTCGAGCACCACGTCGCCCGTCGCTTCGGCGCGCTCGAGCTCGCCATGGTCGCGTACATGCAGCACCGCGTTCTGCGCCCGCCCCCGCCGCGCGCCCGCCGTCATCACCGGCTGCACAAACACGGCCACCCCCTGCTCGCGCGACAGGTCGGCGCGAACGGCGCGCAGGCTCACCGGCTGCCCTTGCAGAACGCCGTCGATGTGAACGTCGGCCAACAGATGGAGCTCGCTGGGGTTCGTGTCGAACTCCGCACCGCGCGACGTGCAGCGCAGCCCCGCGTAGACGAACTCGACCGGCTCGGTCGTGGCCCCCACTCCGAGTTTGCGCAGAAACACGAGCCCGCTGGTCTTTACATGCATCATGCCGTCGCCCGCCGCCGCCGCCTGCCCCGCAGCCGGCTGCGGTCCTTTAGGCACGGTCATCTGCAGGTCCATGGTGGTTTCACCCATGGCGCGCGCGATGCCCTTGGCCTCGTCCCACTCAAACTCATTGCCGTAGATTTTGTCGGCGCGGCCGCCCGATTCATACACCGTCACGATCACATCGTGCAGCGTCCACAGGCCGCCCTCATGCTGAAAGGCCTTGGCCGCGTGCAACGTAAAGACCGTTCGGCCACCCATCGACTGCGAATAGGTGAAGCCGTCGGTTTCGCGCACGAGACTCGCGCCGGAGTGTTTGACGAGCTTCCGCAGCCAGCCCCGCCCGGCGCGGTAGCGCGAATAGCTCATCGCGCCGACCAGAACCAGCAGCAACAGCACCGTACCCGTCAGCAGGTACCCCCGAAGTCTGTCCACCCGTGCCATGCGTCCCTGCCAGTGCTCCTATCATCTCATCCCGTGCTCATCGAGCCCATCGCCTAAAATAGACGGATGGCCGATCAGTTGTACCTGAGCCTCTGGTTCCCGAATTTTCGCCTCGCTTCCCTGCCCGCCGCGCTTGCCGGGGTGTTGCGCCAGTTTGCGCTCATTGCGGCCGACGGCAAGCCCAAAAGCCCGTTCGCCCGCGTCCACGCTGCCAGCACCTTTCCCATCGACTGGACCGAAAGCCCCACCTACCAGCGCATTTACGTCAACGACGCGCGCGCCGCGGACACGCCGGACACCGCCGGGTCGATCATCGAAACCGCCGTCGCCGAAGCGACCGAGCAGCTCCACGATGACTGCGCCTATGAGTTTGAAATGGGCTGGGCGCTCTGGATTCCCGACAGCGACGCTGCCGAGGCCGGCTTCGACACCGCCTGGAAGCTGCAACACACGCGCGTCAAAGTCACCGGTTTCGGTCCCGACTTCGACAACGGCGCGTACGACGCGAACGGCCACATCCGCGTCGACTTCGGCCTCGACACGCCATGGACCTTTGAGAGCGGTTCAGACGAGGATGCCGACGAAGAAAGTCTCGACCCGGAAGCCGCGAAACGCATCCAGCAGAACGTCGAAAAGCTGCTCGCGTTTACGTTGTCCGTGGAGAAACACTGCGGCATTTCAAGCCGCCTGCTATGGACCGAATCCGGCGAGCCGCTCGCTGAAAAGCTCATCGCCCGCCTGCAGCGGGTGAATTGAACCTACAGCCCAGATGAACCGGGCTTTAGCCCAGGGACTCGGCCCCGTGAACAGCGATAGGAAAGCGGCTCGAGCCTGACGTCGTCCCCCATGGCTCGACGCTGCTCCACGTCGCATGAAGGTTCAGCCTGCGGTGACGATCTGCGAAAAATCCGCTATGCGGGAAAACTCGGCAAGAATCTTGGCGATGAGACCGAGGCGCTTGGCGCGAAGATCTTCGTCTTCCACATTCACCATTACATCCTCAAAGAAACGAGTGAGCAGCGGACCAAACCGGGCTATTTCGAGCACAGCCCCGGCGTAGTCCAGACCACTTGCCAAGTTCTCGATCTCAGTTGCACGCAGCTCCAATTGCTGACTCAGCGCCACTTCAGCACCTTCCTGCAACTCTCCATATTGCACTTGCGCGGCGATCCTGTAGGACCGTTCGGACGCCTGCGTCAGAATGTTGTTCATGCGTTTAAACGCGGTGCAGACCGCCACAAAATCTTGACTTCCACGAACCCCGGATATAGCTTCGGCGCGTGCGATCGCGTCACGCACGTCGCCAAAATTGGTCACCATGACAGCCGCCACGACGTCATACGCCTGCCCTTTCACCTCGCGCAGGTAGAATTCCAGCCGCTCGCGGAAGAACGCGGTCATCTTGATCCCGGTCGCCTCGCTCTTGGACGCCAGCCGGATCACCGGCTCAAGCGTCAGGCCAACCCCGGTGTCGGCCAGAATCTTGACGATCCCGTTGGCCGAGCGCCGCAGCGCAAAGGGGTCCTTGGACCCGGTCGGCTCCATGCCCAGGCCGAACATGCCCGCAATCGTATCGGCGCGGTCGGCGATGCCGAGCAGCGCGCCTTCGACCGAGCGCGGCACGCCGCCGTCCATACCTGCCGGCACGTACTGGTCGTAGATAGCTTCGGCCGCGACCGCCGAAACGCCCTGCGCCGCTGCGTAAAGGCCGCCGATGACGCCCTGCAGCTCCGTAAATTCCTTGACGAGCTCGGTGGTCAGGTCCGTCTTGGCCAGGCGGGCGGCTTCATCCAGCGCGCCGAGATCGACGAAGCCGCCGATCTGCCCGGCGAGCGCCGCCGCCAGCGCGCGCACGCGCTCAGACTTTGCCGCGTAGCTGCCGAGGTCTTTCTGGAACGTCACATTGTCGAGCAGCTTCACGCGGTCGGCAAGCGCGACCCTCTGGTCGAACTCCCAGAAGAAGCGCGCGTCGTTGAACCGCGCCCGCAACACGCGCTCGTTGCCCTGCCGGATGATGGCTGCATTCCGCTCATTGAGCGCGATGTTTACGACCGTCAGGAAGTGCGGCATCAACTTGCCACTCGCGTTTTCAACCGCGAAATATTTCTGGTGGTCGCGCATGACGGTGACCAGAACTTCTTCCGGGAGCTGGAGAAAGTCGGCTTCAAAGCCGCCCAGCAACACCTCCGGCCATTCGGTCAAGTGGGTCACGGCGTCGACCAGCGCATGGTCTTCGCGCCAGCGCGCTCCGGGCACCTCGCGCATCGCGCGGTCGAGCGCTTTGCGAATGCGATGCCGGCGCGCTTCCACGTCCGGCAGCACAAACTCGCCTTGAAGCTGTGCCGCATAGCTTTCCGGCGAAACCACGTCAAACGCGTCGCCACTCGAAAGCACCCGATGCCCAAATGTCGCCCGGCCCGCCACGCGACCGCCAAACGCAACCGGCACTACGGTCTCGCCCAGCAGGCACGCCATCCACAGCACGGGCCGCACAAACCGCTCCGGCTTGCCGACGCGGACAGGGTCCCCGCCGGACGTTCCCTGGCCGGTGGGGCTGAGCCAGTACATGGTCTTGGCCCAATAGATGGCAGCGAGTTCCTTCGGCATTTCCGCGGCGATCACCTCGGCGGCCGCGCGGCCGGTCTTGACCGTGGTCGCGGCCAGGTACTCGCCTTTGGGCGTTTGCACGGTCTTCAAGTCAGCCACGGCAACGCCCGCCTTGCGCGCGAAAGCCTCTGCCGCCGGCGTCGCGACGCCGTCTTTATAGGCGATCTTGACGGCGGGCCCGGTCACTTCTTCGCTTACCGCCGCCTGCCGCTCCCGGACGCCGGAGACCGCCACGGCCAGCCGCCGCGGCGTTGAATAACTCTTCGCGCCCGCCAGCGGGTCGAAGCTCTCCGGCAGCAGCCGCTCCCTGCCCAGCAAGGCCAGCACCCGCCGCAACAATTCCGCTTCGGCCCCGGCGATCATGCGCGCCGGCACTTCTTCCAACCCGATTTCAAACAAAAATTCTGCCACGAGGCACCCGAATCCTGAAACTTGTCGTACATCCGAAACGCACATACAAAGACCCGCCGTTTACGCTGGCGGACCGGCCGGCAGGGTGAGCTGTTTTAGCCGCTCCTGCTCCACATACAGCCGGGCGACGCCGACGATCAGCGTCCGTATCCGCGCCATCACGCCCACCCGCTCCGTCACGGAAATGGCTCCGCGCGCGTCAAGCAGGTTAAAACTGTGCGAGCACTTCAGCGCCAGCTCATAAGCACCCATTACCGGAAAGCGCTTGACCGCCAGCCTGTCGGAAGCCTCGTCCGCGAAGAGTTCGCGACCCTCAGCCAGCAGCGCGAGGCACTCCGTTTCAAACAGCTCCAGATGCTTCCAGAGCGAAGCGACGTCGGCGTAGTCGAACGAATACGCCGAAAACTGCTCTTCTTCATGCAGGCGAACGTCGCCATAGGTGAGCTCGGCACCGGTCACCGCGTCGCGCGACCAGACGATGTCGTAGATAGAGTCGGCGTCCTGCAGAAACTGCGCGATGCGCTCCAGCCCGTAGGTGATTTCGCCCGAAATCGGGTCGAGGTCCATACCGCCGCACTGCTGAAAGTAGGTGAACTGCGTAATTTCCTGGCCGTCCAGCATCACCTGCCAGCCCACGCCCCAGGCTCCGCCGACCGGCCACTCCCAGTTGTCTTCTTCAAACTTGATGTCGTGCTCACGCAGGGCGATGCCGATAGCTACCAGCGAATCGAGATACACATCCTGCACGCGCTCCGGCGGCGGCTTCAAAATCACCTGCAGCTGCGTGTGGCGAAACAGCCGGTTCGGGTTTTCGCCATAGCGCCCATCCGCCGGCCGCCGCGAGGGTTGTGCGTACGCGATCCGGATCGGCCGCGGACCCAGCACGCGCAGAAAGGTATCCGGAGACATGGTGCCGGCGCCGACTTCGAGATCGTACGGCTGCTGCAACACGCAGCCACGCGCGGCCCAGAAGGTTTGCAGCGTAAACAGCAACTCCTGAAACGTCAGGGCCTTTTTCAATACGGTGGAACTCACGTGGACATGGTCTCCAGACTTTTATGGCCCCTACCAACAGCCGTCGGTCATCGTTCGCATGAGGCGGGGATGTTTTGATTTTACCGTCCTCCGCTGGCGTGCCCTGCTGGAAGAAACGCCACTCCGCGAGAAAATCAGGCGGATTGAGAGTTTCCGAAGGATTCTTACCGCACCGGAACGGAGTTTAGCGGGCGAGAGGGACAGCGCTCCGCAGCCGGCGCCCCATGTGACGCTCGAGCGTGCCCAGCGCAAAGGCGCGCAGGTCGGCTGAACGCTCACGAGGCCACTCTTCCGCCCGCAACTCCGGCAGGCTCGTCCGGGCGATGCGATAGCTTTCCCCCACCGACTCCGCGCTCAAGGCGAGGCTGCCCGGACGGCGATCGTCCACGCACGTTACGCCATCGCCCGCCGGCGACCACCACACGGGTTCGCCGCGTAGATCGAGCCCGCAAACGGCACAGTGCCCCAGCTCCGGCATCCACCCCATCAAACGGTTCATCCACAGACAAAAGTACGTCACCCCCAGCCACACCGCCACGCCTCGCGCTTCGCGGCCTCGCGGCTCCATATCTCTCGGCGCACAACTCGCCCTTCGCGCCTCGATCGTACCGAGCCCGTCATCTGGAGGCATCACCCCCAGCGGGCGCTCAAACGCTGCGGTCGCGACCTCGGGATTTCCGTGAGCCGATCCACTCATCCCGTGCAGAACCGTAAGAGCCAGGCGAAAAACATGGTCGTCGACTGCTCCGTCCGGCATCACCTCTTCGAGCACTTCGACCACAAGCTGCAGGCCAGCGGTGCGCAGGTAATCGATCGGTGCGGACAGCGGCGACCACAGGATTTCAAAGCTGTCCAACCGAACCAGCTCCTGCTTCGGCCGCTCGGTATAGTGCGCCCGCACATGCGTAGCGGGTTCAAGCGCGCCGCCAAAGCGCCGCCGCGAGCGCATCGCGTGCCGCGCCACACCTTTCACCTTGCCTTCGTCGCGCGTAAACAGGCTCAGCAGCAGGTCGGCTTCATGAAAGGGCCAGGTGCGCAGCACGATCGCTTCGCCATGGTGCTGAATCTGTTTGCCCTGCGCCATACGTTTATCGTCTCATCGCCAATCTACCGATGCCTCGGGCACAAAGAAACGCGCAGCCGAAGCCGCGCGTTCCGTGTCACCGATTCGTCGCTTGATCTACCGCCCGAAATGCTGCGCGTTCTTTTCCTGGAAGCTGACCCACTTATCGGGAAGGTCGTCTCCGGCGTAAATGGCCGACACCGGGCAAACCGGAACGCATGCGCCGCAATCGATGCACTCCACCGGGTCGATGAACAACTGGTCGACCGTTTCGCCGCCGTCCTCGTCCGCCTTGGGGTGGATGCAGTCCACGGGGCAGGCATCCACACACGCCCGGTCCTTGGTGCCGATGCAGGGTTCCGCAATTACATATGCCATGTCGATACTCTCCTTGTGCGCGAAGCCGCGCGTGGTGCTGAACTCAATCGAGACCTTCATTCTAGCAAGGAATGGCGACTCCAAAAGCCTGAAGGATATTCACAACTCGGACCCCACCCGCCCTATTTCTCCGCATTCAGTGTATGCAGCGCTTTCTCCGCTTTGGATGCAAACGGCTCCGGAAACAGCCGCTCGCCGGTCGCACGAAGCTCGTCCGTCGTCCACCATCGCGCTTCCTGCATCAACCGAATCTCGTCGGCCGTGATGCCGGCCAACGTCGGCTCTGTGCTTTGGCAGCGAGCGGCAAAGAAGACATCGTGGTTGCGGACGTGCTCGCCGAGATGCACGTACTCGCCACCGCTCTCGTCGAGCACGGGGCCGGTCAGCGCGGGCAGTACGCCGAGTTCCTCCAACAGCTCCCGAGCCGCCGCGGCGCGAACGTCTTCGCCCGCTTCCACTTCTCCGCCGGGAGTCACCCAGAAGATAAACGGCGCACCGTCCTGCTCCGCGACAAAGCGAATCAACAGCACACGGTCCGCTTCATCGAACAGGAAGACGCGCGCCGAGTGCCGCAGGCGTAGCGGCGCTGCTTCCTTCACCGCCCCTCGGCGCGCCGCCGCGCCGCAAACTCCGCCGGCGTCGGGATCGGCTCGAGCCCCCGCCCGGCAAACATCTGCTCAAACAGGTGTTTCATTTCCGCATGGATCAGCCCGTTGGTCGCGAAGACTTCGCGGCTGTCGAGCGTGAACTTGCCCCCATCGAAATGCGTGATCGTGCCCCCGGCTTCTTCCACCAGCAGGTAGCCCGCCGAGGTGTCCCACGGGTTCAGGATGAACTCCCAATAGCCGTCCAGCCGGCCGCAAGCGACGTACGCCAGGTCCAGCGCCGCCGACCCCGCGCGCCGCACGCCATGCGAGCGCAGCGTGAACTCCTGGTAGAAGTGCACGTTCGGCGAGCGGTGCCGCTTTTGGCTCGGAAAGCCTGTGGCGATCAGCGACTCCTGCAGCAGCTTCGCGTTCGACACATGAATCGGACGGCCGTTCAGGTGCGCGCCGCCGCCGCGCGCGGCGGAAAACATCTCGTCGCGCAGCGGGTCGTAGATCACCCCGGCGACCATCTCACCGTCGACGTCGGCCGGCAGTCCCGCAGCGCGGCGCTCACAGCCAAGAACGACGCAGAACGCCGGAAAGCCGTGCGCGAAATTCGTCGTTCCGTCGAGCGGGTCGACATACCAGCGGAACTCGCGCTCCAGCCCGGAGCGGGTGCCTTCTTCGCCGTATACGCCATGGTCCGGAAAAGCATCGCGCAGCCGCGAGGTGATCAGCGCCTCGCTGGCGCGGTCGGCCTCGGTCACCAGGTCGACGTCGCCCTTGTATTCGGTGGTGACGCCGCGCTCGTAATACGTTCGCAGCAGCGCTCCGGCTTCGCGCGCCACGCTTTCGGCTATGGGAAGGAACTCTTGCATGGGTCCGCCTGCGGTCTCGATCGGTTCTGAGTTGTCGATTTTGTAGGGTGGGTTGACGTCCTACCGCGTGGCTTCGTCGCGATTGCCGCTGCGCCGCGCCGCCGCCGCGACCGACTCGGTAATCGTGCGTATCTGCGACTTGTAGATAAACAGGTTCGGCTTGCCTTCGCGGGTCAGCCGCACCATCATGTCGTCGAAATATTCGATCCACCCGGAAACGGTTTCGCCGTCGCGCAGCTTGATCGCGACCGTCACCTGCCGTTCCGACAAGGACTTCAGGTACAGCGCTTCCTGGCCGGTCTCCCCCGTCGGGGGACCCTTGTGCCGCTTCTTGAGAGTCATAGGATGATTGTACGAGCCGGCTGCCCCCAAAGTCGCACGTCGACCGCAAAGAACCTCTACCGCGAAGGCCGCTCGCCGTAGTAGCCGGTCCGGTAACGCAGAGAATATTTCGCGCGCAGCTCAGGGTCTTTGAGCCGCAGCGTGATGCGCCGAAAGCCGTTCTTGTCGCCACCCGTTTGCGGAGCGTAATAGCCAACGGTGTATTGCGTGCGCAGGTCGTCCGAAAGGTGCTGAAACGCGGGCGCGAGGTCCTTTTTGTCGTACACGTAGTAATATTTGCCGCCGGTGTCCATCGACATCTGAATCAGCGCGTGCTCGCCGCCCTCGTTGCGTCCGGCGTCGGCCCAGATCGGCACAATGATCAGCGGGAACAGCATCGCTCCGGCCCGCTGCGCCTGCTCGAGCGATGAATCGTAGCCGCCGTGGTGGGTGGTGTCGCCACCATCGCTGATGATCACCAGCACCCGCCTCCGGTTGTCGGCCGCGCTGGTGTCTTTCAGGCGGTCGGCGCCCAGATAGATGGCGTCGTACAGCGCCGTCGCCTGCCCATGCTGCAGTTGGCTCAGACCGGCGTTGAAGCGGTTGAGGTCGCTGGTAAACGGCACGATTTCACGGACATTGTCGGCGAAATCCATCAGGTCGACCTCATCCTGCGGACGCAGCAGCGACTTCACGAATTTCTTCGCGGCGTCGTGCTCGAGCTTCTCGTTTGAAAACACGCTTTCGCTGGCATCAAGCGAGATGACGATCGAGAGCGGCGTCGACGACTCTTTTTCGAACACCGAAATCTTTTGCGGCTTGCCGTCTTCGAGCACCTCGAACTGGTCCTCGGCAAGCCCGCCGACCGGCGAGCCATTGGCGTCGACCACGTTCATCGCGACCGGCACCAGGCGGCTCTGCACGACGATGGTCGTTTGCGGCTCATGCCGCTCGACCGGGGCCTGCGCGTGCACTGCCGCCGCTACCAGTGCGGCCGCCGACGAAAGGATGGCCCGGTGCAAGGAGGTCACCGGCCGGCTCCCACGATGTGTTCCGGAAACGGCTCGCCGTCGGTCCATACCGCGCCGTCGATGAACTGCTCGCGCTTCCATATAGGCACCTGCTTTTTGAGGGTGTCGATGAGCCAGCGGCAGGCGTCGAACGCGGCGCCGCGGTGCGCCGAAGCCACCAGGATCAACACGCTCGTTTCGCCCACAAACAGGCGGCCGAGCCGATGAACGATCGTCACGTCGCGAACTTTCCAGCGCGTGACGGCCTCCTCGGCCAGCGCCCCCATCTGCTTGAGCGCCATTTCTTCGTACGCTTCATAGTCGAGGTGCAGCGTACCGCGCCCGCGCGTGTTGTCGCGGACGATGCCGTCGAAGACACAAACGGCACCATCGCTGCTTCGCTTGATTTCAGCCTGCAGAACGGCCGAGTCGATGGGATCGCGCACCAGGGCGACCCGCAACTCGGGGCCACGCCGCGCCGCTTCGAGGCTTTCCGTGCCGCCGCTTACGGGAGGAAGAATGGCGACCTCATCGCCGTCGGCAAGCACGCGGCTCGGCTGCACGTATTCCTGGTTGACGGCAAAGGCGCAGCTTGCGAGCAGCGCTTCAGGCAGCAGCCGCTCGCCGCGAAGCTCTTCCACAAGAGCGGCGACCGTGGCACCATCGGGCAGGCCGCGCGCCCACCCCGCCGTGGCGGCGTGCTCGCGTAACGCACCGAAAAGCCGCACCGTAACCTGCATAGGAGAAGGACGCATCAACCAAGAATACGTGAGTGCCGCCGCTCTGGCCGACCCGCCTGCCTGTTCGCCCGCCTTCGCCTGGAGCACTTCCCCTAGGCTTGTGACGCGGGGCTTTCGCCTTTCTGTTCGTTATCCCGCAGGGATCTGCTTTTGTTGCTGCGTCTGTAGAAGACAGACCCGGTTCTAACCGACGCGCCGGCTCGCGCCCTTCTTCGCAACAGCCTTCTTCGCAACAGCCCTCTTCGCAGCAGCCTTCGCAACAGCCTTCTTTGCCGGGGCCTTCGCTGCCGTTTTCTTACTGGCCGCTTTCCGAGGCGTCTTACCGCCAGCCTCCGCTCCGCCGTCCCTGGCGGCGTGGAACTGCTCCAAAAGCTGCCGCCCCTTGGCTGCCAGCTTCTTGCCTTGCGCCTCGGTCTTCGGCACCGGCTCGCCCCAGGCGTGGGCGCTCAGGGCCAGCCGGGTCGGCTCACCTTTCTCGTCGATCATCGGACCACGCGGGTTGGTGAAGTGCCGGGTCAGAAACGATCCCTTGCGCTTCATCTTTTCGGGCGTATCCGCCGCGCCCGTCACGCCCGGCCGCAGGTGCGACCCTTCTTTCTTGTTGAAGAACGCCCTTCCCGCCGCCGTCAATCCACCTTTTGGATCTTTGCCGGCCTTCGGCATCGATCTGGGGACAGCTTTCTTTGCGGGGAACTTCACCGCCGGAACAGCACCTGCCATTTTCTTCGCGCTTGCCTTCTTTGTCGCCATCACGATCCTCCCCCACGTGGGAAGCCTCGCGGGGTGCTTCGGGTTTCTCGTCCGGCGCAATCTTTTTGCGTGTCCCCAAACTCTTCCAGTCCTGGCCCGAGACCCTGCCTGCGGTATACTCGGCGCACAACACAAATCCCCCTCCCGGCTATGGCTGTACGGAGAAGCATGCTCAAAGGCTTTCGCGACTTCATTCTTCGCGGCAACGTGGTCGACCTTGCCGTCGCCGTCATCATCGGCGCGGCCTTCGGCGCAATCACCAGTTCGTTGACCGCCGACGTCATCACACCCACGATTTCCGCCCTCGTCGGCGCGCCGGACTTTTCGAACCTGATCATCCACTTGCCCGTGCTGCACCATACGACCGTGGCCTGCGACTCGGCCAAGGCGGTCTGTCCTGGCGACGTCCACATTGGCAAGTTTCTGAACGCGCTGATCAACTTCCTTCTGGTCGCGAGCGCCATTTACTTCGGCATTGTGCTTCCGATGCAGTACCTGCTCAAGCGCTTCGATAAGCCCAAGGCCGAGCCCCCGGTCACCAAGGCCTGTCCGCAATGCCTGGGCGACATCCCTCTCGCGGCTACCCGCTGCAAATTCTGCACGCAACCCGTCTAGTTTCAGCCCGCCCGACTTCGCAGCGCCAAGCCCAACCGGAGACTTTCCCCCTATGACCCTGCCCCGCGCCGCCCAGTGTGCCGCTCTCCTCGCCGGTAAGCTGGCGCTTTCAACCGTTCCGCTCGCTTCCCAACCGGTTCCTGCCCAGAAGAGCACAGCCCCAGGGTCGCCCCGGCTTTCGCCCACGCCCGCGGGGTTTGTCTTTGGCTATGCGGACTTCACCCAGCAAGCGAAATGGGATGACACGTTCCTCGCCGTTCCTGACGCGAAGCTCGCCGGCGAGCACCTGCGTATTCTAACGGCGGAGCCCCACTGGGCCAGCTCGCCCGAGGACTACAAGACCGCCGTCTACGTTGCCGACAAGTTCAAGGCCGCCGGCCTCCAGACCGAGATCGTGCCCTTCAAGGTGTGGATCAACAAGCCGGTCAAAATCGAAATCGAAGCCTTTGACGCCCACGGCAAAAAGCTGATGTCCGGCCCGTCGCGCGAGCACGTCGACCCGAAGGAGTATGGTGGCGACCCGTTCCAGGACGACCCGCGCATCCTTCCCGCCTTCAACGGGTCATCGGCTTCGGGCAACATCACCGCCGATGTCGTCTTCGCCAACTACGGCACGCTTGAGGACTTCAAGAAGCTGGAGCAGCTTGGCATCAGCGTCAAAGGCAAGATCGTCATCGTCAAGTACGGCGGCAACTTCCGCGGCGTCAAGGTGTACATCGCGCAGCAGCGCGGCGCGGCCGGGGTGCTCATCTACTCCGACCCGGCCGACGACGGCTATGTGAAAGGGGACGCGTATCCCCGCGGACCGTACCGTCCGCCTTCGGCCGTGCAGCGCGGCTCCGTGCAGTTTTTGCCGCTCTACCCGGGAGACCCGCAGACCCCGGGAATCGCGTCTACGCCCGACCTGCCGGCGTCACAGCGCGTCACCGACCCGTCCAAGCTCAACCAGCCGTCGATTCCGGCCAATCCGATCTCTTACGGCGATGCCGCGCCCATTCTGCAGGCGCTTGAAGGCGCGACGTCCCCGCGCGACTGGCAGGGAGGCCTGCCGTTTACGTACCATCTCGGCGGCACCGGGGCCGTCAAGGTGCACATGAATTTGTTGCAGGACTACCAGTTGCGCACCATCTGGGACGTGATCGGCACCATCCCCGGCACCGACGATCCGGATGCCTGGGTGGTCGCCGGCAATCATCGCGACGCCTGGGTGTACGGTGCGGTCGACCCCAACAGCGGCACGGCGGCAATGCTGGAAACGGCGCATGGCCTGGGCGACCTGCTGAAAGCGGGCTGGAAGCCGAAGCGAACGATGAAGATCTGCTCCTGGGACGCGGAAGAAGAAGGCCTGATCGGGTCGACCGAATGGGTGGAATCGCACATGGCGCAGCTTGCCCACGGCGTCGCCTACTTCAACATGGATGTGGGCGTTTCCGGGCCGAACTTCAATGCGTCCGCCGTTCCCTCGCTGAAGCAGTTCGTCCGCGACGTGACGCGGCTGGTGCCGAGCCCCAAGGGCGGCAGCGTGTACGAGCAATGGAAGACCTCGCAGCAGGAAAACCCGAACCGCCGCGGCACGGGGGCAAACCCCTTCAGCGCGGCTTCGAACGCGCCGCAGCGCTATGAGGATGTGCGCGTCGGCGAGCTCGGCTCCGGTTCCGACTACACACCGTTTATCCAGCACATGGGGGTGCCCTCGACCGATATCGGCTCGGACGGACCCTACGGCGTGTACCACTCGGTCTTCGACAACTACAACTGGTTCATCCGCAACGCCGATCCGACGTTCGTGTACGAGCAGCAGCAGGCCCGCGTCTTCGGGCTGGAGCTGCTGCATATGGCCGACGCCGATGTGCTGCCCTACGACTACAAGCTGTATGGGCAGGAGGTTGTCGGCTACCTGCAGGCCGCGCAGCGCCGCTCGGTGGCGGCCAAAATGAACCTGAATTTCCGGCCGGCCAACGACGCTGCCGATCGCTTCGCCACGGCCGGCAATGCGATCTACGCGAAGCAAACCATCGCCACTCCGCCGAACCGGAAGCCCGACGCGGCTCCAACGCCGGCTGCCTACGCCGCGCTGAACACCGCGCTGCGCAACGCGGAAACGGGCCTGCTGAACGACGCCGGGCTGCCCAAGCGGCCGTGGTTTCGCCACACCATCTACGCTCCCGGCGAGTACACGGGCTACGCGGCGGTCGTGATTCCCGGAGTGAACGAGGGCATAGACGTGGCGGACGCCGCGCGCACGCAGGCGCAGCTCGACGCGCTGACAGCGGCGCTGAATCGCGCGTCGGTCATTCTCGAAAACGCCGCCATAGCAGCGCAGTGATGCGCTCGCAAAACTCAGGAAAGAGAACGGCCCACGCATTCCGCGTGGGCCGTTCTTCTCAACACCGACCGACTGATAACTCAGAACGGACAGCTACCGCAGCGCCATCTGCTCGGTCACAATCTGCGTCAGGTCCGGCTTCTTCAGGCCATGCACTTCTTCGTTGAACTTGTCGACCTTGCTCGACCAGTTCATCGAGCAGAACTTCGGTCCGCACATCGAGCAGAACGCCGCTTCCTTGTAATAGTCGTCCGGCAGCGTTTCGTCGTGCATCCCGCGCGCCGTTGCCGGGTCGAGCGACAGGGCGAACTGCTTGTCCCAGTCGAACGTGTAGCGCGCGTGCGAAATCGCATCGTCGCGGTCGCGGGCGCCGGGCCGGTGCCGCGCAATGTCCGCCGCGTGCGCCGCGATCTTGTAGGCGATGATGCCGTCCGTCACGTCTTTCTCGTTTGGCAGGCCGAGGTGCTCCTTGGGCGTCACCTAGCAGAGCA
>CALMON010000102.1 GCA_937871785.1 uncultured Granulicella sp.
CGAGAACGGCTGCCAACGGGCAGCCGTTGCCATCGACCCTTTACCTTACCGGTGTCCGCTCCCGCCACCGTGAAATCCTCCGCCACCGCCACCGCCGTGGAAGCCACCACCGCCGCCACTGCTGAAGGAGCGTCCGCCACCGGTGTATCCACCACCGCGGTACCCACCGCCAACCGAGCCGCCACGGTAGGGTTCGCCGTGGCCGTAACCGCCGCCGTACCCTCCACGGTATCCGCCGCCGTAGCCGTAGCCACCACGATAGCCGTATCCGCCGTATCCGCCACGATAGCCATAAGCACCACGATAGCCGCCGTAGCCATACCCACCACGAAACCACGGCCCGGCACCAATGAAAAGGCCCCCGGAATACCAGCTAGGGCCATAGTACCCATAGGGCGCGCAGGCGTACGGGGCGTATCCGTAGTAGCCGTAGGCGCACGCCGGCGGTCCCCCAATGCCGATGCCGACACCAATCTGCGCTTCGGCCGGCTTCGCAGCAGCTGCAAACAAGCCAAACGCTGCCAGCAACATGAGATAGCGTAATGTCTTCATAAAGCCTTCTTTCCGTTCTCAACAACCTCCCCTGAAGAAGCGGGGCATGCTGCCATGGCACCCTTGCCTGTAGCGCACGGTAGTAAGAACGCTATGGTCGACAATTAGTTGTTCTCCTCCTGTTCGCTGCCTCTCACCCTGCTTCTACCCGTCCGATCCAACGGACTGCCTCGCGATCGCGGTTTTACTCGATGCCATATTTTGCCAGTAGAAACTCACGCACCGGCAGCGGCATCACAACCCCGATCTCCTGCCAGGTGACGAGCGCCATGCGGCTGCGAAAATCGTGGCGATGCACGGCGGACAGCACGCGGAACCAGGTTTCCACCAGGTCCGAACGGCGACTGTCCGCGAGCAGTACGAAGCGGCCTTCCCCGGTAAGAGCCGCCAGAACACCGCGAATTAGCTGATATCCGGCGATCTTCGTTCCACTTCGCGGCAGCGCTTCCACGTCGAATACCGTTTCTACGCCGGCGTAGCGGAGCAGCCGGTCCGTGGTTGCGTACTGGAAGTTCGTCTCCGTCAGCTTCGCCTCAAACAGAAGCGGCCCCTTATCGGACGGGTCTGCAATCCGCATATCGATTTCCGTGCGGTCGACCTCGTCGTTTCTCATCGGAAGGCGCACGCGAACGCCGAACTCCGGACGAAGACCGGCGCAGATACCAAAAAGCGCCAGCAGCCCGGGCTTGCGCATCGCCCCCGGGTAACAAAACAGGTTCATCAGCAGCGCGTCGGAGCTGGTAGCGCACTCCAGTTCTGCCCTGCGCCGGTCGCCCGATCGAGGCACGCGCGCACTCGCCGTATACGCCTTGATCAGCCGTTCGCTCCAGGCTTTATCGGCGCGAATGCGGCGATACGACGCCGGGAGGAAGTTGCCGTGCGTGCCGCGGTCGTCTGCGTAGATCACGCTGCTGTCGCGGCCATAAGTGGCTTCATGCAGCAGAGTTTCGGCTCGCACGCGGTTGCGGGCATTCACTTCGCGGCGCAGAGACCCGGCGGTGTGAAAGGCTGGCATCAATCGATTGTAAGCGAAGATACGGCGAAGCTGTCCGAAACTTATGCGAGGCCAAGAACGTGCCGCATGGCCGCCGCGATTTGCGGCCAGGCCTTGCTTTGCGGGTCGACGACGTCGAAATGGTCGGCCCCGGGGATGATGGTTACTGAAACGGGGTCACCCTGACGCCGGGCATTCTCAGCCCAGCGCTCCGGCAGGCGCGGCGGAATCTGGTCGTCGTCACTTCCCTGCAGCAACATCTGCGGCAGGTTCAGCGGCAACAGATCGCCCGGGTTGCCGGCGCGATAACGGTCGGGAACGTCGGCGGGTTTGCCGCCCATAAGCTCGACGACAGAGGGTTTTCCGCTGGTAAATTGCAGAAAACCGCCAAGGTCGATGATCAGCCGTAGATCAACGGCTCCCGCCAGGGCGACCACGCCGGTCAGCGCGACCTGGGGTTGCGGCGTGTGCAGCACGCTCCCCGGCGGCACATGGTGCCGTCCGGCGAGCCAGAACGCCAGGTGCCCTCCGGCCGAGTGTCCAGCCGCGGCGACACGCCGCAGGTCCAGCGGGTAGGCGTGAGCCAGTGTGGGAAGAAAGTCGAACCCGGCGGCGACGTCCTGAAAGGTGCCGGGCCAGCCGCCGCCGGCGTCGCCGACGCGCCGGTATTCCAGCGACCAGACCGCAATGCCCATCGCCTTGAGCGAGCGGCAAAGGAAACCCGCGTAGTCCAGCGGATACGTTGCCTGCCACCAGCCTCCATGAATAAAAACGACCACCGGCGCCTTCGCGCCTCGGCTCAGCGAAGGCAGCCAAAGGTCGCCGAACTGCAGCGGACCGTTGCCGTACGGCAAACGGTGGTCGGCAGCGGGTGGAGTTTGGCTCAGAATATCCATGATGCACCGTAGGTCGAGAAACTCTTCTGCGTCGCCGCAGCAATGGCGGCCGCTACCGTTTTGTCGCGTCGGGAACCGCAGCCGTCGATGGCTTTTCGTTCGGCAACGTGTAGATCACCTCACCCGCGCGGGTGTAGTGGAGCTCTTCCCGCGCCTGGTGCTCAATGGCGCTGGGGTCGTTCTGGAGCCGGGTGACGTGGTCGCGCAAACGGTCGTTTTCAATCTGCAGGTCGTGCATCTGCTTCTGGAGAGCGTCCGCGTCGTGGCGCTTGTGCTCGTAGGCTGTCAGGCCGTTTTGCCCGAAAACGACGTGATATCCCATGCTGACCGCAAGCGCTCCGGCAGCCACGGTGGCGGCTTTGCGGCGATTTCTCATGGCCTGGTCGCGAAGGCTCACAAGCCGGGTTTTCCAGCGCGAAGGCGTCTTGTAGGCAGGAAGCGTTGTCATAGGAAGATCGTGATCGGGAGGCGTTCCGTAAGGAAGTTGAGCAAGGATAACGCACCAGTGCCGGACCACGCACCGATCGCCTCCACAAGGCACCAAGCTAGACACTCACCACTTTGTTGCAGTCCGCTGGACACATGCCGTCCCTTTCCCGGAGGCGCTTTGTTATTCTTAGCAGGCGTTGCATGCGTATTTTGTTCGCCATCTCGATCGTTTCGCTGCTGGCGCTGCTTTGGGCCGCGTTCGCGATGGCGCGGTACATTCGCCGGATTCGCCGGGCCAAACGTCAGACCGCAGCCGCTATGTCCACCGCGCGCTCTCAAAAGGTATACGTTCCCAGAGAGGCGCAAAACCCGATAGGCACCGCGGCTTCGCCAAAACGGAAGCGAACCGGAACCTGAAGCTTCGCCTCGGCGCGATCGCAACGCAATGAATCTCCACGAGCTTCCGAAATCCTCCAATATCTATACGCATCCAAATTCCCGGCGCGCCGCACGTCTTCCCAAGGATTCATCACCATGTCGAACTCGCAAACTGCAACCCTGCCTTTCTCTGGAACGTGGACTCGCACGCTTCCTGTGCGTATCCTCCTGATCCTCACCGCCACCTTTGTCGTGGCCGCGGCCGCGCGAGTCTCGGTGCCGCTCTGGTTTACCCCCGTGCCGCTGACGCTGCAGCCCCTGGCGGTGCTGGCTGTCGGCCTGGCTCTCGGTCCGGTCGACAGCGGACTCGCCTTGCTGACCTATATTGCGGAAGGCGCTATCGGGCTTCCGGTGTTCAGCCCAGTGGTCGGTCTCACCGGCATGGCGCACCTGCTCGGGCCTACGGGAGGCTACCTGATGGCCTACCCGTTCGTCGCGGCCACTGCTGGTACGGCGCGGCGGCTTGCCGCTCGACTGCCGAAATTCTTGGCCGGCGCGCTCGCCTGCACAGCCGGAAGCCTGGTGATGTTCGCCGTGGGCGCAGCCTGGTTTTCGGAGGTGACTCACCTGTCCGCGCGGCTGACTTGGGCTGAAGCGGTTGTCCCCTTTCTGGCTGGGGCGGCCATCAACATCTGCGTCGCCGCTGGGGCATTTGCCAGCATCGCACGCTCCGAACAGCGCTAGATTCATTTCCCGCATACGAACCACAGCCGCAAAGGACACGATGAGCACTGCAACAAACGGCAACCGCCTTATTGAAATCGCGCACAGCCCGGACTCGGACGATGCGTTTATGTTTTACGGTCTCGCGACCAACAAAATTCGCGTGCCCGGCTACACCTTCCACCACAATCTTGCCGACATTGAGTCGCTCAACCACAAGGCGATGAACGAGCAGGTTTATGACGTGACGGCGATCAGCTTCCACGCCTACCCTTATCTGCAGGACCACTACGCCATCATGGCCTGCGGCGGCTCGGTAGGCGAAGGCTATGGCCCCATGATCGTGGCTCCGCGGAAATACACGCTGGACGAGGTCAAGAAGCTGCGCATCGCCGTTCCGGGAACGCTGACGACCGCGTACCTTACGCTGCGGCTCTTTCATCCCGACATCGAAACGGTGGTGGTTCCGTTCGACAAAATCATCCCGGCCGTGGTCGCGGGGGAGTACGATGCCGGTCTGCTGATCCACGAAGGGCAATTGACGTACGGCAACGACGGGCTCGCCAAGGTGCTCGACCTGGGCCAGTGGTGGCGTGAGCACAC
The DNA here is from genome assembly GCA_937871785.1 of uncultured Granulicella sp. GTDB lineage: Bacteria > Acidobacteriota > Terriglobia > Terriglobales > Acidobacteriaceae > Granulicella. The sequence goes on from CALMON010000102.1 coordinate 4,576, forward strand.
GGGCCTTCCCCTGCCGCTGGGCGGCAACGCGATCCGCCGCGCCCTGCCGGAGGACGTGCAACTGATCACCACGCACGCCGTTCGCGACAGCATTCAGCATGCGCTCGATCACCGCGAAGCGGCTCTTGAATATTCCATGCAGTTCGCTCGCGACCTCGATGCCGGCCATGCCAACCGCTACATTGGCATGTACGTTAACGAGCGCACCATCAATTACGGCGACGACGGCCGTGAAGCGATTCGTAAAATTCTTGCTCTGGGCTATGAGCGCGGCATCATCCCGCACAAAGCCCAGGTGGATTTTGTCGGGTAATCGCAACAAAAGTGGCAGGTAGCCTGAGAAGGGCAAGATTCTTCGTACGTGCTATACTCATGTTCGTGCGCAAGGGTCTTTCTGGTGCACGAGGCGAAAGGCTACCCGTTCTTTCGCCGCTGCCCTCGACCGGGTAGCAAGCAATCAACCTGGACGCGTAGCTCAGCTGGTAGAGCATTCGACTCTTAATCGACTGGTCGTAGGTTCGATCCCTACCGCGTCCACCATTCTCTCCTTCATGCATGCTGCAATGGCGGGCAAAGGCAGAGCCTGTAGCATCCGTTTTGAACCGATCGCAGGGTGTACTGGCCTGTGATCTGTTGTGGAGAGATGGCCGAGTGGCTGAAGGCGCACGCTTGGAAAGCGTGTATACCGCAAGGTATCCAGGGTTCGAATCCCTGTCTCTCCGCCACCACCGTTTCCCCGAAGAATGCCTGGGTGCTTGTTTTGACCCGTCCGGTGTCCTTTGATATAAATGAAGAGGCGCAGCCGCCCGGCTGGAAGTCGCCTTTGTTCCTGAGTAGCTCAATGGCAGAGCATTCGGCTGTTAACCGAAGGGTTGTAGGTTCGAGTCCTACCTCAGGAGCCATCTCCTTTCCCCATTCGCTTCCCTTTGTCCCTGCGGCGATGTACCCTCAGCATGCCGGTGCCGTTGTGCGCCGCACAGTTCTTTTGAGGAGATCGCCCATGGTCGTCATGGAAATGGAATACGAAGGAAACCTGCACTGCAAGGCGGTCCACGGACCTTCCCGCACGGAACTCGGCACGGACGCCCCTAAAGACAACCAGGGCCTCGGCGAAAGCTTCTCCCCTACCGACCTCGTCGCGACCGCGCTGGGCACCTGCATTCTGACCACGATGGGCATCATGGCGAGAACGCTGGACGTCGACATGGCGGGCGCGAAAGCCACGGTTGAAAAAGAGATGAGCGCTGAACCGCCCCGCCGGATCAGCAGGCTCGCCGTGCGCATCCAGATGCCGCACGACCTCGGCCCGGAGACCAGGCTCAAGCTGGAGCGGGCCGCGCGCACCTGCCCCGTTCACAAAAGCCTGCACCCGGACGTGGACGCTCCTGTTGAGTTCACCTGGGGCTGACCGGGGCCGCAGTTTGCAAGGGCTTTGTTACACTCAGGATACTTTCCTCGTCCGGAGTTCTATGCGCGTCGTTCAGGCAGTGTTCGGGGTTTTCCACCACTTCGAACTTGCCCGGGAGCTGCAGCGTCGCGGACACCTCGAACGCATTTATTCCACCTGGCCATGGGCGCGGCTCAAGCGCGAAGGCCTCCCCACTGCCCTGGTCGAGACCTTTCCGTGGATCCATACGCCGGACTACGCGTTGACGCGAGCGGGACTCGACCTCCCCTGGCTTTCCGACCACCTCGGCTACGCCAACGCCCTTGCGTTTGACCGCTGGACCGAGCGGCGCATCGCCGCGTGTGACGCATTCATTGCGATCTCCGGGGCCGGCCTTCGGACCGGGAAAAAAGTTCAAGAGCGCGGTGGGGTGTTCATCTGCGATCGCGGATCGACGCATCAGCGGTACCAGGAGCAGATCGTGTCGGACGAGTTCCGCCGCTGGGGCGTGACGCGGCAGGTGTCCGACCCGCGCGACACGCTGCGTGAAGAACAGATCTACGAGCAGGCCGACGCCATCACCGTGCCTTCCACCGCGGCGGCGCGCAGCTTTGAGGCAATGGGAGTTCCGGCTGCCAAGCTCGAGGTCATCCCCTACGGTGTGCGGCTTGACAGCTTTTATCCCACGGGGCAGCCCGAGGCAGGCCGCTTCGACGTCCTGTTCGCCGGCTCCGTCGGCCTGCGCAAAGGAGTGCCGTACCTGCTGCAGGCCTTTGCGAAGCTGAACCACCCGGGCAAACGGCTGCGCTTCGCCGGCCAGGTGCAGCCGGAGATGCGCGACGTTCTCCCAAGCCTGCCGCAGGAGCAGGTGGAGTTCCTTGGGCCTGTGCCGGCGGAGCGGCTGCGCGACCTGATGAGCAGCAGCGCCGTCCTGGTGCTGCCGAGTATCGAGGAGGGTTTGGCGCTTGTCCAGGCGCAAGCGCTAGCCTGCGGGTGCCCAGTGCTGTGCAGTACCGCCACCGGGGGCGAAGACCTGTTTACCGACGGCGTCGAAGGTTTTGTGGTGCCGATGCGCGATCCAGACGCTCTCGCCGCGCGTTTGCAGCAGCTCGCGGACGACCCCGCACTGCGCCAGACCATGAGCGAAGCCGCGCTTCGTCGGGTGAAGAGCCTCGGCGGATGGACGGAGTATGGCTCGCGATGGGAATCGCTGCTGAAGCGGATGGCCGGTCAGCCGCGAGGATAAACAGAGTCTCTCAGTTGTGCTAGACGGAACCGCTGTCGTGTAAGCGGAAGGCCTACCTATACATCCTCGGATGACCTCTCGTACAGGCCTGGGGGCCTCTCCCAGACCCTCCTGAGATGGCCTTTGTTTTAGGGTGAAGGCCCGTTTGTATCAGCCCAGGGCGAAGCCAAGATACTCGGCAAAAAAGAATCCAGAGCGTTGAAGGCGCGAGACATGAGTCTCAGCGGAGAGCACCGCGTCCCACGAGACGTGCTCCGACACCGACTCGGGGCGGCCTGATGCGGCCTCGTTCAGGACGACACGAAGCTGCCTCCACCCACAAAGTGAACCACTTCCAGCCGGTCTCCGTCCGTTACCGTCAGGTCGTTCCATCCGCTGCGCCGGGCGATGTCGCCATTCAATTCCACGGCAATCCGGTCGGCTTTCAAGCCGAGCGCCGCTACAAGCTCCGTGAGGGTGACGCCAGCAGAAACATCCGCAAGCTCCCGTTGTTCTCCGTTCAGCATAATGCAAAGCGATGCGTTCATCAGATTCAGCGTAGCAGCTTGGGCGCTTTTCCTTCAGGTGTAACGATCTCTGCTCCCTTTTACGTCGCGCCTTCAGCGCTCTTCCCGTTGTGCGTACCGAGTGCCTACGGCTTCGCCCTGGGCCGGTACAGGACGGACCTCCAGCCCCAAGCAAGACCACGACACCTCAAAGGCCCTGCTCCGATAGCAGTCCTCAGCTTCCGTGCCCGCCAGCGCGCCGAAAAGATTTTCCGTACGGGGCGAGACAGCGCCAGCGGTCGCGTGTTGAAGTTATGGTGTCTAGTCTGCCGACAAGGAGCCGCGCATGAATGCTGTCATGTTGTTTCGTCGTTTGCCTGTAAGGACGGTGATCGCCTTGAGCCTCGTCGCGCAGCTCACCTTTCCCGCGTCTCTGCTAGCGCAGCAGGCTGGCGCTGCCGTAGAACAGAGCGCGGCTGCGACCAGAGCGAGCCAGCCGACAGTGCCCCCGGCTGGCACGGAAGCGGCTCCGCTGCGAGGCGACTCGATCCTTCTGCAGGTGCTCAATCGCTTTACTTACGGCCCGCGTCCCGGAGACCTTGAGCACCTCCGCACCATCGGCCTGAGCGCCTGGTTTCAGGCCCAGCTCAATCCCGAGTCGATCGACGACAGCGCGCTCGACAAACGGCTGGCCGACTACCCGGCGATGAACATGCCCCTGTATAAGCTCATGGAACTCTACCCGTCCAATGGCACGATCCGCGCCAGCCTTGCCGGCCGTGCGTCTTCGCCCGGCGGCGACGCGGCCAAGGCGATCTATGCCGACCAGTCGGAACGCTACAAGGACAAAAAGAAAGGCAAAACCGATGCCGCCGCGGTCGAAGAGGACGCGACCCTGCCCCAGGACGCGGCCACGATTGCCGCGCTTCCTCCCGCGCAGCGCTTCAAGGCTCTCTGCCATTTGAACCTCGCGCAACTCAAGCAGCTACGCCGGTCGCTTTCCGCTGAGGAGCGCGATCATCTGACCGACGGCATGACCCCGGCGCAAACCGAAGCGCTCGCCGCTTTCAACGGTCCCCGCGGCGTGGTCGAAGCCGAAGACATCCAGGTCAAGCTGCTGCGCGACGTGTACAGCGAGCGTCAGCTCAAGGAGCTGATGGTCGACTTCTGGCTCAACCACTTCAACGTTTACATGAAGAAGTCGCAGCAGGCGCCTTACTACATCGCGGCGTATGAGCGCGACGCCATTCGCCCCTACGCTCTCGGCCATTTTGAACATCTTCTGGTCGCGACGGCAACGAGCCCCGCGATGCTCAACTATCTTGACAATGCGAGCTCCATCGGGCCCCGATCGGACTATGCTCTCGGCCGCAACTCCGACGGCAGTCTGCGCCGGTCGGCTCCCAAGAGCAAAGACGTTGGCTTGAACGAGAACTACGGCCGCGAGCTGATGGAGCTGCACACGCTGGGCGTCGGCGGTGGCTACACGCAGCACGACGTCACGGAAGTGGCCAAGGTGTTTACCGGTTGGACGGTGGGCAAACAACGCGGGCAGGACGTCACGGCACAGGCGGAGTTCGACGCCGACAAGCACGAGCCCGGCGACAAGACCGTGCTCGGCCAGAAGATCAAGTATGGCGGGCAGTCCGAAGGGCAGCAGGTGCTGCACCTGCTGGCGAACAACCCGGCTACCGCCCGCTTCATTTCCACCAAGCTGGCCCTGTACTTCGTGAGCGACACGCCGCCGTCGGCCATGGTCGACCGCATGGCCGCGAAGTTTCTGGAGAGCCGCGGCGACATCCGCCAGGTGCTGCTCACCATGATTCATTCGCCGGAGTTCTTCACGGAAAGCACGTATCGCTCCAAGGTGAAAACGCCGCAGCAGTACGTAGTCTCGGCGGTGCGCGCGGCGGGGTCGGACGTGAAGAACACCGGGGGCATGGCGGAGGCCGTTGCCGCGCTCGGCATGCCGCTGTACGGGATGCAGACGCCGAACGGCTATTCGATGAAGTCGGATGCCTGGAACAACACGGCCGCGCTGGTGTCGCGGATGAATTTTGCTTTGGCGCTGGCGACCAACAAGGTATCGGGAGTATCGACCGACTTCGACAGGCTGCTCGGCGGCGATGGCGCGCCGCTTTCGGCGGCAGACAAGGACGCCAAACTTGAGCAGGCGATCCTGCATGTGCCTGTGAGCGACCGCACCCGAACGCTGATCCTGCAGCAGACCGCGCAGGACCCTCGCCAGCAGGCCTCGGACCTGCGGCAGGTAGCGGCAGTGAAGGGTAAGCGCGATCCGTTGTCCGTCCGCTCCGCGCAAGACCGCCCGGCGGACCCCGCGACTCTGGACACGCAGGCCGCCCTCGCGTCCGGCCTGGTGTTCGGCTCGCCGGAGTTTCAGCGCCGCTAGATCGGCTTCCTGAGGTATAGCTTTACTCTCTAACATTGTCATCCTGAACCGGGTGAAGAATCTGCTTTCCTCTCGGCATCCACACCGGATCAGGAAAGCAGATCCTTCGCGTTGCTCAGAAGGACAACCTCCAAGGATGATAGTCGCGGGTAAACGTTCTGGAATGCTACTCCTGCGCGCCTTTTCGCGGCCACAGCAAGCCAAGCGGCCCCCGGCCCGTGCCGACACCGGGCGCCTGCCGCAAGGCTTCCGTCACATAGGCCTTGGCGGCAGCGACGGCTTCTGCAGGAGCGTCGCCCAGCACTAACCGGCAAAGCAGCGCGGAAGAAAACGCGCATCCGGTGCCGTGGGTCGAGGTCGTATCCACATGGATGCCCGGAAATCGATGCGATCCTCCGGATGGGGTGAGCAGCAGATCGTCCGGCGGCGTTTGCTCGCCCCCCGTCGCGACGATGTGCAAATGCGGAGCGAGGCGATGCATCCGCTCGAATGCGGCGGCCGTGCCTTCGTGCGGCGCGGCCCCGGCCAGCACCTGCAGCTCGTCGAGGTTGGGCGTGATCCAGTCCACCAGGGGCAGCAGGTCGTCACGCAGACTCTGCACAGCGTCTGGCGCGAGCAGCGGCGCTCCAGAACTCGACAGCAGAACGGGGTCGAGCACCACGGCGACGGGAGCGTTTGCCGGCCTCGCTTCCCGCCAGCGCCGCAGATAGTCGCACGTGGCTCGTACCGCCAGGGCGTCGCCCAGCATGCCGATTTTGACGCCGACGGGAGGCACATCGGCCTGCAGTTCAGCCAATGTTTGGTCGATAAAGCTGGAGACCGAATACGTCGCTTGAACGCCGCGCGTCGACTGCGCGGTAAGGCTCGTAATGCACGCTGTCCCGAACAAGCCGAATGCCGCAAACACCTGAAGATCGGCTGTGATACCCGCACCACTGGAAGGATCAAAGCCGGCGATCGTTAGCACGACAGGAGGCGGTTCTGCTAAAGGAGGTTCATGGCGCTCGTGGAGTGCGTCGGTCATGAGGCCTTCTTCCGGAGCACAAGCCACACGTCCGGGAGCTACCGGGCTGGCGGCGAATAGGTTGAACTTACATTTATGTACCATATCGCAGGATTATTTTCAATCAAATGACAGCGTAAAAACGTCGATTTTTGTTTGACTTAGCCCTCAGCGACTTAGACAATGGAGTTATGAATTTGTTACGGATTCATCCGCTGGACCGGTCGGGTCGCCAACGCCTTCTTCCCTTCCGCATTTCTCCTCTCCTGGGCGCATCGCTGGCGCTCGCGTTGCTTGCGACGGGCGTCCTCACTTCAGCGCGCGCCGTGCAGCCGGCGACGTCGAAACACAGGCCGACGTGGCTGCAGCTTGGCCGGGCGACCTGGTATGGCAAGCAGTTTCATGGGCGCCGGACGGCGTCGGGCGAAAAGTTCGACATGCACGCGTTCACCGCCGCACATCGTAGCCTTCCGCTCGGTAGCTGGATTCGCGTGACCAACACCGCGAACCTGAAATCGGTTCTGGTACGGGTGAACGACCGGGGGCCTATGTCGCAAAAGTACGTTGTCGACCTTTCTTACCAGGCGGCGCAAGCGATCGGCATCAGCGGTTTCGCTGACGTGCGCATCGACGAGTTGCGCAAGGACGATCCTGAGGTACTGCTCGCGATGAACGCCGGTTTGCCTCGCCTAAGTGCTCCGCTGATCGAAGACACCGGGGCCAATGCAGAAGGCATGCCCGTGCTCGACCCCAGGATTGCCCTGCGTTGAAGGCGGAACCAGCAAGCCTCTGTACTACGAAGACTTCCGACACGACAAAGCCTGCCATAGCGGCAGGCTTTTGTCGTGTTGGGAGTAGTGGAGCGTTAGAGCTTCTCGAAGAAGTCGCACGCAGAGCACGAAATGTAGACGCCGCCCGGGACATTGCGCTCGCGATCCTTCACGCGCTTGACGATCCGAGTTGCGCTCGAGCATTTGGGGCAGGCGGTGCTTTTCTGGGTATCCATGACCTTCTTACGGTCACCGGTCTTGGCAATCTTCGCCATGTGTGGAACTCCTTGACAAAAGTGTGGCCGTCCCGCGGCATCTGCACGACAGGGTCTGCAGGTTGTTCGAAGCGACACGCGTGGAAAACCAGGCGAGCAGAAAAACGAACGGCGAGCGTAGCGCTTCCGTTAGTCTACACGACTTTTTGGGTGCGCCGGCTAGGCCGATGGCAGCCCGTGTGCGGTGCCGACAAGCTTTGGCGCCGTGGTGGCGGGGGCGTTCGGCGGCGCTGGCGCGTTCGACGGCGCGCTTGCAGGAGTTGCTGCGCTGTGCCCTTCGCCGGGTTTCAGCAGCGTCGGCGCGGTCGTCTGGTGACGGCCGTCCTCATCCGGTTGCGAGTCGCCGGAAGCGATCGTCCTCGTCTGCAGCGGGATCGTATCGCCGCCAATCTCATTTTTGTCGTGAATCTCAATCGGCTTGCCCACCTCCGCGATCTCCAGCCGAACTACCCGGTCTCCGCGAAAGCGGACGAACTTGGTGGCCTGTGGGGGCTGACCGTAGATCCACTCCTCAAAATGCGGACTGTTCGGGTTCTTGGGATCAGTATGCTCGCGCTCCTTGTCATGCGGCGCACCGAGCGCAGCCAGCACCATGCGTTTGGTCATGCCTACCAGAACATCATGCGAAGCGACCGCTTCTCTCACCTTGGGCGGGAGCGTATCCGCATAGGCTTCTTCGCTGGTTTTCGCTTTGAAGTCTACAATCGGGTCGAGCAGCGCCTTTACTTCCGCGGCGCTGATCTCCGGGATGCCGCCTTCAAAGACCAGGGTGATGCGACAGCCCGTAGCTGTGGGGCCCTGCGGTGCGATCTGCTGATCGTTCAGCGAGAGATGCGACAGAAAACGGTGCTTCGCGTACGGGCCGCCGTTGAAGTCGAGCACGATGCGGTCGCCTTTAAAGTCGATCGACGTGATAGCAACGCGTTCGCCGGCCTGCGCGGAGATGCCACGCTCGTAGAGCATCTTGCGGTAGTCTTCGTCGCGCGGCGTCATGTTCCCATTGGCCTGCAGTGTCAAACCCGCGCCGAGGGGCAGTTGCCGATGCGCAAACCCCTGCTCGGCCACGAGATTCTGCAGCAGACTGCGGCGGCCTCGCTCGGTCAACCCCTCATCCGGAATGGGCAGGTGGGTCGGGGTGAACTCGGTAACGGCGTCGTCGGTGGCGGTCTTCATGCCGACGACAAACACCTGCGCCCCAGCCGCGCCTAAGCAGGAGGCGATCAGACAAAAAACAGCTAGAAGATGATGCTTGCGTGGACCCAAGGGTGACTCCGGCAACGTGCTAGCCAAAGTCTGCACCTTTCGCCGAACTTTCGCAAATCCGCTATGCACTGGCGCAGCATCAACGGCTACTCGGAGGGGTGCTCCGCGCCTTCGCTCAGATGCTTTTCAATCACCGGAAGCGTGGAAGCCGCGCTCGACGTGACGGCGGCGATCTGCACCAGCGGCGCTGGGCGCGCGGCAGCGGCAGCTTCCATCGCCGTATGCTCCGCCGGGGGCGTGACGTCCATCGCATAGCCTGCCGCGACGATGGGACGGTAGGTGTATTGCCAGGCGAAGTCACGAGTAAGGCTATACAGGAGCGGGAACGCCGCAAGCACGACGGCGACCGTAAGCACAGCGCCTTCCGGGCCGTACAGCCCTCCGGTCAGCCAGTTTGCGCCCTGGATGTTCGTGTCCACCATCGCGGAAAACGCGTCGGAGCCCCCCACCGGCAGGCCGAATACAACGCCCATCGTGGCCATCCAGGCAAAATGCAAGCCCCAGCCCAGCCAAAGCGCCTGCGTCCTCTGGTACGCCACCGCCAGCAGCAGCCCCAGCAGGAACGCCACCACCAAGCTGGTGCGGCTGCTTTGCGCGTGAAACGCGGCAGCCGAAGCATACAGGCACGCCATGAAAAACGTCGCTGCTGAAACTCCGACCGCGCGCGTAAGCCGGATATACAGGTATCCACGGAAAGCGACTTCGAGAGCCAGGCTCAACAGGGCGAGGGTCAACAGCGAAAGCAACGTCAGTCCCCAGCCGCGCGGCTGAAACCAGAACGTCGGCAGCAGGTCACCGGCCAGAAACATCGGCAGCACAGCCGCGACCAGCATCGCCCAGCCGAGAGCCGCGCCCAGGCTCCACTCCCGCCCCCGGGTCGCCCGCGTAGGCAGCGCATTCACATGGCGCAGGGACGCGCGCCGTGTCGCCACCCAATGGATGGCGGTGAACCCGGTAAGAAGCAGAAACAGGAGAAACGCCGCTTCCAGCAAGGGCTGGAAGATTTCCAGCCGAAACCGCAGGGCGAGCCCAGCAGCGGAATGGTTGGCAGCCGTCTTCGCGGCCAGCCCCCAGAGGCCTCCCGTCACAAAGAGCGCGAACTCCATGGACCGGGGGATAACAGGCGCGTTGGGCTGCGCGGTCGGAACAACGCTGGGACTTGGATCAGGCAGGGAGCAACTCCTTAACGTCGGTCACGCCTGGCTGTAAAACTGAGCGATGTTGCGGAATTTGCGGTACCGCTCTTCAAGCAGGGTATCTATGGGGAGACCACGAAGCCTCGTGAAGTGCTCCACAAGTCGGGCGTCGAGCAGCTTCATGGCTTCCGCAGGGTCAGCCTGCGTGCCGCCGGCGGGTTCTGGAATGACGTCGTCCACACAGCCGAAAGCCTTCACGTCGACCGCGGTATAGCGCAAGGCCACGGCCGCCTGTTGCTTCTTGCCGGCGTCTTTCCACATGATGCTGGCGCAGCCTTCGGGCGAAATTACCGAATAAATCGCGTTTTCGAGCATCAACACGCGATCCGTCACCGCCAGCGCCAAGGCCCCGCCGGAACCGCCTTCGCCCGTGATCGTCGCGATGGTGGGCACACGCAGCCGCGACATTTCAAGCAGGTTGCGGGCGATTGCTTCACCCTGACCGCGCTCTTCCGCACCCAGGCCGGGGTTGGCTCCGGCCAGGTCGATGAAGGTAAATATCGGACGGCCGAATTTTTCCGCGATCCGCATGGCGCGCAGAGCTTTGCGGTAGCCTTCAGGGTCTGGAGAGCCGAATTTCCGCGCGACACGCTCTTTCAGCGTGCGGCCTTTCAGGTTGCCGACCACGAGCACCGGTTCGCCGTGAAAGCACGCCATACCCGCGGCCATGGCGGCATCGTCGCCAAACTGCCGGTCGCCGTGAATCTCGCTGAAGTCGGTGAACAGGGCTTCGATATAGTCCATGGGATAAGGACGTTGTGGATGCCGCGCCATTTCGGTTTTTACCCACGCTTCGGGTACGGGAGCGTCTTGCGGCTTCTGCTGAGGAGTTTCTGCCATCGGTTCTTCCAGCTACGATTGTATGCGAAGACGAGGGGCTTATCGGCGCAGCAACGCCGGCCAGGAAAGATCGTACGACTGCCGCCCAAAGACGAGCACGGCCAGCACCAGGCCATAAACCATCTGCTGCCCGGCGGCATTCCAGTCCTGCTTCATGGTCACGCCGAACATGAGCACAAACATCAGCAGAAACGCTGCGAGAAGCGCCCATCGTGTGGCGAGGCCGAGCAGAAGCAGCGCTCCGGCGCAGACCTCGACCCAGGGGATCACATAGCCTGTGCCCAGCGTCAGCGACGCCGGCAGCGGCGATCCGGCCATCGACTTGACCATGCCCTGCGCGAAGCCGGGAAGGTGCGTCCCGGTAAAAATGCGCGCAAAGCCGTGGCCGAAAAAGTCGAAGCCAGTCAGGACCCGGAGCAAGAGGTACGCATGACGCCGTTCGGCGGATACGGGAGGCAGAGGCGACATGTCCATGCTGCGGTTACGAGCCGGAAGAGACAAGAGTCTCAGATGGTGCAAAGCCGATTCCACTTCAGCGACGTCTAGCCGATGCCGCGCGATGTGCCAGAGGTTCTCAGCGTCCCACCCAACTCCACTGCAGCACTCGCTCACCGGGGGCTAGTTCACCACCTGGACTGCCCCGGCTCCGACCAGCCCTTCTACCTGTTCGATGAACGCCACATCGGCGGCGACCGCGAAGCCTTGCGGCTCGAGCACCGCGCAGAATGCGCCCGGCTCTTCCAGGTTCAGCATGATCCTCCCCGCCCCGGGGGACGCCAGAAAGAGAGCATGCAGCTTGTCGAGCAGCTTGGCGTCCGGCGAATGGAGCGGCACCTTGATCCGAAGTGCTTCCGGCAGCTTGATCCTGATGTCCTCGAGCGCCTGGATGCTGGACACCGCCAGCTTCGGTGCCGAGTCCTCTTCCCCACGCAACGACCCGCGGATCACGACCGGAACGTCGATTTTCAGCTTTTCCGCCAGCTTTTCGTAGCTCTGCGGGAACGCGATCAGTTCAATCTTGCCCAGCGTGTCTTCCAGACACGCCTGCGCATACATTTCTCCCGAGCGCTTGGACTTCGCCACCTTGAGCCCGGTGATCACGCCGGCGATCGAGATTTCGTTCTGCGGCTCGGCGCGCCCGCGGCTGAAAACCACCGGCTCCGGCTTCATCTCGCACGCCGTCACGGTGTCCAGGACCTTCAGGTTGCGCAGCTTTTCGCGGTACTTGTCCAAAGGGTGGCCGGAAACGAAGAAGCCCAGCACGTCCTTTTCGTTCTGCAGCCGCGTATGCTCGTCCCAGTCGGGCGCGGCCGGCAGGGCCTGCGGCTTCGCGCCGGCTGCGGGGACATCGTCGAAAATGCCGAACAGCCCGTGCTGCCCTGCAGCCGCGTCGCGCTGCGCTTTTTGCGACTGCTCAATCGCTTTATCGAGCGCGGCAAAAACCTGCGAGCGCTTGCCGAAGCTGTCGAGCGCGCCTGACTTGCAGAGCGACTCCAGCACGCGCTTGTTCAGCAGGCGCAGATCGACTTTTTCGCAGAACTCCCACAGCGACACGAACCCGGACTTTCCCGCCGCCTGCAATTCGTTGCGGGCCGTGACGACCGACTCGATCGCGTTGTGACCGACGTTTTTGATCGCGCCCATGCCGAAGCGAATCGTGTCTCCCACCGGAGTAAACGTCGCGGCCGACACTTGCACGTCCGGCGGCACGACGCCTATTCCGAGTTCGCGGCACTCGCTGATGTACTTGACCACATTTTCGGGCTTCGAGGTTTCGGACGTCAGCAGCGCCGCCATGAACTCTACCGGGTAATGCGTCTTCAGCCAGGCCGTGTGGTACGCCAGCAGCGAGTATGCCGCCGAGTGCGATTTGTTGAAGCCGTAGCCGGCGAATTTTGCCATCTGGTCGAAGATCTCGCCAGCCGCGGCCTTCGGAAACTTCCGCTCCGCCGCGCCCTTCAGAAAAATTTCGCGCTGCTTTTCCATCTCGGCCGCGTCTTTTTTGCCCATCGCCCGGCGCAGCAGATCGGCGCCGCCCAGCGAGTAGCCGCCGATGACATTCGAAATCTGCATCACCTGCTCCTGGTACACCATGACGCCCAGCGTTTCGCGCAGCAGCGGCTCAAGCTCCGGCAGGGTGTATTCGACCGGGCTGCGGCCCCATTTGCGCTCGATGAAGTCGTCGATCATGCCCATCGGCCCGGGACGGTAGAGCGCGTTCAACGCGGTCAGATGCTCGATGGAGTTCGGCTTGTAGCGGCGCAGAACGTCGCGCATACCGCCGGACTCGAACTGAAACACGCCACTGGTCAGCGCGCGGTGGAACACCTTCTCAAACACGTTCTGGTCGTCGAGCGGGATCGTCGCCATATCGACCTTTGCGCCGCGATTGGACTCGATCAGTTTCAGGCAGTCGTCGATCACGGTCAGGGTCGTCAGACCGAGGAAGTCCATCTTCAGCAGACCCATCTTTTCGACGGCCTTCATGTCGTAGCTGGTGACAATGGCCTCATCCTTGGTGCGCGTCACCGGGACGAGTTCAGTGAGCGGCTGCGGCGCGATCACCACACCGGCGGCATGGACGCCTGCGCCGCGCACCAGGCCTTCGAGCCGCAGGGCCGTGTCGATCAGCTCGCGAATTTTCGGGTCCTCATAGGCAGCGGCAAGCGGCGGAGAATCCTTCAGCGCCTGCTCGATGGTGATGCCGATGGTCGGCGGGATCAGCTTGGCGATGCGGTCGACCTCGCCGTACGGCATGTCCAAGGCACGACCGACATCCTTGATCGCGGCTTTGGCAGCCATGGTGTTGAACGTGATGATCTGCGCGACCTGGTCCGTGCCGTACTTGCGGCGGACATACTCGATCACCTCGCCGCGCCGATTCATGCAAAAGTCGATATCGATATCCGGCATCGAAATGCGCTCCGGATTCAGGAAGCGCTCGAACAGCAGCTCGTTCTGGAGCGGATCGATGTCCGTGATGCCGAGCACGAACGCCACCAGCGACCCAGCCGCCGACCCACGCCCCGGGCCCACCGGAATGTTCTGCTCGCGGGCGTAGCGGATGAAGTCCCACACGATCATGAAGTAGCCGGGGAACTTCATTTCGACGATGGTCTTGATCTCGCGGGTCAGCCGGGCCTCGTAGTCGGCCAGCGACTTCTTCATGATGCCGCTGCTCTCGAGGTGGCGAACGGTCGTCTGGAGCCGCCACTGCCAGCCCTCGCGGCACACCTGTTCGAAATACGTGTCGAGCGTCTGGCCTGCCGGCACCTCGAAATCCGGAAACGGGTTCGCTACCTTCTTCATCTCAAGGTTGCAGCGCTCGGGAAACTGCATGGTTCCACTGACCACATGCGGAGCGTGCGCAAACAGCCGGGCCATCTCGTCCGCGCTCTTGATGTAGAACTCGTTGGTGTCGAACTTGAAGCGCTTGGGGTCGTTCATGCTGCCGGCCGTCTGCACGCACAACAAAATTTCGTGCGCGCGGGAGTCGTCGCCACCAATGTAATGTGAATCGTTGGTCGCGATCAGCGGGATGTTCAGGTCCTGTTCGAGCCGGAACATCGCCTCCGTCACCTTTTTGTCGGGCTCCAGCCCGTGGTCCTGAATTTCCAGGAAGTAGTTTCCCCGCCCGAACATTTCCTCATAAAACCCGGCCGACTTCTTGGCAGCCTCATAGTCGTCTTTCATGAGGTGCTGCGAGACTTCCCCGGCCAGGCAGCCCGAAAAGCCGATCAGCCCGGTGGTGTGTTTCGCGAGGAAGCTCTTGGACACCCTGGGCTTCTTGTAGAAGCCGTGCAGCGCCGCTTCGCTGGTCAGGCGAACGAGGTTCCGGTACCCTTCTTCGTTCTCCGCAAGCACCAGCATATGGTTGTATTTGTCGCCTTCGCCGGGAGCGCGATGGTCTTCGTTTTGACATACATACAGCTCGCAACCGAGAATCGGCTTGAGGTCTTTCTTCTTCAGGGCGTCGAAGAAATGCACCGCGCCGTAGATATTGCCGTGGTCGGTCATCGCCGCCGACGTTTGACCGAGCTTCTGGAGGTGCTTGGCTAACTTGTCGACGTCGCAGGCGCCGTCCAGAAGCGAATAGTCGGTGTGCAAATGAAGGTGGGTGAACTCTGCGGCCATCCGTCTAGTTTACGTCTCGGGGCCAGACAGCCGGTGTGAGGAAAACCGGTCACAGAACCTGCGGGAGCCTGGCCCTACTGCACAGCGATTTGCAGCAGCACGCAGGTCACGTTGTCGAGACCCCCGCGGTCGAGCGCAAGGTTCACCAGCCAGTCGCAGTGCTCCTGCAATTTCTCCGTTTCGCACTTGGCGCAGTCGGGCATCAGCGCCGCGATCTCCTCATCGGTGACGTGCCGCATCAAGCCGTCGGAAGCCAGCAGCGCGAAATCACCGTCTTCGAGATCCACCCCGTACAGGTCGGCGTCCACGGCGTCGTCGATGCCGATCGCCCGCGTGATCACCGAGTGCAACTGCGACGCGTCGGCCTGCGCCCGCGTCAGAACCCCGGCGCGCACCTGCTCGTCCAGAAACGAGTGGTCCGTCGTCAACTGCGAGCAGACGCCATCGCGCAACAAATACGCGCGGCTGTCGCCAACGTTGACCAGCAGCAGCCGGCGTCCGCCCACCGCCGCTGCGACCAGAGTCGTCCCCATGCCCTGCAGCTCGGGCGCTTCGAGCGAACGGGCGCGCACGCGCTGGTTGGCGGCCATGGCGGCGTGAAAAAGGGCGTCTTTGGCCTGTTCGGCGGCTCCCGTGCAGGCGCTAACGTGCGATGTATCGATCACCCGCGCCGCCCGATAGGACTCGACAAAGGCCTCCGCCGCGAGCTCCGCCGCGACCTCGCCACCGGCGGCCCCGCCCATGCCGTCGCATACCAGAAAAAGCCGAAGATCGCTTTCGACGCGATAGGTGTCCTGGTTTTTGCGGCGAACGCGCCCGATATCGGTCTGCGCCGCCACCGTTACACCCAAAGCCAAGCGACTCTCCTTCTCGATAGGCCTGCCCGAGACGAAGCTCAGGGCACGCGGTCACGGCGTCCTGTGGACAAGTATAGCGAGCGACGCCTCGAAACGCCTAGAAACACCTCCGGTGCAAACTGCGGTTTCGGCGAGCGGTCCTATACTTAGGAGATGCCGCCGCTGCTTGCCTTCGAGCTTCCCGCGTTTCTCCTCGGGCTGCTGTTCGGCAGCTTCCTGAACGTCTGCATCTCGCGCCTGCCGTGGCACCAGAGCATCAGTACACCGCGCTCGCACTGCCCGCGCTGCCAGCATCCCATTCGGTGGTACGACAACATTCCTTTGTTGAGCTGGGTTGTACTGCGGGCGAAGTGCCGGGACTGTGGGGCTACAATCCCGTGGCGGTACCCGCTGGTGGAGCTTGGAACCGCTCTGTGGTTTATGAACACGCTAGGCGTGTTCTGGGTGCGAGCACTGATTGAGCATAACGGTCAAGTGGGACTTTGGATGGAACAACGTATCCAGGCGCAATACTTTGCGGGCGGCGCGGCCCTCATCCTCGGCTTCCTCCTGATCGGTCTCCTTGTCATGGACTGGCAAACCCACACCCTGCCCGACGCCTTCACCCTCACCGGCATCGTCCTCGGCTTCCTGCTCGTCTGTACGCAGGCCATTTTCCTGCCCACGGGCGCCGAAGACATCCACCTGAACCCGACCACCCGCATGCGTATGCGCAGCCCGGGCAGCTTTATCGAACTCGGCAATGTCGCCGTTACCGGTCCTGAACACCTCGTCTTTGGCCGCGTGTTCGCGATCCTGGGCGCGGCGGCGATCCTTTGGAGCATCCGAGCAGGCTATAAAGCCGTTCGGCACCGCGAAGGCCTCGGTCTCGGTGACGTCAAGCTCCTCGCCATGATCGCGGCCTTCCTCGGCTTCTGGCCCGCCGTTCTGGCGCTGTTTGCCGGCTGCCTGCTGATTCTGCCCTGGGCCGCCTACCTGCTCGCCACGAAAAAAGCCGACCAGGCCACGCAGCTTCCTTTCGGCAGCTTTCTTTGCGCGGGTGGCCTGATCGCCGCGATCGCCGGCGAGCCGATCATCGCGTGGTACAGCCACCTATTGTGAGCGTCGGACTTCCGCGCCATCAACACCGCGTCTTGACTCTTGACCGCGACCCTCCTACCCTCAAGACTGGCCATGCAGACATACCCCTACATTTACCAGTACCTCCCTCTCGTCCTGCAGATCCTGGTCGCCATCGGCATGGCGAGCGGCATGGTGGCAGCGTCTTATTTTCTGGGCAAGCACAAGCGCTCGCGCACCAAGCTGAGCGCGTATGAATGCGGCATGGACCCAGTCGGCGACGCTCGCGGACGTTTCAGCGTCCGTTTCTATATGGTCGCCATGTTGTTCATTCTTTTCGATGTAGAAGCTGTCTTCATGCTTCCCTGGGCGGTCATTTACCGCCAGCTTCCCAGCATCACCGGCTCACGCATGTTCGGTTTTTGGGAAATGTTCGTCTATATAGGGTTCGTGGGGGTAGGCCTGTTTTATGTCTGGAAGAAGGGCATCCTCAACTGGACCAACGACCGGGCCGACCTGTAGCGCCCAGGAGATTCCGAATGCCCGAAGACACGCAGAATACCCGCCCCATCAACGACACCGTGGCCACGCCGAAAGCGATCTTCGGTAAAGACGCCGTGATGGAAGCCATGGCCGACCACATCGCCATCATGGGTCTCGGCCCGCTGATCGTCGACGCCAAGTGGGATCGTAAGGAACTTACCCTGACAGTAGCGGCGGGCACGGTCGTCAACGCGGCCAAGGCCGCCAAGGCTGCCGGCTACAATTTTCTTGAAGACGTGACCGCCGTCGACTGGTACCCCACCGAGCCGCGTTTCCAGATCAGCTATTCCATGCTGAGTCACAGCTTTCGGCAGCGTTTGCGTGTGATTACGCGCCTGAACGAAGGCGAGCAGGTCGCTTCGATTACGGGCGTCTGGCCTTAGGCGAACTTTTACGAACGCGAAGTTTTCGACCTATTCGGCATCGCGTTCACCGGTCACCCGCGCCTCACCCGCATCATGATGCCTGACAACTGGAAGGGCCACCCGCTACGCAAGGACTATCCCGTGGAGGGATACCGCTAAATGCCAACCACTCTCGACGATCCCAAAGTAGCTCAGGAAGTCCACAATCCCGACACCGACATTGAGCGTAACAAGGCTCCGCATGCCCGCGACGTCACCGGAGCCACGCTGCACGAGTTTCGCACCGCCGAAAGCCTGCTGACGGCGAACGCGCCTGCTCCGCTTCCCGGCACGGTCATCGCCGAGGACATGATCGTTCCCGGGGTTGAAGATGTTGTGCTGTCGCACGAGATCGGCCATAAGCCGCACGGCTCGGATCCCGTGTCCGACCAGACCATGATCCTCAACATGGGCCCGCAGCACCCGTCGACCCACGGCGTGCTTCGGTTGGTCATCGAGCTGGACGGCGAAACGATTGTGTCCATGTCGCCCGATATCGGCTACCTGCACACCGGCATCGAGAAAACCTGCGAGGCCAAGTTTTACGCGCAGGTCATCCCGCTGACCGACCGCATCGACTACCTGGCGCCGATGACCAACAACACCGCGTATTGCCTGGCGGTCGAAAAGCTGCTCGAGCTTGAGGTCCCGGAGCGCGCCCAATACCTGCGCGTTCTGTTCAACGAGCTGACACGTCTGCAGTCGCACCTCGTCTGGCTCGGCACCCATGCGCTCGACATCGGCGCGCTCACCGTCTTCCTCTACTGCTTCCGCGAGCGCGAGGAACTGATGCGCATCTTTGAAGCCGTCAGCGGCCAGCGCATGATGACCAGCTACATCCGCGTCGGCGGTGTGTCGCTCGAGCCGCCCGCCGGGCTTTATGACACCATTCGCAAGTTTCTTAAGAAGTTCCCTTCCCGCATCGACGAGTATGAGGGGCTGCTGAACAATAATCCTATCTGGAAGTCGCGCCTGCAGGGCGTCGGCTATCTTTCGGGCGAAGACGCGGTCGCTTTAGGCGTGACCGGACCGCCGCTGCGCGCTTCCGGCGTCGACTTTGACGTCCGTCGCGATATGCCGTACTCCGGCTATGAAAAATTTCAGTTCAACGTGCCCACGTCGAAGGATGGTGACGTCTGGGCGCGCTACGTGGTCCGCATGATTGAAATGCGCGAGTCGATCAAGATCTGCCTGCAGGCGCTCGACGGCATGCCGGAAGGCCGGATCGTCGCAATCGCCCCGAAAATCATCCTGCCCGACCGCGAGCAGATGAAAACCGGCATGGAATCGCTCATCCATCACTTCAAGATTGTGACTGAAGGCTACGCGGTCCCGGCCGGCGAGGTGACAAGCTCGGTGGAGTCGCCACATGGCATGATGAACTACTACGTCGTCTCGGACGGCACCACCAAGCCGCTCCGTGTCCACATGCGTAATGCCGACTTCGCCACGCTGCAGGCGCTCGAAACCATGTGCAAGGGCAAGCTGGTGGCGGATGTGGTGGCGATCATTGGGAGCATCGACATTGTGCTCGGGGCCATCGACCGCTAGCTACAGGCGGGGCGTATCGGAAAGGTCAGTTATCGATCCCTTACTGCAGACCGAGCTCTGGACGTCGTGGGCTTCGATGCTGCGGAGCTACTCCGCCGTACACGGCATGAGCGCTACCGTGCATGCCGTGGTGGAGGTCAGCGCGGACGAAATACTCTTGCGCGCCGGCCCGCACTGGACACGCTTCAAACATGCTGAAGTCACCAGTGACACAGCGCCGCCTTCCATCTTCGTCATAAACGAGGATGGTTCTGTGCGGGTTGGTGATGTCGTGGAAGAGATGGACATGGCGGCTGAGCGCATTGCGCGAGAAATGTTGCACAATAGAAGGAGCATGCTGGAACAAGGGAGCTTGCGCACATGAACACGACGCAACTCTACCTGAGCACCGGAATGTTTACGGTAACTGTGTTTCTGGCCTGGATGTTGACCCGAGCCGATATGCAACAGCAACGGGATTGCCTTCAGGAAAGAAGCTCATGGTGATCTCTGATGCGGCACGAACGCATGGTAAAAGTTGGAGTTAGGCAAGAGCTCGAATCGCAGCGTCTGTTGAGCGCCGTTTGGGCGCGTTTGAAGGAACAGGAAACACTCTGAATGTCTACCATCGCATCCTCCATCTTCACACCCGACACCGCCGCCCGCTTCGACAAGCTGGCCACCATCTATCCCCTCAAGCGTTCCGCGCTCATTCCCATGCTGCTCTACGCGCAGGATGAAATCGGTTTCGTCTCCGACGCGGCCGTCGCCGAAATCTCGCAGCGGCTCGACCTGCTCGAGCTTGACGTGCGCAACGTCCTCAGCTATTACTCCATGCTCCGCACCGTGCCTGCCGGCAAGTACAACGTGCAGGTGTGCACCAATATTTCCTGCATGTTGCGTGGCGGCTATGAACTGCTGGACCACTGCAAAAACAAGCTGGGCATCGGCCACAAAGGCGTCACGCCGGATGGCCTGTTCTCCCTGGAAGAAGTGGAGTGCATCGGTGCCTGCTGCTGGGCCCCGGCCGTCCAGGTCAATTATGACTTCCACGACGACCTCACCCCCGCCAAGATGGACGCCGTGCTCGCCGACTACGCCGCCGGCCGCGGAAAGGACGTAAAGTAATGCCGCAACTCGTTTCACATCCCGATGAAGTCAAGGTCGTTTCCCGCCGCTTTGGCCAGGGCGCGGCGGAAATCGATAAGTACATTGAGCTCGACGGCTACAAGGCCGTGCAGATGGGCATCGAGCAGGGTCCGGAGTGGATCGTCAACACCATGAAGGCGTCCGGTCTGCGTGGCCGTGGCGGCGCCGGCTTCCCCACCGGCATGAAGTGGAGCTTCGTCCCGAAAACAAGCGACAAGCCGAAGTATGTACTGGTGAATGGCGATGAGTCCGAGCCCGGCACCTGCAAGGACCACGTCATTTTTCTGCACGACCCGCACGCTGTCATTGAAGGCACCATGATTGCCGGGCTGGCCATCGGGGCAAAAATGGGCTTCATCTATCTGCGCGGCGAGTACCGCTATCTGCTGAAGATCGTCGAAAAGGCCGTGGCCGACGCCTACGCAAAAGGCTTTCTGGGCAAGAACATTTTCGGCAAGCAGGGCGTCGATTTCGACATCATTACACAAACCGGCGCGGGGGCCTACGAGGTCGGCGAAGAGTCGGCGCTCATGGAATCCCTTGAAGGCAAGCGCGGCGTGCCCCGCATTAAGCCGCCGTTCCCCGCGGTCGTCGGCCTGTACGGCGGCCCGACGGTCATCAATAATGCAGAAACGATCGCCAACGCCCCGCACATTCTGCTGATGGGTGGCGAGGCCTACGCCAAGCTCGGGTCGGAACGCAACGGCGGAACCAGGCTCTTCGGCATTTCCGGCCATGTCGAGCGGCCCGGCGTGTATGAACTGCCGATGGGCTACTCGCTGCGCAAAGCCATCTACGAAGTCGCCGGCGGCATCAAGGATGGCAAAAAACTAAAGGCCGTGGTTCCCGGCGGTTCGTCCTGCCCGGTGCTCAAAGCCGATGAAATCGATTGCGGCCTCGACTTCGACCAGATGGCGAAAGCCGGCACGATGCTCGGTTCGGGAGGCATTGTGGTGCTCGACGAGTCCGTGTCCATGGTCGAGTTCGCCCTGCGCACCATCGCGTTTTACCAGCATGAGTCCTGCGGCTGGTGCATTCCCTGTCGCGAAGGTACGGACTGGCTGAAAAAGACCCTGACCCGTTTCCACGCGGGCGGCGGGAACAAGAAGGACATCGACAACATTCAGTACCTGGCTGAAAACATGATGGGCCGGACGTTCTGCCCGCTCGGCGACGCCGCGGCCATGCCGACGCTCGGGTTCATCAAGAAGTTCCGCTCGGAGTTCGAAGAATATCTTGAAGGTGTCAGGGTGGAGCATCCCCTGATCCACATCAAGCCTGTTGGCGAGCTGGCTATGGCCGGAGCCGGGCATTGATCCTCCGTGGCGGCACCGTCGGGCCCATGCTCGCAGTGTGTTTGCTCGCCGTTGGCTGCAAGGCCAAGGAACTTGGCGCGCATGTGTCTCCGACGCAGGCCACGCAGGTTGATCCGACCTGGATCACAGCCACGCGCAACTGCTGGCCCGATCTGTCGAAGGCGCATAAGGACAAGTTCATCGCCAATTCCCTGGCCGACCCGATCGCCTTCCGCGGTGCGTTCGCCGGCTTCGCCAGCTACTCCGACGCGCAGGTTGAATCCATTGCCGCGCACAATGTCGGCGACTCCCCCGACCCTGACACCTCCAGCTTGCGCAACGCGAATGCCCCGCTGCTCACCCGCACACAGGCCCTTGCGCCGCCCGCCACGCGTACCGCCAACGCGCCCGATACGCACGACGCCGCGCAGATTCCCCCCGACACCCTTTGTGCCATACACCCCGGAACCCCGGTAGGATTCAGGTAGATCCCTATGCCAGACGTAACACTCACCGTTGACGGCCGCAAGATTACGGCCCCCGCAGGCACCCTGCTTATCGAGGCCTGCAAGTCCGCAGGTCTCGAGATCCCCGCATTTTGCTATTACCCCGGCCTGTCGTTGCAGGCCGCCTGCCGCATGTGCGTGGTGCGGATAGAAAAAGTGCCCAAGCTTGCGACCGCCTGCACCACGACGGTGTCTGAAGGTATGGTGGTGCAGACCGAAACGCCTGAAATTCAGCAGGCTCGCAAGGCGACGCTTCAGCTGCTGCTCGGCAACCACCCGCTCGACTGCCCCGTGTGCGATGCCGGCGGCGAGTGCGAGCTGCAGGATATGACCTTCAAGTATGGCGCGGCTGACAGCTTTTATGCCGAGCCCAAGAATCACCGCGAAGAGCAAAAATGGTCGCCGGTGGTCTACTTCGATCGGCCGCGCTGCATCCTTTGTTATCGCTGCGTGCGCATGTGCGGAGAGGGTATGGACGTGTTCGCGCTTGGCATCCAGAACCGCGGCTCTTCTTCCGTCATCGCGCCCAATGTACCGTCGCAGCTTGCGGGCCTGCTTAACTCCGGCGAAGACCAGGCGCAGCTTGACTGCGAACAATGCGGCATGTGCATCGACGCCTGCCCGGTCGGCGCGCTGACTTCCGGCACGTACCGTTACAAGACGCGCCCGTGGGAAATGAATCACGTCGCTACCGTCTGCACGCATTGCGGCGATGGCTGCAAGACGACTCTCGGCGTCCGCTCCGTTACGGACGGCTCAGAGATTATGCGCGCCGACAATCGCGACAAGTCCGGCATGAACGGCGACTTCCTATGCAACAAGGGTCGGTATGCGTTCGATTTCGCCAACTCCACTGATCGCCTGACCGCTCCGCTGGTTCGAAAGGACGGCAAGCTGACGCCCGTCTCGTGGGAAGAAGCCCTGAACTTCGCCGGCAAGCGGCTTCGCGAACTCCGAGACCAGCGTGGACCAGAAAGCATCGGCGTCATCGGCTCCAATCGCACCACCAACGAAGAAAACTACCTGCTACAGAAGTTCGCGCGCACGGCGATCGGCACGAACAACATCGACCACCACCGCACGGCCGATTACGTCGGCTTTGCCGCCGCTCTCGCCGGCCGCGTCGACGCGACCGCCTCGCAGCGCGACGTGCTTTCCGCTCCCGCCATTCTGCTCGTCGGGGGCGACCCCACGCAACAGGCGCCGCTGACGGCGTGGAACATCCGCAGCGCCGTTCGCCTGAACCGCACACGCCTGTACGTGGCCAATCACCAGGACATCAAGCTCAAGCGGCAAGCCAAGGCCTTCGCGCAGGTCGCTGAATTCGGCTACGGCGCATTTATCGATTCGCTGGCCGGCTCCGAGGCGTTCGCCACGGCCGTACGCGCTGAAGAAAAGCTGGTCGTGCTGATCGGCAACGAGCTTCGCGGCGCTGACCTCGCAAAACTGATCGCGGTGTTTCCCGCCGCCAAGGTTGCCCTGCTAGCCGACTACGCGAACTCCCGCGGCGCTGCCGATATGGGCTTGCTGCCCGACGCCCTTCCCGGCTATCAGGCGCTCGGCTCGTCTGCTGTCGCCGCCGAGTACGATGCCCCTGCCGCTCCGGGCAAGAACCTCGTCGAAATGTTCGACGCTGCGGCCGCCGGTCAGCTTGCCGCCCTCTACGTAGTCGGGTCGAACCCGGTCACGCGCTACAATGTCGATCCCGCGACTCTCAAAGCCACATTCCTGATCGTGCAGGACATGTTCCTGACCGAGACAGCCATCCTCGCCGATGTTGTTTTTCCGTCCTCGAACCTGTATGAGAAGGCAGGTTCGGTCACGAACCACTACGGTGATTTGCAGCTTGTGTCTAAAGCCGGCGACCGCGCCGGTGTGCGCTCCGATTTCGAGCTGATCGTCCGGCTCGCCGACAAATTTGGTCATGACGTCAAGCAGCTTGTGCCGTTCGGCAAGCGCCAGGCCGGTATACGCGCCGACATGGGCCAGACCCGCGGCGCGCAAGCGGGAGAAGCCGATCGCCATGCCGTTTGGCTCACCGCGAACAGCATGGAGCCGAAGCTTTCGCCCTTTGACCCCTTCGCGATTCTTGACGAGATCCAGCGCCTCGTTCCCGGCTACGACAAGCTGCTGCGGCTGCAGCTTCTAAGCGGCAACGACCAGCATCTCGCTCCTGCCGCGGGTTCTCTCGTACAGATAGCCAACCGCAACGACCTTGTGTTGCCGTCAAACGACACGCTCTTCACCTCTGGCTCGCTCACGGCGTACTCGCCGATGCTGCAGGACGTGCAGCGGCACGAGTCACGCGAAGTCGCCGATCGTCTTGCGGCCGACTGAACTCCGGTTGTACCCCACGAAGGGCGGAATATGGAACTCGGTAAACGCGGGCGTTTGATTCTCCACTGCCTCACTCTTTGCGGCATGATCGTGTGCTTGTTCTTCATATTTCGTCATTCGCCGTATCGTTCCACTTGCACCTACACGTTCTACGGTCTTCTTCTCGTAAACGCGAGGCTTAGCTATAAGAATGCCTTAAGGCGCCGTACACCGAGCCCGTTGGTCGGCTTGTCTTTAGAGTCTCCTGCAACCGCTAAGGAAAGACCTTAATTCGTGACCCACTTTTCCCCATTCCTGATCTTCCTCCTCATCACGATCGTCAAGATCGCGGTCGTGCTCGTCATTACACTCACGGCGGTCGCCTATACGGTGCTGCTCGAGCGCAAGGTCCTCGGCCGCATGCAGAACCGCTGGGGGCCATCGCGCGTCGGTCCGTTTGGCTTGCTGCAGCCGCTCGCCGACGGGATCAAGCTCTTTCTCAAAGAAGACCTGATGCCCCTGGCCGTAGAGCGCCCGCTCTTTGTGCTTGCTCCGGTGATTGCGCTGGCGTGCGCGCTTACCTCGATCGCGGTCGTTCCTTTTGGCGCGCCAGCCTACTATAAGGGCGTCAATCTCACGCAGATTTCCGACATCAACATCGGTCTTCTGGTCGTTCTGGGTGTCACGAGTATCGGCGTTTACGGCATCGCGCTCGCCGGCTGGAGTTCGAACAACAAGTATTCGCTATTCGGTAGCCTGCGTGCCACCGCGCAGGTCATCAGCTACGAGCTCGCGCTTGGGCTATCGCTGGTGGGGGTTGTCATGCGGGCGGGCTCGCTACGCCTGCGCGACATCGTCGACTCGCAGGCAGCGCACGGTATGCGGTCCTGGAACATCTTCGGCGGCCTGCAAATTCTGGCTTTCTTCATCTACCTTATGGCTGCGTACGCCGAAACCAATCGCTCGCCCTTCGATCTGCCGGAAGCCGAATCCGAGCTCGTGGCGGGTTACCACACAGAATATTCCTCGATGAAGTTTGCCATGTACTTCATGGCCGAATACGCCAACATGATCACCGTTGCCTGCGTCGCGACGCTCATGTTCTTCGGCGGCGCGTCTTCCCCGTTCGGCCATCTTTTCGACCGCGTTTTCAGTTTCAACATGCATTCCTTGAGCGGCATCCTGCTTTCGACCCTGATCTCCATCTTCTGGTTCGTGTTCAAGGTGTTTTCGTTCATCATGCTTTACATCTGGGTGCGCGCTACGGTGCCGCGCTTCCGCTATGACCAGCTCATGGGCTTCGGCTGGAAATTCCTTCTTCCCGTCGCTATGGCCAACATCCTGTTTACCGCGCTGGCGCTCACGTTCTTCGGGCACTCCAACACCTAGACCCTCGCGAGTTCGACCGACCGAGATGGACCTGTCTGCGGGAGCACGGCGAAGGATCTGCTTTTCCAATCTTCCGAAGAAGGTACAATCGCAGTACACGAAAAGCCTTAAAGGACCACTGCCGCTCTCATGCAACTTGCCCTGTTTATCATCTTTGGTTTGCTGGCCGTCGCCGGAGCGCTTAACCTGCTCTTCCAGCGCCATCCCATCAACAGTGCCCTGTCCCTGGTCGTGGTGATGATGTCGCTTGCCGTTCTGTACTGGTCGCTGGGCGCGGAGTTCCTGGCCGCCGCCCAGGTGATTGTGTATGCGGGCGCGGTGATGGTGCTGTTCGTCTTCGTTGTCATGCTGTTGAATGCCGGGGAAGAAGAGCGCACCCACGGCTCGCGGGTGGCGTATATTGCCGGCATTCCCGGAGCCGTCGCAATTTTCGGCCTGCTCACCTATGTGTTTCTGCGCAGCAAGGGAGGCCTCGGCACGACGCAAATTGGCGGCGACTTGTCGAACGTCAGCTCCAACATCCGCGACATTTCACACATGCTGTTCACCTCCTTGCTGCTGCCGTTTGAGGTCACCAGTATTCTGATCCTGATCGCGATCCTCGGCGCGGTCGTGCTTGCGCGAAAGGAGGTGTAGGCCGCCATGGTTCCCATCGCCTACTATCTCATTCTCGCCGCCATCCTTTTCTGCATCGGCATCGCCGCTTTTTTGATCAAGCGCAACGTCATCACCATTTTTATGTCCATCGAGCTGATGCTGAACGCCGTCAACCTGACGTTTGTCGCCTTTGCTCACATGTGGCATCAGGTTTCGGGCCAGATCTTCGTCTTCTTCGTTATGGTCGTCGCCGCCGCCGAAGCCGCGGTTGGCCTCGCGATCATCATCGCGCTTTTCCGTGCGCGTCAGACCCTCAACGTCGACTCCGTCAACCTCATGAAGAACTAGCCTGCTTGCTCGTCATTCCCGAAGGGAATCTGCATTTCGAACCAATGAACCCTAATCTGCTCTGGCTCATCCCGCTGCTGCCCTTCGCCGGCTTCCTTCTCAATGGAACGCTCGGCCGCAGGCTCCCGCGTGCCGCCGTTACGTCCATCGCGCTGCTGTTTACGCTGCTTCCGGCGCTGATCGTCTGCGACTTGTGGCTTTACTTCAAGGCTGCCGCGGCCCCGCTCTCGCTTGCCGTACAAAGCCACCCGTGGATCGCGATCACCGGCTTCCAGGTCAATTTTGCGTTTACGGTCGACCATCTCACCCTCGTCATGCTCAGTGTCGTTACGGGCGTCGGCTTCCTGATTCACATCTATTCCGCCGGCTACATGGCGCATGAGGACGGTTACTGGCGCTTCTTCGCCTACCTGAATCTCTTTATGTTCTTCATGCTCGTGTTGGTGCTGTCGTCGAGCTTCCTGCTTCTGTTTGTCGGCTGGGAAGGCGTCGGCCTCGCCTCCTACCTGCTGATCGGCTTCTACTTCGGACGCGACTCCGCCGCCAACGCCGGTAAGAAAGCCTTTGTCGTCAACCGCATCGGCGACTTCGGCTTTCTGCTCGCCATGTTCCTGCTCATCGCGCACTTTGGCACGCTTAGCTTCGACCAGGTTTTCTCCGCCCTCGCCGCGCAGCCCGCGCTGCATGGGGGGTTCCTGACCGCTATCTGTCTGCTGCTTGTCGTCGGTGCCGCTGGCAAATCCGCGCAGATTCCCCTGTACATCTGGTTGCCTGACGCCATGGAAGGCCCCACGCCGGTGTCCGCTCTCATTCACGCCGCCACCATGGTCACCGCAGGCATCTATATGGTCGCGCGCTGCCACTCGCTGTTTGATCGCTCGCCGTTCGCCCTGGCCGTCGTTGCCTGCATCGGCGCGGCGACGGCGCTGATGTCCGCCACCATCGGTCTCGTGCAGCACGACATCAAGCGCGTCCTCGCCTATTCCACCGTTTCTCAGCTCGGATACATGTTCCTGGCCTGCGGTGTCGGCGCGTATTCCGCCGGCATTTTCCATTTGATGACGCACGCCTTCTTCAAGGCGCTCCTGTTTCTTTCGGCCGGCAGTGTAATTCACGCCCTGTCAGGAGAACAGGACATGCGCGTCATGGGCGGCCTGCGCAAACGCATCCCGGTCACCTTCTGGTGCATGACCGCTGGCGTCTTCGCCATCGCCGGTATGCCTTTCTTTTCGGGTTTCTTCTCGAAAGATGAAATTCTCTATCAGGTGTTTACGTCACACGCACCTGGCGCCAAACTCCTTTGGCTGATCGGTGTCACGACTGCGCTGCTGACCAGCTTCTACATGTTCCGCCTCTGGTTTAAAACCTTTTTCGGCGCGCCCCGCTTCGACGAGCGCTCGCTGGCGGCGGGCCACGGCGCGCATGACGACCATAACAAGGCCGCCGAAGCCGAGCATGACTCCGGTCAGGCCGCACACGCTCACGGCGTTCATGAGTCCCCTGCCGTGATGACCGTTCCGCTGACGGTTTTGGCGCTTCTATCGGTCATCGGCGGCTTTGTCGGCGTGCCCATCGCGTTCGGCGGTCATAACGAGTTTGAGCACTTTCTCGATCCGGTTTTCACCGCATACGGCGCCGGCCAGTCTCTTGCCGAGCCCTCCGCACCGGCTTCCACCGCACTCACTCTTACGGCGATCGCCGTCACCTGTTTCCTGCTCGGCCTGCTTGCCGCGTACATGCTGTACGTCCGCAATCCGGGGCGCGCCGGCCATTTAGCACAGCAGTTCCAGCCGGTGTACACGGTGCTTGATCGCAAGTACTGGGTCGATCAAGTGTATGACGCCCTCATCGTCACACCCCTGCTCGTACTCAGCCGCGGTCTGCTTGGCGGTCTTATCGACACAGGTGTCATCCAGGGTACGGGCGGCGCGGCCGGGGGCCTGACTTGCGGCCTTGGTGGGCTTGCCCGCCGCATTCAGTCGGGAAACCTTCGTTCCTACGCCGGCTGGATTGCTGCCGGCGCAGCCGTGCTGATTGCCGTCGTCCTGTTTGGCCTGCACCCCCACTTCTAAGTATTTGCCGTACGCGCAGAGAACCCAGCAAACCGATGAACCTAGACCACGCCATCCTGACGATCATCCTCTGCACCCCGCTGCTGGGCGCGGGTGTGCTCGCGTTGCTGCCTGAGCGCGACGGCGCAAAGACCCACCACATTGCCGCGCTGGCTGTGACGCTGCTCACCTTTCTGTTTACGCTGCACCTGCCATCCCACTTCAGCGCGGCTACCAACGCAGGTTTTCAATTCGACCAGAATCTGCCTTGGATTCCGTCTCCCTCGATTCGCTACCATGTCGGCGTCGACGGGCTTTCCATGTGGCTCGTTGTGCTCACTGGCCTGCTCGCTCCGCTCGGCGTTCTGGCCAGTTGGCACTCGATCAGAGCTCGCGCCAAAACCTTTTTCGTCCTGTTTCTACTGCAGCAGGTCGCGATGATCGGCATCTTCATCGCGCTTGACCTGTTCCTCTATTACGGCTTTTGGGAGCTCTCGCTGGTACCCATGGCGCTGCTGATCGCCACCTTCGGCCGCACGGAAAACCGTCGCCGCGCCGCCATCAAGTTTTTCCTGTACGCCTTTATTCCTTCGGCCATCCTGCTGGTCGCGATCGTGTGGCTCTATGCCCGTACCGGCACGTTCGACATGCCGACTTTGCAGGCTCTCGCCGCAGCGCACCATATCTCTCCGAACAACCATGCCCTCTGGCTCTGCTCGCTGGCGTTCCTGGTCGCGTTTGCCGTCAAGGTGCCGATTTTTCCTTTGCATGGCTGGCTTTCGGACGCCATACAGGAAGCGCCCACTGCCGCCGTCATGGTGCTCGCCGGCAAACTTGGCCTTTACTCAATCCTGCGGTTCAGCTTTGGCATTTTCCCGGAGCAATCCCGCCACATCGCTCCTCTGCTCATCGCTCTCGGAGCCATCGGAATCGTATATGGCGCGCTGATCGCGCTTGTGCAGAACGACCTTAAAAAGCTCGCTGCCTTTTCAACGCTTTCGCACGTGAGCTTCATCGCGCTGGGTATTTTCACCTTTACGGTAGCGGGTGTCGATGGTGGAGTCTTCCAACTCCTCAATGAATCCCTGATCGGCGCTGCTCTCTTCATTCTGCTCGGCCTTCTTTATGAGCGCTACGGCACCTACGATATGCGCGACTATGGCGGTCTTGCCGCGCGCCATCCGTGGATGATCACGTTCTACGTCATCACGTCGCTTGCTGCCGTTGGCCTTCCGATGATGAACGGCTTCGTCGGCGAGTTCCTCATCTTGTCTGGCGCGATGCAAAGCTTTGCGCGTCATCATATCGCCTGGGCCGTTCTCGGTACCAGCGGTGTGATCTTCTCCGCAGCCTATATGCTCACGCTCATTCAGCGGGTCTTCTATGGCAAAACCGGCTACCGGCCGGATGAAGTGCAGGGCTGGGATCTCACCGGCCGCGAGCACCTGGAGCTTTGGCCCTTGGCTGCCCTTTTTCTCGTCATGGGTCTTGCCTCACCCTACTGGACTCGTGCCATCGACACCTTTGGAACCGCCGTTGCCGACCGGCCGCAATCGTTTGAGCCCGTTCATCTGAAGCACATGGAAACCGAAACTTATCCCTCGCCCCGCGCTTCCGCACAGCATGGCGCCTTTGTCGACCCCACACTCGCCGCCGCCGCGCAGGGCCAACCAGCCCCGACCACTGACAAGGGGGCGAAATACTGATGTCACCGAACCTTCTCACCATCCTTCCGGAAATTATCCTTACCGTTACCGGCATCATCGTGATGATGGCCGAACCGATGATCGTTACGGGCCGCACACGCAAGCCTCTCGGTTGGCTGGCGATTCTCGGCACCGCGCTTGCAGGCGCCGCCACGTGGTATCAGTGGCAGCAGATCAAGGCTGTTGGCGCGCCTGTCACCGGCTTCTACGGATCAGTCCAGGCGGACGGGTTTTCCGTGTTTTTCCACCTGCTTATTGCGTCCATCGTGGCAGTCACGCTGCTTGGCTCTCTTGACTACTTTGAAACCGCAGGGGCCGGTGTCTCGCATGCCGGTGAATACTTTGCACTGGTTTGCTTTGGCGCGACCGGCATGATGTTCATGACCAGTTCAGTAGAACTGCTGATGGTTTTTGTGGGCCTGGAAATCTCATCGATTTCAACTTACATTCTCGCC
>CALMON010000103.1:0-14339 GCA_937871785.1 uncultured Granulicella sp.
CCCCTGCTCCGGTGTGGCTGCAGCGGTTGAGCCTGGTCGTTCTGGTGCTGTTCTGCCTGTACATCGGGCTGCTGATGACGGTGATCCCGTGGTCGCCGCGCTATTGGGACGAGAACCGCTGGCTGCTGGCGCATCCTCTGCTGTATGCCGTGTCGCAACACGGCTGGGTGCGAGGGCTCATCAGCGGCCTGGGCCTGCTGGACATCTGGATTGGCGTCAGCGAAGCGATCCACTACCGCGATTTCCGCGCCTGACCGAAGGAACCCCTATGCCCGACCCGCTTCCGCCACCGCTGCCCGCTGCTTCGCTTGCCTACGAAGACCTCGACTTTCTCGCCTCTCCCGATGGCCGCCCGCTTCGCATTCTGGGCGAATACACCGAACCGATGACGCGCTTTCGGCGCGAGCGCATCCAGGACACGGTCGTTTTCTTCGGCTCGGCTCGCTTCCGCGCGCTGGACGTCGCCAGGGCCGAATTGGAGTTGCTGGACAACACCACCTCCTCACAGCCCGCGCCTGCGGCCGAGCAGCCCGCGCGACCGCACGAGCTCGCGTCCGGTGACGCCACCGCGCTCCAGCACAAGCGCGCCGAAGCGGCAGTCGAAATGGCCGGCTATTACGAGGATGCCCGCCAACTCGCGCACCTGATGACCACCTGGGCGAAGACGCTGCCCGGCCCGCGGCACCGCTTCGTCATCACCTCCGGCGGGGGCCCCGGCATCATGGAAGCGGCGAACCGCGGCGCAGCCGAAGCCGGCGGTAAAACCATCGGCCTCAATATCAAGCTGCCGTTCGAGCAACTCCCCAATCGCTGGATTACGCCCGAGCTCAACTTCAACTTCCACTATTTCTTTATGCGCAAGTATTGGTTTGCGTATCTGGCCAAGGCGCTGGTGGTGTTTCCCGGCGGTTTCGGCACCATGGACGAAATGTTTGAAATTCTGACGCTCGCGCAGACCCACAAACTGGCGAAAAAGCTGACCATCGTCGTGTACGGCTCGGGCTACTGGAAGAGCGTGATGAACCTGGACGTGCTGGTCGAAAAGGGCGCGATCGCGCCGAAAGACATGGACATCTTTCAGTTCGCGGACACACCCGAAGAGGCGTTTCGCCTGCTGCGCGAAGGTCTGGCCGAGCACCTCGACGACGGCGATGAGGCCCGCAACGAACCAATCTCGAGCGAGCCCGCCCCCAACGCGCAGGTGCAGATGGGTCCGGATATCACGAAGACCAACCCGTAGCCCTGAAAGCCCCGCCATGCGCCTGCTCCGCTTCGTTCTGCTGCTTTGGGTTCTCGCGCCGCACTCCGCGCACGCTGCGGAGACGCGAGCGGAGCACGCCGCAAGCGTCGCCGCGCAGGTGGAAATGAATGCCGCGCCGCCGCACGGCAATCTGCCCGACTATGCGCTCGCGCCGGACAAGCTCGCCCGGGCGCAGCATATCTCGGCGGTCCGGGTGCGGGCGCACTTCGGCATTCTGCTTTGGGAGATCCTGCAAGCCATTCTGCTGCTGCAACTTGGCGGCATCGCCTGGATGCGCGACCGCGCCGTCGCCGCCGGGGCGAGCCTGGACGCGCGGGGCCGCCGGAAAACATCGCGCTGGGTGCAGGGGCTCATTTTCGTCGCGCTGTATCTGCTGGCGACCACGCTGCTGAATCTTCCGATCAACCTGTACCTCCACCATTTTTCGGTGGCGAACGGCTTTTCGGTACAGGGCTGGACCGGCTGGTTCGGCGATCTTGCCAAAGGCCTCGGTTTTACGCTGCTGGGCGGCTGGCTGGTAACGATGCTGCTGTTTGCCGTCATCCGCAACTCGCCGCGGCGATGGTGGCTGGTGTTCTGGCCCATTGGCGTCGTTATTGCGCTCGTCGGTGTGTACGCCGCGCCGCTGTTCTATGACCCCTACTTTCATCACTTCGAACCGCTTCAGCAGTCGAACCCGGCGCTGGTCGCGCGGCTCGAACAGGTGGTCGCCAAGGGCCACATGGATATACCTCCGGAACGCATGTTCCTGATGCAGGCCTCGGCCAAGACGACGACCGTCAACGCCTACGTGACCGGGTTCGGCTCGTCGAAGCGCGTCGTCATCTGGGACACGCTGCTCAGGACGGCGACGCCCGACGAGGTGTTGTTCATTTTCGGGCATGAGTCCGGCCACTACGTTCTGGGGCACATCGTGCAGGGTCTCTGGCTTTCGGTCATTGGCCTGCTGATTGTGTTCTACATCGGCTTCCGCTTCGTGCAGTGGGCGCTGGCGCGCTTCGGCCCACGCTGGCGCATCCCTTCACAGGACGACGGGGGCACGCTTGCCGTGCTGCGGCTGGCGTTTACGCTGGTCGGCGCGCTCATCGAGCCGATCGAAAACGGTCTCATCCGCCGCAACGAGCACGCCGCCGACGTTTATGGGCAGGAAGCCGTGCACGGCCTGGGGGCCGACCCGCGCGCCAGCGGCCGCGACGCCATGGCCGTGCTCGGCCTCAACTACCTCGAAGAGCCGAACACGCCGCTTTGGCAGGAGCTCTGGCTCGACAACCACCCCGCGACCGGCCGGCGCGCCGCGTTTGCGGCGCATTATGACCCGTGGGCCCCCGGCATGGAGCCCCGCTACCTGCCCCCGGAACCCGTCACCGCCACGTTGTCCAAGGAGACGAAATGACCGATCCTACCTGCATTTTCTGCAAGATCGCCACCGGCGCCATTCCGGTCGAGCGCTTCTACGAGGACGACCTCGTGCTCGCCTTTCCGGATCAAACGCCCAAGGCTCCGACGCACGTTCTGCTGATTCCGAAACAGCACATTCCCTCGCACGCGCACACCGGCGTGGCGGATGAAGGGGTGCTCGGCCGCCTGATGACGGCGGCGGCCACCGTGGCCCGGGACCGCGG
Organism: uncultured Granulicella sp.; assembly: GCA_937871785.1. Classification (GTDB taxonomy): domain Bacteria; phylum Acidobacteriota; class Terriglobia; order Terriglobales; family Acidobacteriaceae; genus Granulicella. The sequence goes on from CALMON010000103.1 coordinate 2,884, forward strand.
TCTGAGCGAAGGTTATCGGCTGGTCACCAACTCCGGCGAGCAGGGCGGGCAGACCGTGTCGCACCTCCATCTGCATCTTCTGGGCGGACGACCCATGGGCTGGCCTCCGGGCTAGTCTGTTGGCAGGAAAGTAACACCTAAAGTGCGGCTTGAACCTGCTGTTAACTTCCCTGGTTCACCCGCGGGTGCCGGGTCGCAGAAAATCTCGGCGGCAATCCTCCCGAATCCGCTCGAATCGCCGTACACTTCTCGCAATGTCCAAGGCACCGCGTCGTTGCGGCCTTCCGAAGGGTGACCCATGCCTCCGTCTCTTGCTCGTCGTTGCACGGCCGAACTTTTCGGCACCTTCTGGCTGGTTTTCGGCGGTGCGGGCGCGGCTCTGTTTGCCGCTGCCTATCCGGCGTTGGGTATCGGGTTTGTGGGGGTATCGCTGGCCTTCGGCTTGACGGTGCTGACCATGGCGTACGCCATCGGACACATCTCCGGCTGCCATTTGAACCCTGCCGTCTCCATCGGCCTGATGGTCGGCAAGCGTTTTCCGTCAAAGGAAGTGCTGCCCTACATCGTCGCGCAGGTGGTCGGCGGCATTCTGGGTGCGACCGCGCTGTATCTCATCCTGCTGGGCAAAGAAGGCTACGTGATCAACGGCTTCGCGGCGAACGGCTACAACGTCCTGTCGCCGGGGCACTACCGGCTGGGCTCCTGCTTTCTGGCGGAAACTCTGCTGACCGGCTTTTTTCTGCTGATCATTCTGGGCTCGACAGACCAGCGCGCCGCCAAGGGGTTCGCTCCTCTTGCCATCGGCCTGGGCTTGACGCTGATTCACCTCATCGGCATCCCCATTACGAACACGTCGGTGAACCCTGCGCGCTCGACGGCAACCGCGCTGTTCGGCGGCAGCGACTACATTTTCCAGCTCTGGCTCTTCTGGCTCGCGCCGATTCTGGGCGCCGTACTGGCCGCGCTGTTCTACAACGCCGTCCTGGCCGAGCACCTGATTCCGCCCGTCAAGGTAGAACCGCTCACCTTCGAGGCGAAATAGGCCAACCTGCCGAGAATCGAGGTTCGCTTCGACCGAAACGACGCACCGAAAGAGCGTCCGGTGCGTCTATGTTGTATTCACACCTGCACCTTTGCCCGTTCCCGAGGAGTCCTCCATGAAGTCCTTTCGCCAAAGCCTTGCCGCGCTTGCACTCGCCGGTTGCGCCGCGTTCTGCTTGTCCGCCGCCGCGCAAGGCGGCAAAACCAAGCTGCCGGAAATCAAGTACGACACCTACACGCTGCCCAACGGCCTGAAGGTGATCACGCACGAAGACCATCGCCTGCCGCTGGTCGCGGTCGACCTTTGGTACCACGTCGGCCCGCTGAACGAGCGGCCCGGCCGCACCGGCTTTGCTCACCTGTTCGAACACATGATGTTTGAAGGCTCCGAGCATGTCGGCGAAAAGGCGCACATCAAATACGTGGAAGCCGCGGGCGCGACGGATGTGAACGGAACCACCGATTTCGACCGTACAAATTACTTCGAAACCATGCCCGCAAACCAGTTGGAGCTGGCGCTGTGGCTGGAGTCCGACCGCATGGGCTTCCTGATGGAAGGGCTCGACCGCAAGCTGCTGACCAACCAGCGCGACGTGGTACGCAACGAGCGCCGCCAGGGCGAAGGCCGGCCCTATGCCGCCGGCGATGAGGCCGTCGCGCACCTGCTGTACCCCGCCGGCCACCCTTACTATGGCGATGTCATCGGCTCGCACGCCGATATTGAAGCCGCGCGCATCGCCGACATCCGCGACTTCCACCAGCAGTTCTACACGCCGAACAATGCAAGCATCGCCATCGCCGGCGACTTCGACGCGAAGAAGCTCAAGGACCTGCTGACGAAATATTTTGGCCCGATCCCTTCCGGCCCGAAGGTCAACCCGGTGACGGTGGTCACGCCGCCGATCCCCTCGCAGCGCCGCGCGACGGTCACCGACACGGTGCGCCTGCCGCGCGTGACGATCGCGTGGCTGACGCCGCCGGTCTTCACGCCGGGAGCCTACGATACGGACGCTGCCATTTTCGCGCTTGGCGGCGCCAAGGCCAGCCGGCTCGACCAGGCGCTCATCTACAAGAACCAGGTCGCGCAAAGTGTGACCTGCTACAACCGACCGAATAAGCTGAACGGCTCGGCGGAGTGCTCGATTACGGCCAAGCCGGGCGTCAAGCTTGAGGATCTCGAAGCGACGTTCTGGACCGAAGTGGCCAAGCTGCAGGCCGACGGCCCCACAGCGGACGAGGTGGAAGCGGCCAAGGCCGGCCGGCTAACCAACCAGATTTCCGGGCTGCAGCGGCTCGGCGGCTTCGGCGGTGTGGCCGACTCGCTCGACCGCTACAACCAGTACACCGGCGACCCCGGTTACCTGCCCAAGGACGTCGCCGCGGCGCAGGCGGTGACAGTGGGGAGCACCAAGGCGGCAGCGGTCAAGTATTTCGCCAAGGACGCGGCTGTGGTGGTCTACACGGTCCCCGGCAAGAAGGTGACCGACGATGTGCCGCGCTCGCCGGATACGACTGACGCGGACGTGAAGATCGTGAACCCTTACACGCCGACATTTGAGGAGGCGCAAAACTTCCGCAAAACCGTTCCGGTCGCCGGCCCGCCGGTAGCTGTGCGTCTGCCCGTGCCCACGACCTTTACGCTGGCCAATGGGCTCAAGGTCTATGTTGTGGAAGAAAAGAGCCTCCCGCTGCTGTCAGCGTCGCTCGTCTCGCGGGCTGGGTCAGAGTCCAATCCTGCGATGAAGGGCGGTTTGGCCACGTTGACGGCGCAGGCCATGGGTGAGGCCACCAAAACGCGCGACCTGACGCAACTGGCTGAAGCGCAGGAGCGCATCGGTGTGCGCATTGGCGTGGGCGCCACGATGGACGGCGCGACCACCGGCATGACCGTGCTGACCGCGCACCAGGCCGAAGGCATGGACCTGTTTTCGGATGTCATCGAACACCCCGCCTTCACCCCGGCTGACGTCGACCGCCTCAAAAAGCAGCGGCTGGTCACCATCCAGCAGCAGGGCGACTCCGTGCAGACGATGGCCACGCGCGTCGGTCCGAAGCTCATCTACGGCGACCAGCCCTATGGCGTGGCTTCGACCGGAACCACAGACACGGTGCAGGGCATCACGCAGACTGACGTTACCGGCTTCTACACGGCGCACTTCGGTCCGGCGGATTCGGCGCTGGTGCTGGTTGGCGATGTGTCCACCGGTGACGCGCGCAAGCTGGCCGAAAAGTATTTTGGCGGATGGACAGGAACGGCCAGCGCGGCGGTTACGATTCCGCCCGCGCCCGCGCCGCAGTCGACCCACGTCGTCATCATCGACAAGCCGAGCGCACCGCAAACGGCTCTGTTCGCCTACGGGCTGGGCGTGGCCGAAAACAGCCCGGACACGCCGACGCTTGAGGTGATGAACTATGTGCTGGGCGGCGCGTTCGCCAGCCGTATCAACATGAACCTGCGTGAAAAGAACGGCTACACCTACGGTGCGCAGTCGATTTACAACAGCTATCGCAGCGGTGGACCGTTCATCGCGGGAGGTCTGGTGAAGACGGACGTCACCGGTCCTGCGGCGACACAGTTGATGTATGAAATCAAGCGCTTTCCGACCGACCTGCCCACCGACGCCGAGCTGAAGGAAGCGAAGGACTCGAACATTCAGTCGCTGCCCGGGCAGTTTGCGACCGACGCTTCGATCGCGAGTTCGGTTGGCCGCATCTTTCTGTATGACCGTCCGCTGGATTACTATGCCACGCTTCCGGCACGCTTCCAGGCGGTCACCGCAGCAGACGTGGCGCGAGTCGCCAAGAACGATCTACACCCCAACCAGCTGGTCATTGTGGCGGCAGGCGATCGTGCCAAGATCGAGCCGCAACTGAAGGCGGCTGACCTTGGACCGATCGAGGTGCGCGACGTGCAGGGAGCACTGGTGACAGAGGGGAAGTGAGCACGAACAGGAAGGGGCGCAGCCAAATAGCTGCGCCCCTTTTCTCGTACTCTGTCAACCCGCAAACGATCTCCTACCCCTACAGGGCGGCAAGGGTCTTCTCCAGGCTCGCTCGATCTTCGACGTTTGTCGTCAAGAGAGCGCGGTCGATCTGCCGGTTCAAGCCGGTAAGCACCTTGCCTGGCCCTACCTCAATGTAGCGCGTGACTCCGGCGTTCTGGAGCAGGTGGATGCATTCCACCCAGCGCACCGCGCTTGTTACCTGACGGATAAGCGCGTCGCGGACCTCCGTGCCACGGGTCATCAAGCGGGCGTCGACGTTGGCCGCAACCGGGAAGCATGGATCGTGGAAGGCAATCGACTCCAGCGCATTGCCGAGCCGCTCCTGGGCGGGCTGCATCAACATGCAGTGGAACGGCGCGCTGACAGCGAGCATGACGGCGCGCTTGGCGCCGGCATCCTTGCAGCGCGCGGCGGCCAACTCCACGGCGCGCGCACCGCCGGAGATCACGGTCTGTTCAGGCGCGTTCATGTTGGCGGGAGAAACGACGGCCGAAACCCGCGCGGCCGCTTCAAGAGGCGTGTCGACGCCGCTTGCCGGATCGGCCACGGCCTCGGTCGCGGCGGCCGACTGCTCGATCGGGTCGCCGGGCTTTTCAGGCGGGGCCTGGGTCAACTCGTCTGAGACCTGGGCGCAAACATCATTGATCGTTTCCGCGTCCAACCCGAGAATCGCGGCCATCGCGCCTTCCCCGGGGTGCACGGCCTCCTGCATGTACTGGCCGCGCAAACGCACGGTGCGGACCGCGTCGGCAAACGAAAATGTGCCGGCGGCCACGTGCGCGGAATACTCCCCCAGCGAGTGGCCTGCCGCGAACCCCGGCTGGAGGCCGCGCGACGTCAACTCCGGCTCAAGCGCGCGCCACGCTGCTATGGAGACGGTCAGGATCGCCGGCTGCGTGTGCTCGGTAAGCTGTAGCTGGTCTTCGGGACCTTCAAAAATCAGCTTTGAGAGCGGAAAGCCGAGGGCCTCGTCGGCTTCATCGAAAACGGCGCGTGCTGCCGGAACATGGTCGTACAAGTCGCGGCCCATACCGACGGACTGGGCTCCCTGACCGGGAAAGAGAAGAGCAAGTTTGTTCGTGTCGTTCATGGCAGCTCGATTCTGAGGCCCGTCAGGACCGCTCGTCCAGGGTACAGCGGGGTAGCTCGCCGACGCGATCCGCCGCGTTTTATTCGGCAGTGTGGGTAATGAAGATCTGGTCGGCGTTGGCGGAAAGCACGCGGTACAGGGCGAACTGCCGCGAGTTCTGGCTGCGCATCTCGAAGAGCAGGCTGGCGCGATGGCCGGCGTCAGGGTCGACGGCGTCGACCAGCCGGTACCAGGGCGTGCGGTCGAGGTGACTGGAGTCGGTCACGGACGTGAGAGCGACCTGAAGCTCGCCAGAAGGCAGCCGCTGCGCCACGATGGTCGCGTAGATGTCCGCGCCGATCCCGTCGCTGGCCCCCGTCGCCGAGTAGACAAAGGTTGGGAGCCCGCCGTAGCTCAGCGTAAACGCCGCTATCTGCTCCTGGTGGAGACCGAGCCGCTCGTCGGCAGGGTCGGTGGCCGTTTGCGGAACGCCTTTGCGATTCGACCGGTGATCGTGCGCCGGGGCTTCCGGAGCGAAACGCAGCGCGTTGGCGGCGGCATACTTCTTGATGGCGTGCTTGGCCAGAACAGCGAGAGCTTTCTGCGTTTCCGCCTGCTCGCCGGGGTTTGCCCAGGCGCGCGCAAACAGGTGCGGATCGCGGTTGGTGGCATCGGAAACGGCGATCTCCTGGTGGAGGTCGGCCGGCAAGCCGCTCAGTTGCGGTGCTGCCGCGGCTTCTTCTGCCGGTGTACCGCGATGCATGGTGGGGCGATCCGGGTCGGTTGCGAGCGAACCCGGCAGAGGGGTCACGCCGGATTCCGAGCGCGCCTTGCGGTCGGCCTCGGCTTGCTTTGGGTCGCGATGCCGCAGCGTGGGGCGGTCGGTGTCGGTGGAAGGATCGCGGGGAGCAGGAGTGACCGAAGGATCAGGGGGCGTCGCGGAGGCCTGCGTCGCTTTTGTGTCCGCAGGCTCCGCGGGAGAAGACGTTGCGGAGGTTGCCGTTCCTTTGCTGATGTGAGGCCGGTCTGGGTCGTCGGGTACGCTTGCGGAAGTGGTGGTGGCCTGGGTGGACGGCTTTTTTGTGGCGTCGGCTGCCGTGTTGCCATCGGCGGCCGGTCTGTGCGCGAACGTCGGACGGTCGCTGTCCGCTTTCGCGTCGATTTCGGGGTGCTTGGACGAAACAATTGCCGGCACATCCGCAGAAGGCTTCAGCGCGGCGACTTTAGGGGGCGGGGGCAGCGGCGCGAACTTACCGTAGCCGAACCAACCGAGAGCGGTGGTGTCACCGGTTGCGCCGCCGGCTGCACTTTGCAGGTGACGGGCGTAGTCGATCGTGACGTTGCCTTCCGGTTCACCGGATTTTTCCAGTGAATACACATTGCCGTTCAGCAGCGCCAAAGGGATGGGCCGCGAATAATAGGTGCCTGCGTCTTCGTACTCGCCATTGATGTAGAGCGACACTGGCACCAGCCGTTCTGAGGCCGGTTTGGTAAGGTCGCCGGTCCACTCGTACACAGCGACGGCACGAGTCACCGTTTCGGGAGCGGCCACTTTGTGAATCTGTGCACCAAGAGGAGCAACCCCCACAGCCGCCGCGAGCAGACCGAGAAGGCGGCCGCCGCGTGCGGCGGGGAGAGGAAAATGAACAGGCTGGGAGCGAAGCGTCGTCATTGCTTACGGTTAGACGCAGATTGCCGGGGGAACGGTGGTCGCTTTGCAGGCGAACCGCTCCCCGGCAGAGTTGCCCTAGCTGGCCAGCTTGTTGAAGGCCCAGAACAGCCCGCCCGCCAGTAGAGCGGCGGCGGGCAGTGTCAGAAACCAGGCCATCACAATGTTGCGGATGGTCGCGAATTGCAAGCCGCTACCGTTTGCGGTCATCGCGCCGGCCACGCCCGAACTGACGACGTGGGTGGTCGAGACAGGCAGACCGAACTGCGTTGCGCCAAAAATGGTACACATCGAAACCAGGTCCGAGCAGGCACCCTGTGCGTACGTCAGGCGCTTGGCGCCGATCTTTTCGCCGACCGTGACCACGATGCGCTTCCAGCCGAACATCGTTCCGAAGCCGAGGGCCAGCGCTACCGCCACCTTCACCCAGGTGGGGATGAACTTTGTGGAACGATCGAGATAACCGCGATAATTTTCGAGCACCGGCTTGTCCTGCGCGGACAGGTTCAGGCCGTCCTTGGCCGCGACCTTGGGCGTCGTGATCAGCATCAGGCTTTCAGACACCAGATACATCTGATTGCGCACGTTGGCCTGCTCGTTCGTGGGCACATTGCCGAGCGAGCCGGCACCCTGGGCTTCGTCGCGGATGGTGTCAACCATGTCGCGCAACGCAAGGGTCGTGTCGGGGCTGTATTTTCGGGTGGAAATAAAGTGCTGCAGCTCCGCCGCCGGCTCTGTGGGCGTCGTGTTCGAATTCACCCCGGCCGGCCCGGGCAACGTGGCGGTCGGTTGAATGTAGTGGCCCAGGGTGGTGGAGGCCTGCTGCGACACAGCCACGAAATCGAACAACTGGTCGGGGCCGACGGTATGGTTCAGGGCGTAAGCAGTGGGTACGGTGCCGACCAGGATCAGCATGATCAGGCCCATGCCCTTTTGGCCGTCGTTCGACCCGTGCGCGAAACTGACGCCGGTGCAGGTGAGAATGAGCAGGCAGCGAATCCAGAACGGCGGTGGATCGTCGCCTTTGGGGGCCTCGTACAGCTCGGGGTCGGTGATGACGCGCTTCATGATCCAGAGCAGCAGGAAGGCCCCGGTAAACCCAATGAGCGGCGAGAAAAAGAGGGCCTTGGCGATTTTGGTGACCTGTGACCAGTCGATGCCGGAGGTCAATGAGCCCGGATGCATCCACTGGTTGGCGAGGCCGACGCCGAGGATCGAGCCGATCATGGTGTGCGAGCTCGACGCGGGCAGACCGCGTGCCCAGGTCATCAGGTTCCACAGGATAGCTGAAACCAGCAGCGCAAAAACCATGCTAAAGCCGGAGCCGCGCGAGACTTTGAGGATCAGTTCAATCGGAAGAAGCGAAACGATCGCGAACGCCACGGCACCGGAGCTTGTGAGCACGCCGACGAAGTTCCACAGGCCGGACCAGAGCACCGCGACGTGGGGGTCGAGCGAGTGCGTGTAGATGACGCTGGCGACGGCATTGGCGGTGTCGTGGAAGCCGTTGACAAACTCAAAACCAAGCGCGATCAGCAGGGCCAGGCCAAGCAGAAGATACGGAAACAGCGTGGACGGATGGGCTTTTGAAAGGTCGGAGCCGAGCTTGGTGAGCACATATACGACGCCGACGATCAGGATGGCGCTGAAGCCGAAAATGCGGGTGCGGCGGTAACGGGTTGACCGGTTCAGCTTGCGGTCGATGAACGAGGCCGGCTCATGAGGCGCGGGAGGAACGACGGGAGCAGTTGTGGTAACCATAAGAGGACGTGCGGTAACCTTCGCGGACGCGTTGGCAGGAGCGTGGAGGCTGGAGGTGGACAGTTGGGGGCGGTGGGATGTCGCGGCAAGCGCGTTCGGTTTTCGCCATCAGAGAACACAGGTTCCTGCGAAGTAGCCCTTCCCAATGAATTGTAGCCGCATCCTACGGGGAGAGCGCAACCTGCAGGAGTTCTCTGTTCGATGCGTGAGGAGAGATTTGTGGCGAAATTATCCGTGGTTCGGGGCGATATTACACAGCGGTCGGTGGACGCGATTGTGAACGCAGCCAATTCATCGCTGCTGGGCGGCGGCGGGGTCGATGGCGCGATTCATCGGGCAGCCGGGCCGGATTTGTTGGCTGCCTGCCAAACGTTGAACGGTTGCCCGACCGGGAGTGCCAAGGCGACCGCCGGGTTCAAGCTGCCGGCCAAATGGGTTTTCCATGCTGTGGGTCCGGTGTGGAACGGCGGCCACAGCGGCGAGCCGGAAAAGCTGGCCGGCTGCTATCGCGCTTGTTTTGCGCTTGCGCAGGAGCATGGGGTGACGTCAATCGCGTTTCCGGCGATCTCTACAGGGATCTACCACTTCCCGAAAGGCCCGGCGGCGGAGATCGCCGTGCGCGAAAGCCAGGCGCTGGCGGAGGCCGCCGGGGTGGAGCGTGTCGAGTTCGTCTGCTTCGACGAGGCCACGGCCATGGTGTACGAACGGGTGCTAGGCGAAGCCTGACGGGGTTTATAGCAGCAGCAAAACAGCCGCTGTACACAGAATGGCCGCGGCGACAGCGAGCAGCACCCCTGCCGGCGTAGAAAGAAAGGCTTGCAGTCTGGCGGTGTCCAGCCTCGGCACAGTTTTGTCTCCTTTCGGCGCGACAGGGGTCAATCGCCGGGAATGTGCGCGGCGGTTGTGTCCCAATGATCCACCAGGTAGTGGAGCACGGGGCTGCCGGTCAGGTAAGCGGACTCGAGCGCGAGCCGCGTGCCGATGAACGGGGCATTGACCGACTCCACTGCCGTGTGTCCCGGCCGCGGCATGGTGTAGTTGCTGGCCGTGCGCAGCAGCAGAATGCGGCGCGGGTCGAGCTTGCCGGCCGTCGCCAGCCGCTCCGCCACGGCCATGAAGCCGGAGTCTTCCATCGCCGACATCACGAAATTGCCGCGGCCTTCGGTGTACAGCCGCACCCAGTCGTTGGCGTAGCGGGTAAGCGTGACGCCGTGCCAAAACTGGTTGGAGCTGAAGGTATCGCCAAGCAGGACAAACGGCGGCTTCTGCGCGTTGGGAAAACCGGTGAAGCCCGCGCGGAAGGCGGCGACCACTGGGTCGTCCGGCAATTTTGTGGAGCGTGTCAGTTCGAAGGCCCATCGCGTCAGCTTCGGGTTCAGCTCGAACAGGTTGGAGCGCGACCAGGAGACGGCGATCACCTTGTCCGGGTTGGGCGCTTTCGAGCCGACCGGAAACGCCCCGTACGGCCAATCTTTAGGGGCTTCGCGCGCGTCGATCTCGCGGGCCACGTCGCCGACCACAAAGGTCGACCACGCCGCCGAGCCGATGGACGCGTCCGCCGGGTCGACCCCGGCGATGCCGTTGATCAGAAAATAGGCGTGAGTCAGGTCAAAGCGCGGGTCGAGCCCCAGGGCCATCAGCGACGCGGCGGCGTTCGCGATCGTGGTGCCGGACACCATGCCGAGCACGGTGTGGTCGGCATTGGTGCGCAGTGCGTGGCTGCCGGCAGGGAAGTCGAGCTCCGTGTCGAGATGCTCGCGCTCTACCCAGAACTGAAACTCGCCGGGAGCGTCGCCGCTATCCTTGCCGACTTCAAACGTCGTCACGACGACAGCGCGGACAGGCCAGGGCCGGCTTGCGGTTTGGGCGTGCATGGTGGATGTTGCGGCCAGCAGAACAGACATAAGCAGCCCTAAGCATACGTTGCGGGCCGGCCGCTTCACCGCCGCCGCCTTCCGCCGGGAGCGGCTCCGCCGGCTGGGGAGCCCGCGACGCCGGCGCTGGCGTCGCCGACGGCGGCAGCTTCGCGTTCGGCGTCGGTAAACGAGGCGGAACCGCCGCTGCGCGCGCGCTGAAACAAGCCTCCCGCGGAGCGCATGGTGCCGGCCATCGCGGCCGGATTGGCGCTAAAGGTGATCGCCGACCCGGGAGGGATGTTCATCGCCGCGGCCGAAGCGACGGCGTCCTGATTCGCGCCCATGTAGACGAATTCCCAGCCGTACACGTCGCGCTGCTGCCGGATGAGCGTGGCGATCTCATGCAGTTTGTAGCGTTTGCTGGCGTTTTCCAGGCCGTCGGTGATCATCAACACGAGCACTTTCGCGGGCCGTTGGTCTTCGGCCATCGCGGCGAGCTCCTTGCCAAGCTCGACGATGGTGCGGCCCTGCGCATCGAGCAGCGCGGTCATGCCGCGCGGGACGAAGGTCTTCGCGGTCAGTTCAGGGACGCTGGTGAGGGGCTCGTCGAAGACGACGTCGTACTTATCGTCAAATTGGACCAGCTTTACCGTAGCCGAGCCGGGCAGCTTCGCCTGCTCCCGGCAGAACTCATTGAAGCCCGCGACGGTGGCCTCGACGAGGTGCCCCATGGAGCCGGAGCGGTCCAGAATAATGGCGATGCGGGTGAAATCCTGTTTCATGGCGCGGCCCTCCAGAAGGAACTCTTTTCATCTTAGACCGGCCCGGTCTTGCTGTTTTCGTCAGGCGCGGTAAGATGCTGGAGAGGGTTCTCGCTATGGAGATGGAAAAGGAATCGCACTGGCTGGAAACGTGGTGGCCACTGTTCGTCATCATTTTTGCGTTACTGTTTACGTGGTTTTTCCTGGCGTTTCCGCAGGCGGGCTGGTAGCGACCTGGTTCAGGACTTCATGAAGTTTCGTGAAGTCCGACCCTTGCTCTATGCGGAAGGCGTG
>CALMON010000103.1:14439-21258 GCA_937871785.1 uncultured Granulicella sp.
AAAACCTAACGTAGCTACCAATGTGCCGTATGTCGGCATAAGCCTACGTAAGAAATGCACCCGCTGGGATGGCTGCCGGTTGCGGGAATGCGGCTGCAGTTGCCGTGCCAACACCTGCGAACTTGCGGTTCTTCTACCGCCTCTGCTAACTCCGCGTCACCGTCTTCAAACTCAGCTCACGCATCTGCTGCTCGCCTACCGGGGTCGGCGCGTCGACCATCAGGTCGATGGCTTTGGCTGTCTTCGGGAAGGCAATCACTTCGCGCAGCGACGTCGCCCCGGCCAGGATCATGACGATGCGGTCGAGGCCCAACGCGATGCCGCCGTGCGGGGGCGTGCCGTATTCGAGCGCGTCGAGAAAGAAGCCGAACCGCTCTTTAGCCTCCGCGTCCGACATGCCCAGCGACCGGAAGATTTCGGCCTGCACGTCCTGCCGATGGATACGGATGGACCCTGAACCAAGCTCCGTGCCGTTGAGCACGATATCGTAGGCGAGCGCGCGGACGGCACCCTTGTCGGATGTGAGGCGGCCGGTGGTAATGTCGTCTTCGTGCGGCGAGGTGAAGGGGTGGTGCGCGGCGTCCCAGCGCTTGGCTTCCTCGTTCCACTCGTACATGGGGAAGTCGGTGACCCAGAGGAAGCGGAAGTCCGCCGCGGTCTTGGTCGGTTCAAAGAGCTTGTGCTTGTCGGCGTATTTTTTCGCAAGGTCCAGCCGAAGCTGGCCGACGCGCTTGGGAATCCAGTGCGGGTCGTAGTTCCACAGGGCGGGGGTGCCGGGCTTGGGCGTAATCACGATCGCGAGGTCGTCGGTGGTGAAGTTTTCTCCGTTGAAAACGAGCTGTTCGGCGGTGAGTTTCGCGGCGATCGCCTCGGCCAGCGGAACGAACGCGGCGTTGGTGCGCAGGCGGGCGACGTCGAGGAAGTCAAGCCCGGTGTCGCCAAAGCTCCCCCGGATTTCGCCGACCAGCGCCTTGCGCTGCGTGCCGCTGAGCTCGCCGACGCGAGGGATCGTGAAGCCGTAGACGGGAAGTGCAGGGTCGATCTTCAGGGTTTCGCGCAACTCGGGCGTCAGCGTGGCGCCCAGGTCGACCATCGCGGGCAGGCGCATGTCGGGCTTGTCGATGCCGTACTTGCGGATGGCGTCGTCGTAGGTCATCTGGACGAACGGGTGCGCGGGCAGCTCGATGCCGCCGGCGTGGAAGGCCGCTCGCAGGAAGCCTTCAACGATGCGGAAGATCGTTTCCTGCTTCGGAAAGGTGGTTTCCAGATCGATCTGGGTGAAGTCGGGCTGGCGGTCGGCGCGAAGGTCTTCGTCGCGAAAGCAGCGGGCGATCTGGAAGTAGCGGTCGAAGCCGGAGATCATCAGCAGTTGCTTGAAAATCTGCGGCGACTGTGGCAGCGCGTAGAAATGGCCGGGGTGCACACGGCTGGGGACCAGGTAGTCGCGCGCGCCTTCGGGCGTGGAGCGGGTGAGCAGCGGCGTTTCGATTTCAAGGAAATGGTTGTCGGAAAGGAAGTCGCGAATGGCGCGCGTGACCTTGTGGCGAAGCTCGAAGTTGCGCTGCAGCTCGGGGCGGCGGAGGTCGAGATAGCGGTACTTGAGCCGGATTTCTTCGTTGGTGATGGCGACGTCGTCCGCAATGGGGAACGGCGGCGTTTTCGCCTCGTTCAGCAGAAGGAGCTGCTGCGCGACGACTTCGACTTCGCCGGTGGGCATGTTGGGGTTGGCGAGACCTTCTCCCCGCACGCGGACGCGGCCCGTAGCGGCGACGACGTACTCGGGGCGGGCGGCTTCGGCCCTGGCATGGGCCTCGGGGGAGACTTCCTTGTCGAACACCACCTGCGTGATGCCGGTGCGGTCGCGGAGGTCGAGGAAGATGAGGTTGCCGTGGTCGCGGCGGCGGTTGACCCAGCCCATAAGGGTCACGGTCTCGCCGGAGCCAAGGTCTTTTGCGTCTGAGGAGCGGAGATCGCCGCACATGTGGGTGCGTTCGAGGGTGCCGAGAAAGTCTAAAGTCACAGTGGGTCTATTGTACGAAAGAGCGGACGGCGGCGTTTACGGCGGGCGGGATCAGCACACGGCAGCTTCAACAAACGGGTCGGAGTCAGGCTGAAGCAGAAGCGGACGTTTTCACGGGTACGGTTTTCCGCGCTGGCGTAAAGAGCTTCCACACCAGATCGATGGCCAGCGCGAAGCCGCCGCCAACTGCCGTGTTCAGCAAGCGAATGTGCGCGGCGCTGGTTTGCGAGTAGCCGCCAAAGCGGAACAGAAACACGATGTACAGCGTCAGGCACAGCGAAAAGGCCGCGTAGTTGACGTTCTGCAGCGCGTAGCAGCCCCAGGCAGCGATAAGGATCAGCGCCAGAATGACTGGGTCGTCGAACGACACCGTGCGCGCGAGCAGCAACGCAACCGCCACGCCGGCGAGCGTGCCGGCAAAGCGCGCGAGCCCGCGGCTGAGCGTCGCGGTCCATTGCGGCTTGAGCACCAGCAGCGCCGTCATGGGCGACCAATAGCCGTTGCGTACGTGAAAATGCCGGTACAGCGCCGTGCACAGCAGCAGCAGCAGCACGAGGCGAAGCGTGTAGCTGGCCGTCGCTCCGGTAAGGTGGAGTTCGCGCCGAAGCTGCCGGCCCACTTCACGGGTTCGGGTGTGCAGCCTTTGGTGCAGCGGGTCGGCGGGTGGCGGCGTGTCGTGGTGACGCAGCAGGTCTCCCAGCGCGTGGAGCAGCATGACCATCCCGCCGCCAAGCAGCACCATCGCCGACCGGCCGACGGCGTAATGCGTCCCCATGGGGAAGTAGCTGGCGACGATCACGAACACGCCGCATTGCTGACCGATCCAGCCGGCCGTGGGGCTGATGCCGCTGAGCAGGCCGAAATTGATGGCGGCGAGAGCGGCCAGCAGCAGCACGATGCCGGTATGGCCTGCGCCGAGCGAGCCGGCCAGCGTCGCGGAGGCGATGCCGAGCGTCAGCATAGCCATGCTGAGCAGCGTGGACGCAAGCGTGGCATGGAACACCGCGAAGCCCACCGTAAACGCCGCGCCCGCCGCGATGGACCCGGCAGCGGCGTGATCGGTGAGTTGCCCGAGCACGAGGCAAATGGCAAGCGTGGCAATGGTCGGCAACCCGGCAAAGGGCGTGCGCTGCGCCCAGGGAAAGGCGGTGGTGTCGCGGGTGACGTCCGAGATGGCAAGGAGGTTGGGCAAGGGCTGGCAGGATCTGTGGCTTTTAAGCTACACGCAGCGCCGCGGGCGAGGGCAGAGTTGCAAGCTCGACCGAGGAAACTCCAAGTATACGAGACAGTCGACGGTGTCGCTCCGTTCGATCAGTGGCTGGACGGGCTGCGCGACATGGTCGGGCGTCAAGGCATTGCCGTGCGCCTGGATCATTTGGCGGAAGGAAACGCCGGCGCCTCGAAAGCGGTGGCGGTGGCGTTTTCGGACTGCGTGTCACGTTCGCCCCCGGGTACAGGATTTCCTTTGCAGAGCACGGTCTTGAACTGTGCTCCTCCTCCACGGAGGAGACAAGAGCCGTCGAACAAGAGATATCAAGCTGGCGCAGAGCTACTGGCAGGGCTACGAGGGGACAGCCAATATCCACCGGGGGCTTTCCGACACGGGAAATCCGACGCTGAACAGCCTCGACGACCCAAGTCATTACACCGCCGTCAATAAGAGAAACCGTTCTTTCATCAAGGCGCTCCCTCTTCGCGATGGCAGTTACGACCGAGCTGTCGATAACAGCATCCTTCACGGGGCTGCTTCCGCGCGGCGCTCTTCCTAAAACTCTGCGAGAAGATTGGCAGCCATTCTTCGCGCGTGTGTTTACGCCGAGGCGCAGCGGCCGGCATGGCCGCTGAGTCTTCCGGGGCGAGTTGGCATGGTAGCCCTAACGTCAGTATGCTCCGTTGCGGCGTGCCGTTTTCAAGAGGGAAGCCTTTGAAGGAGAGCGGAGCGCTGCACCTTCACCTGCTCGCCGGTCGCGAAGGTCTTCACAGTGTATTCGCCGCTCCTTACTTCGTCTTCGCCCAGCAGGACAATGTGGCGGGCGAGCCTGTCGGCGAGACCGAAGGCTTTGCCGAGCTTGAAGTTGCCGTCGCCGACCTCCACGGTCAGGCCTTCGCGGCGGAGGTCGCGGGCGAGCGCAAGCGCGGCGGGGTTCTGCGCGGGGCCGAGCGGGGCGATGTAGGCGTCGAGTTTCTGGACCGCCCATTTCGGCTCGGGGTTCCCATCCGTCTCATGGTGCGGGACGGATGGGGCACCCGCTTCTGCTTTTGCCGCCCGTTCAAGAGCTTGCGCGGCATCAGCTTCAGCCTGGGCCTGCAACGTGAGGATCAGCCGATCTTCGCCGATGGCGAAGCCGATGCCGGGGGCCTTGGGCCCGCCGAGCATTTCGCTCAGGCCGTCGTAGCGGCCGCCGCCGAGCAGCGCGTTCTGCGTGCCCAGGCCCGTGGTCACGGTGAACTCGAATGTGGTGCGGGTGTAATAGTCGAGGCCGCGAACCAGGCGCGGGTTGATGTGGTAGCGAACCCCGCAGGCGTCGAGCGCGGCGCGCACCTGCGCGAAGTGCGCGGCCGAGTCGGGGCCAAGATAGTCGGCGATTTTGGGCAGCGCGTTAATGATGTCCTGGTCGGCTTCGTCCTTTGAGTCGAGCACGCGCAGCGGGTTGGTATCGGCCCGGCGCTGATTGTCGGGGCACATCCGCGCTTTCACCGGCTCCAGGGCTTCACGCAGAGCGACGTTGTAGCGGGCGCGGTCGTCTGCGTTGCCCACCGAGTTGAGCTCGAGCTTCCAGTCGCGGATGCCGAGTTCATCCAGCAGAGACGCCAGCATTTCCAGCACTTCCGCATCGCGCAGGGGGCTTTCCGCGCCGGAGGTTTGCGGCCCGATAACCTCCGCGCCGATCTGCCAGAACTGGCGATACCGGCCGCGCTGCGGGCGCTCGCGGCGGAACTGCGGCCCAATGTAGTACAGCTTCTGCAAGGCACCGGTTTCGCCAAGCTTGTGCTCGATGTACGCACGGACGACACCGGCGGTGTTTTCCGGGCGCAGGGTAAGCTGCTGCGGCTTCTCGCTGGCGGCGCGCGCGCGGTCTTCCCAGGTGAACATTTCCTTGGACACGATGTCGGTTTCTTCGCCGACACCGCGCGCGAAAAGCTCGGTCGATTCAAATAACGGCGTGCGGATTTCTCCGAAACCGTAGCGCGCAAATACGGCGCGGGCAGTGGTTTCGACATGGTTCCAGAGCGGGGTCTGGTCGGGAAGGAGGTCGCGGGTGCCGCGGACGGCCTTGATGACGGGGCGCGCCGCGGCTTTGGGGATCGAAGCCATAGAGGGATAGTGTAGCGGAGCTCTACAGCGACAGGTCGCGGCCGGTGGCGAGCGGTTGCTGCATGGCGTCTTCCATCTCGCGGCTCTGGATGCGCGCGTCGATCAGCAGCGCCACACCGATGCCGAGCGGGATAAGGCCGACGGCCGCTCCGGCGAGTACCGGTCGAACCTGCAGAATGGCGGCGAGCATCAGGAAAAAGGCGATCAGGCCAGCGCCGATGCCGACGCAAATCAGGCCTCCGCGGCGGACGTTGCCGCGGCGGCGGGTATTGTCGGCAAGCTGCGGGCGGCCTTGGGTGAGGACGATTTCCGCGGGCGTGAGCGGGATGGGGATGCCTTTGGCTATGGCGGCGAGGCGCTCCTGGCTTTGCATTTCGCGGGTGCGCACGCCCGACCAGATGCCGGCGACGACAATGCCGAGGATCATGACGCAGCCGGCGACCGGGACGATGAAGGGGCTGTCCATAGGGTTTGAAAGGTCAGTGACGGCGGCGAGAGTGGTGAGGGTCATCAGGGCTCCTTGTATCGTTAGCTTCGCCAAGTATCGTTGGCTTCGCTATGCATCGTTGGCTTCGCTATTCTGTGCGATACGCTGCGCTTGGACCGCGGCCTGGCGCAAAAGTTTCAGCCGTGTCGCGTGAAACTTTTGCCTCATGCTGAAGTCTGAGCGGTCTCCTGACTTTGCCTGCCGACTACCTATCCCCGGAGCGGTTCGAAACCCTGGTGCGCGAGCATCAGCGCATGGTGTTTCGCACGCTTACGCGGCTTACGGGTGCCGGTCCGCAGGTTGAAGACCTGGCGCAGGAGGCGTTTTTGCGCCTTTACCGCGCGTTGCCGGAGTTTCGCGGCGACGCGACTGTGTCGACCTACCTATACCGCATCGTGGTGAACCTGGCGCAGGACGAGTGGAAGCGGCGCCGGCGCGAGCGGCAGGTGTGGGCCACCGAACCGGCGTTCGCGGAGGACGAAGGCGAGGCGAGCTGGCTCGAAAACTTCGCGGGCGACCCCTTGGCCGGCGAGCACGCGCGCACCCCGGAGCAGCGGTTGCAGGAAGCCGATCTGCAGTGTGCGCTGGATGAGGAGTTGCTGGGGCTGCCGGAAGCCGAGCGCGCTGTGCTGGTGTTGTTTCACCAGGAAGAGTGCACGTATGAGGGCATCGCCGTCGCGCTGGGGCTGCCGATCAATACGGTGAGGACGCATCTGCATCGCGGCCGCAAACGGCTTGGCGAACGGCTGGCGGCGAGGGCGGCCGCGCCGCGGGGCGAGCGGAAAGGTGCGGATGCGATGCGGTAGGCGGTCTGGCGCTGTCGAAAGTGTCGGCAATGGGGAACTCTGTGAAGGAGCGGGATTTGTGGAAAAATGGTTTGTGATGGAAAGCGATAATCTGAAGCCGAAAGCTGAGGCGGAGCTGACGCGTCTGCTGGAGCACGGGGGAGAGCCGCGGATTCCCGACGACTTTGCAGCGCGGGTGCGGGCGGCTTTG
>CALMON010000104.1 GCA_937871785.1 uncultured Granulicella sp.
CGGCTGGGGTGGTGGCTGGGGCGGAGGTCTCGGCGACTCCACCACTTCGGTCACTACAGTGCCCGTTGGAACTCTCTTGATCGCCCTCTACGACGGGAGGTTTCACCAGTTGGTATGGTGTGGGCGTTCTCGGGAAGACATGTCCAGTAAAGCTGCGAAGAATACAGCGAAATTGGATAAAGAAATTAACAAGATGTTCGGCAAGTACCCGCCAAAGTAATCTGGCTTTGCCACACTACGCCGAAGACATCATGTCGGCCCCAAAGAACATGTGCGCCCAACCAGATGCGCCACCAGCAAGGAGAAAAGATGAGCTCGAGGACCGCAATACAAGACACCCCAGCAATCTTAGGAGGGGGTGCGCAGAACACAGCGCAAGCAGAGCAGGATCATTCAGCAAGCCGGATGGCCGGCCAGAACCCCGTATTGGAGACGTTAAACCCCAATACCAGCGTACGTCCGGCGACGGACCACGGGGTGGTGGTGCCCGTCTGGTACTCTTTCGACCTGGCCTCACGCAGGGTGCAGGAGGGTGGATGGACCCATCAGGTCACGCAGCGGGAACTCCCTAGCTCCAAGGACATCGCGGGCGTGACGATGCGGCTAACCGCAGGTTCGTTTCGCGAACTGCACTGGCATCAGGCTGATGAATGGGCTCTTATGCTCAAGGGCAATGCGCGCATCACGGTCTATTCGCCGGACAACACAATGTTTGTCGACGACGTGGAAGAAGGAGACTTGTGGATCTTTCCGGCCGGCTACCCTCACTCTATTCAGGGAACTGGTGCCGACGGCTGCGAGTTCCTCCTGGTGTTCAACCAGGCGCTTTTCTCTGAGGAAAGCACCTTCCTTCTTTCTGACTGGCTGATGCACACGCCACCTGACCTGCTGGCGAGGAACCTTGGGTTGGACGAGGCGACCATCGCCAAACTACCCAAGGGCGATCCGCTGTACATTTTTCCGGGTGACGCACCGACTCAGACTCTTGATCAAGATCGTGCCGAGATTGAACAGCGGACTGCGGGTAAACCCACCCAGAAGTTCACCTTCAAAGCCTATGCGATGAAACCGACCTATACGACACCGCACGGCGAGGTTCGCATTATTGACGAGAGTATCTTCCCGGCTTCAAAAAAGATCTGCGTCGGCATGTCCACCATCAAACCCGGCGGCCTCCGCGAGATGCACTGGCATCCGCAAGCCAGTGAATGGCAGTTCTGGGTGAAGGGCAAGGGACGAATGACCGTCTTTGATGCGGAAGGTAATGCCCGGACCATGGACTTCAACCCAAATGACGTGGGCTACGTGCCCAGGATGGCGGGTCACTACATCGAAAATACGGGGGACGAGGACATCCTGTTGCTGGAGATGTTTGCCGACCCTCACTTTGCCGACATTTCCCTCAGGCAGTGGTTGCGCGCTCTTCCCGCAAATGTCGCCATGGCACATACTAACTTCTCCAAAGAAGACCTGGACAAAATTGCCTATAAGAACACTGTCATCAGCTAACACATCGCCTTGTCACGTTGGCCTGCGCCAATGTACCCGGCGCAGGCGTTCTTCAGAATGTGCTTCGCCAGAAGCGAGGCAGGCATCAACACTGTCGTTCCAGTAGGCGGTCTCGATGAGCATGATAAAAGCAGAGAGAAACCAAGTTGCACCTACTGCGGGAGCGGAACAACTTCGGGTTTCGCCCGAGTACGCCATGGTCGACTCACTTCCATGCGCATCACTCTTGGCATTCACGGGAGCTTCTCTTGATGCCTTCCTCTATCTGAATCATGGCCACGTCTTTGCGGGCGTTATGACCGGCAACGCCGTACTCTGCGGAGTCGGTGTTTTCAATAAAAGCACAGGGGGAGCGCTTCATTACGCATGGCCGATACTCGCCTATGTCTGTGGCATCTGGCTTGTCGCCATGGCGCAAAAACGCATCCGTCACAACCCTGTTCGTTTCGCTCTCAGTACGGTGATTGCTGGACTTCTCCTCATGTCTCTCGTACCGTGGTCATTCAGTGACGAGGCTTACGCCTTCATCATTGTCCTGCTTACTGGATTCCTTGTAGGCATCTCTCAAAAAGTGGACAGTTATGCCTATAACGCCACGGTGCTGACCGGCACTTTACGAGACGGCACGATGAGCCTTTATAACGCCCTCGACCCGACCCTCCGGGCAGGCAATTTACGCAAAGGCCGTGACCTGTGGACGTTGATGATCAGCTTTTTTCTGGGCGCCACCTGCGGTGGTCTCCTGGGACGTCACATAGGAAATCATGCCCTTTGGCTTTCGGTCGCGGTCCTCTGCCTTGTGTTCATCCTTGTTTCACGTTTTGGAAGCGAGCAAGAAGGATTCGACCATGGACTTCGAACCTAGATACTGCAAGTACTTCAAGTGCAAATTCATTTCGAGCCCAAACCTCCATTTCCCGAAGCTTTCCCGGCTGAGGTGGGCCGCTTCATCCACACTGGCGCTTCAAACTGCAACGCCTGACTTAGAACACTATCTACTTTAGGAGATCCTATGAACAATCTTTCGTACGACCTTAGTACCCGCAGGAGCCTTATGTTTAATGCTGGTCTTCTGGCGGCGGGCAGTGTCTTTGCTCCGGCGACGGCAGCTGCGGCGAGCGGCGGAACCCCTCAAGGCAAAGCCACCTCTCACCCCGAGCAGAAAGGGTCACCGCTCAAATTCATTCTCGATAAAAACCTGGAGCTTCCGACCGAACAGGGGTCCTGGTTGAAGATGCTGACGGCGGCAGGCATTCATGCCGAGGCGACGACAGACCTTGTTCATATCGACGAGCTTCTCAAGTCCGGTGGACCGGACTTCGCCTATATTCCCGGCGCCGACTTCGTCAACCTGCTTCTGAACAACAATCCGTACTATGACGGCCTGGTGATCGCCACCTCGAAGTTCACGCGCCTTCCCTACCAGACAACCCTGCTCGTCGTGCGTAAGGACGATCCCGCCACCAGCATCGAGGATCTCAAGGGCTCGAAGTACGGCTACATGAACACGTCGTGTTCTTCCAGTTATTTTCCGCCGGCGATTATGCTGGAAAGCAAGGGGCAGAACCTGAACTTTCTGGATGCGATCGAAGTCGCAGGTTGGCAGCCGCGTGTGGATGCGGTCATCAGCGGCAAGATTCGCTCGACCATGATCCTCGATGACGTTTGGAAGATGACCCCCGGTAATGCGGATAAGTGCAAGATCATCGGTTCGATGGATGGCTGCCCGCCCGCGATCCTCGCGGTCAACAAGAGGGTCGATCGCGCCCTGGCCGGCAGGATGAAAGATCAGGCTCTTTCCTATATCCCTTCCTGGGATACGGTTTACGGCTCCTTCCGTCCCTACTCCTATGCCGATGTCCAAACCTTCGCGCACTACATGAGTCTTCTGCCGAAGAGCGTCTAACCGGCCTGCGACATCACGACAAAATGAAGAGTCGGTGCACCGACTGGATGGGAACGCGATGCCGGGAAGGTTGTTCTGTACACGGGTTTGTTTCTTGGGTCTTCTTTGCTGTCCTCTTTCGCTTCTGGCGCAGTCGGGGTCCCCTTCTTCAACGCGGGTAGCCCTTTCCGGGCCGGATGCTCAGGAGAACCGCAGCGAAGAGTCCCGTCACGTTACCGGTGACCTGGGGGGAGCCCGCGAGAGGTTATCCGAAAGAGGGTTCGCCTATGCACTCGAGTATCTTTCCGATTCGCTCGGCAATGTCCGTTCCGTTCAGCCTGCGCGGTTCACCAGCTATTCGCGCGTTCGCGGAACCGTCGACTTCGATTTTGAAAAGCTCGCCCAGGTTTCAGGACTTACAGTGCATATCACCGGTGTGTGGCAGACGGGCGCGAATCAGGGCGCCTATCTCGGTACCATCGCAACGCCAAGTGCCATCTCAACATTCAATGCATTTCGCCTGGATGCGTGGTGGGTGCAGCAACGCCTCGCAGGGGGCAAGATAGCCCTGCGCTTCGGGCAGTTTGCGGGGCTGGATTCCTACGCTTCACAACACTTCGGTGGCTCGTTTATTGCGCAGCCGATCGGCTATGCGCTGACCGCCGTCGGCAACACGAACGCGGCTTTCCAGCCCTTTGCCACGTCAGCGGCGGAATTGCGGATCGCACCGCTTCAGCACGTCTACATCAAGTCCATGGTCTCGGCAGGCGACCCTCATCTGGTGACGGATAACCTCACCGGCTTTGTGCCTCAATTCCGTGGCCGTCCGGTGAGCTTGTCCGAAGTCGGCTGGACGCTCGGAACGAAAGCGTCTGCTGAACAGACGGACACTGTGGCCGACAGGCGGGGGTACACCGGGTTATACAAGTTCGGAGCCGCCTTCAACCCGGGAAAACTTCCTTCCGCACACGGCACCACTCCTGCTTCGAGCAACTACACGCTGTATGGGCTCGCCAGCCAGGCCCTATGGCGCACCCACCCCAACTCCGGCGTTGGCCCGGACGCAACAGCAGGTGTGAGTTGGGGGCCGGGAGACCGCAATCGGCAAAACGCGCAGCTCACCCTTGGACTGCGCTACAACGAGCTGCTTCCCATGCACCTCCACAACACGGTGTCCTTTGCTTACGTTCGGAGTGGAATCAGTAGTCAATTTCCTCCCACTTCCCTGTCGCAACAGCACGCCGAAAACCTTCTCGAACTGAACACACTCATCACCTTTCCTCGTGGGATCGTCTTTCAGCCGGCGGTTCAACGCATCCTGGATGTGGGCGTGACCTCCCACTCGGACACTCTGCTCGGCTTCCGGTCTAAGGTGAATTTCTAGATGCTGCGACACGCAAGAAAGTATTGAAGACGAGGTTGGCATGGACCAGGATCTACAGCTACCGGCATCAGGCAAAATACTTAGCGAAGCGGTCGACTGGCGTTATGCACTGCTTGCTGCGACTGCGGTCACGCTTTGTTATTGGCTCACGCGTGTTCTCGGCTTCGGTGCAGGCTATTGGGCTGCAATCACAAGCGTGGTGGTGTGCCAGTCACAGCTAGGGACAACAATACTCGTGTCGCGGGATCGCATGGTCGGAACAGTAATCGGCGGCGTCAGTGGCTGGATCACAGCCACCTTTTGGCATGACCGTTTGATTCTTTTTGCCGTGTCTCTCGCACTAACGCTTGCGCTTTGCAATTGGGTTAGCAATCTTAGTGCCGGCAGGTTGGCTGGGGTAACGCAATGCATCGTGGTCCTCGTTCCTCATCCCAATACCGGTATCCTGCACACCGCAACAAGCCGGTTCCTAGAAGTGGCCTTCGGCATCTGCGTCACTGTTGCGATGACTCTGCTCTTCTATCCGAAGAGTACTTTAGAGGCCCTGAAGCTGAGCCTCACGCAGAGAACATCTGATACAGCGATCATCCCGCCAGAGCGTTCTATAGGATCAATCTAGGGATGGGCCGGATCGACGAGGCTGATGTGGCTTATCTAGGAACGCACACAATTCGGCTTTTGTGGCTGGCTCTGGCGGCCATGATCGCGGGAGTGCTGAATGCTTTGGCGGGCGGGGGAGCTTTGTAAGCTTCCCAGCGCTGCTCGGCATCGGCATTCTGCCAGTCGAAGCCAGTGCAACGAATACGGTAGTTATGGCCGGGCCAACTCGTCTAGATCCTGGCCGCGCGGGCAGACCTTGAGCGTCGGCTGCTTCCGGCTGATGTTCTTACGGCTATCATTGGTGGGTTCGGAAGTGCGGAGTTGTTATTGCACACCGCACAGCGTACCTCCTCGCGCTCGTCCCGTGGCTTATTCTCGTCGGCACTGTGATGTTCTGGCTAAGTAACCCCGTATCGCGCTGGTTGCAGGCGCGTGTCGAAAAGGGGAAACGGACCTTTCCCGTGCAAGCGTGTTCGCCGCCTTGCTATGAGTTTCCTTGCACGTCAGAAAGACAACGAGCCTGCCAGCAGACATCTCTACATGCTCGACAAATCGAGCCTTGCCAGCACCCGGCAGATGCGGGCCTTCCTTGAAAAGATCAAACCCGAGGACAGGGTTCTGGTCATCGGAGACACCCGTCAGCATCAGAGCGTGGACGCGGGCCGACCCTTCCAGCAGATGCAGGAAGCGGGGATGCAGACCTCAAAGCTGGACACGGTCATGCGGCAAAAAGACCCGGAGCTGCTTCGCGCCGTCCAGCATCTTGCCGCAAATGAGACGGAGAAAGGCGTCGGCTTGCTTGCCGAGCAAGGCCGCGTCACTCAGCTTGCGAGTGCGCCCGAGCGCATCACGGCCATCGCAAAGGACTACGCGGCAAAGCCGGAGAACACGATCATTGTCTCCCCAGACAACAAGAGCCGGCAGCAGATCAATGAGGCCGTGCGGGGCGAGCTGCTGAAGACCGGCACGCTTGCCGAGGATGGCAGACAATTCCTTACCCTGTCCCATCGTTCGGATATGACCGGCCCCGACCGGACATGGGCAGGGATGTACAAACCCGGCGATGTGGTCCAGTACGAGCGCGGCAGCTTCGGCGTTGGCCGGTCGAGTGACGGACCGACCAACCGGCTTAGGGTCGAGTTGGGCGACGGCTCCACCGTCGCCTATGACCCAAGCGCGTCTATGGCGTAAACATCTTTCGGGAAACCAGCCGCGAGTTCGCCACCGGCGACCGCCTCCAGTTCTCCGCATTGAACAAGGAGCTGGGCATCTCGAACCGGGATATGGGGACCATCACGAAGATGGAACCGGACCGCCTCACCGTCCTGATGGACGGTAAGGAACAGCGTTCCGTCAGCTTCGACCCCAAAGAGTTTCG
>CALMON010000105.1:0-1319 GCA_937871785.1 uncultured Granulicella sp.
GTGAACAGCCCGAGCGCTACGACTGCCTGGCGGGGAGAGTTTGCGGAGGGATCATTGCTCCATAGCGAAAACAAACCCCGAACCTGTTCGAAGGACCAACGATCGCCCGCTTCAACAAGAATGCGAAGAGCTTCGACCAAGCGAGTGTGTGCAGGCGTGACACTAAACTGCTGCTGTGATCTCGCCCACTCTAGTAAAGACGTCGTGAGATCTGTCGATGATGCCTGCAAAAAGTGCCGAAGCGTATTCACCCCGGCTACTCTCCCGCGGGCATACGCGACTACGATCGGATGTTTCTTTCTATTATTACGCCATGCAGCAGCCGTATGCAGATCCGTTGCAACGTTGGAAAAGGTACCGGGCGCATGCTTGTCCGCGAGCAGCCGCAGTTTCTTGTCATCTACCGAAAACCCCACTAATGCGAGAGATATGGGAGCAGTCGCGTTAACCGGGTTTCGGAATGCCCTTAGGAACTCCACCACATCGAGCTGAGGCAACTCCTGTCGCCCTATTGCCGTAGTCCCGTCCGCAAGTGCCTTCAAAGTCCAGGTTGAGAGTGCTGAAGATGCAAGTTCGTCGCTGGTCATATCTAAAACCTATCTTTCGCGTGGCACATTACAACTCCATCAGACAGGCGGGTCGCCAGACCCAGTTCCGCGAGAAGTGTCGTGAGGGCTTCTGTATTAGGGGTGAGGTCCTGATCCTGATCGAGACCGGTATACCCAAGTTTAGCTAATAGGGCGTCGTCGAGCGGTCTTCCCCCAAAGCAAAGACCCCAGGTGTTGAATAGCCTTTCAAGAAGTTCTGTTATCGGAACGAACCCGTCGTCAATGGTGATAACAGACATGACAGCAGCACGGAGAGTTTCGGGTTGGAGTTCAAAGTGTTTGGCGGAGATGCGGTTCGCACGCGGCTGAGCCAATCCGCTTCTTAAGCCTAATTCGCGATAGAACTCCTCAAATTTAGGCCGACTTGCTAACTGCCTCTCTATGTAACTCCAGGCTTCTTCGCTACCTTCAAAGCGACCAGAAGACTCAAAGCGTGAAAACGCGTCGATTAAACCCTCTCTCACGCGCGAGAATGACCACCTGCTCTGTGCTCGCATCTTGGAAGACGAATCTCCCAGCATGTCGACGAGGAGGGTACCGGATACGAGGGGCGTCTCCAACCCTTCGAGAACGAGATAGCGGAACAGCCACATGCTTAGACCGATGATGAGGACGCGGAGTTTAGTCTCTGAAGCCATCAGCTGGTCAGCGCCCTTACACAATTGGTTCACAGCAATTGTCTGGAGCTCCATCTTCTTTGAGATTCTCCTC
>CALMON010000105.1:1329-9717 GCA_937871785.1 uncultured Granulicella sp.
CTCCTCAACCTTCTAGAATCCAAATCACCGAATCCTTTAGCCTCGTACCGGGACTGGGCGTCCTCTTCTAGCCGATTCGCCTCTAGCAGAGGCTGCACAGCAAGGCGCCAAGTTGATGCATCTTGACTAAGCCATGTTCGAACGGTATCGAGAATCTCTTGGCCTGCGGAAGATTGAGTCAGCACTATATACACGAAGTAGCCCGTGAACCCATCGTTATCCTTTGTCCGCGTTAAGACATCACCCGATGCGCTCGTGTAGTCGCATCCAAAACCTGCTTTTCCCGTGTAAGACGGGTAGACAGCACCATCATTATTCGACAAACTCCTGAGTTGCTTGCGCAAGACTTGCAACGCCTCAAGATCTATCTCTTGAGAAATTCGATCTTCGCTCAAGAGGAGACGATGGAGATTAGGAAGTTCATAATCTCCATGCAACGTTTTCGAATCGGAATATGCAACTGTTTTATTGAGAATCTGTTGCTCGTATTGTGCGCCTAGCAGCGCTACGAAAAATCCGGTTGCGAAGTGAACTGGTTTTACGCGCCGATCAGTATTGAATCCGTAAGCCTGACCGTACATCCGTGTCATTATTCTCGGATTCATGCTTTCCTCACTGTTTCGTATCGGCGAAAGTCTGACGATAGAATTACCTGAGCGGCGCTTCGATCATCGTGATTATGAATAAAGAAACTTCGATCGCCCTTCACCTCTGTCCTCCGTAGCTGTTCAATGAAGGAGTCGAGGCGATTGACATCGCGGTCAGGAAGGAGTTGACGGGGTAGTCCCTGACGAAGCTTCTCCAAGGCACAGAACATTAGGTAGTCGACCCGAAGCGAAATGTCCGGTTTTCCTCGCTTCCGATATCTAAGTAACAAGTGGTCCGCCTGATATTCGAACGCGTCCTTGAGTCTCTTCGGCAAACGAGGTCGCAGTAATTCAAGTTCGCTATCCGGCACGCTCTGGTTTGCGACATACCCGTGGGACGGTTGTTCATGATATCTGTGACCGACCCACAGATATAGCCTGGTGCTCATCTGTGGGAACAGCGTGGGGCAGTAGGCACAATTGATCGACTCAAGGAGACGTTGCTTGAAGGTGTCCTCGATCGGACCATAGGACTGTAGTGCAGTCAAAAAGGGTGCCGCTTGAGCGCCCTTCAACTGGAATGGTTCGTCGCCTGAAATGTGCTCAAAATAGAACCTACGCTTGAGCGCTCGAAAGTTGTCAGCATCCATGCGAAGAAGCGTTGGTGCACCGTCTTTACTCCAGCCATCGGACAGCGCTCCACTCTCAAGAAGTAGATCCCACCGGGGATGACTCTGCATCGCTGGGTCAGACAATGATCGAAGCAGTTGGCTGAGGGCAAAACGCCCATCATGCTCAAAGATGCGACTCGAGTACCAGCGTCCGGGCGACTGAAGTGGTTTGTTGTCCTCTGATCCGGCACCCACAACCGCTCTAGCGAGCCAGATCCACAGTTCACGGACTGTGGTGCGATGCCCCGTCGTCGCGAGACGGGAGAAAAGTGCCAAGAGACGATCCTTAGTCATGGGATCAGCCAAATGACGTAGATTCCAAGCTATGTCGCTTTCGGGTGCGGCGGCGGCACTTTCCGCCAGCTCCTCATCTGAAAGGAGTCGGTCCAAGAGCGGACCAGCAAAATCCTGGTTCAATGGGTTCCTCAAACTAAGATCAACTACAATAACTTTCTCGCGTGCCTGTTCCGTGCTGTCGGAGTCATTTCCGTATGCGACACGTTGGAGGCATTGCCGGTCTACTTCGTCGATGGGAGGAAAGCCTCTGCCTGCGGTCCGCAGCAAATGAAGAGGATATTCATTCGCTGCAATGCAGTAAGCGCCAGCTTTCTTCCAAGCGCGAATAATGGGACTGACATCACCTGGGCGCATGGCTGCTGTAGCATCTAATTGGACAACAGCTCCCAGTGTTTTGAGCTCGGATTCTAATCGTCTCAATAAATGTGTCTTACCGTCGCCGGCATTTCCGGTGAGAACGATACTGTAGCCTTGGCGAACACGGTCAAGGAGAAATTTATCTATATTCTGCTTCACGTGCAGCCGACTAAGTTGAGCTTCAGTTAACTCATCCGCACACACCTCTGGACCGGCTTTTGCGAGATCGAGCCAAAAGCGCCCGTCCATCTTACGTGGGGATAGTGCGGTGGCTTCATTTCCCTGTGGGACATAGGTCATTGGACGCCGTCCATTTCTTCCTGAGTTTTTTGCTGCTGCGGGTGCAACCGGCAGATGCTGAACTCTTTGACTCAAAGACCATGTCGGAGAGGTACGCAGAGCATCGACGGCGGGCGCATAGTTCAACCGACTCGCGAGCCAACGCGTTCGCCAGAATTCTGCGATTCTTTCACTCGCATCTCTAAAGTTCCATGGTTCTAGAACATAGTCAGGAACTTGTTGTCCCTCACCTCGGAGAAAGGCGTCGGCATGCGGCCAAATGGGAGCTGCATACACGCGTCTCTGTTGATCATGTCGCATAAGAATTGCAGGATTGAAACCGAGCATCGACATTCCGTCTCGCAATTTTCGGAACTTTGGGCTGAAGCCTTCTCCGAAAATGCTGTTGACTGATCGGAATTGATACTTCTCCTCCAAAGCCATTTGCACCGCTTGGGCGGTTGCGTCAGAAAACTGGACGGTTCCAAAGCCTACGGTGTCCCCGATATGTCGGAAGCTGATCTTGCCTTGTTGGTTTGAGATTATGCCGGCTGGCAGGCTTAGACGTTCGTATTGGCTGCTTCCCATCGAATAGAGACTCGTCGTATTCAGCCAAGCAAGAGTAGAGTCTTTCTTGCGTCGTTCATTCTTCAGTTGAGAACTGATGATTGATGGTCTGTCACCATAGCGATGGCGATAATCGTCTGCGACTTGAGGGCTAAGGAGCATCAATGAGACAAGTTTCCCGCCCAATAGACCACTGTAGGGATCAACCGCTCCGCAAGTTGTAATTTCCAAGATGCTTGTACCGACTTTGTTGCTCTTTGTTGAGAAGAGAGCGGTGCTAAGTAAGAAGCCGAAGTCCTCATCAAGCAGCAATTCTTCGACCTTTAGCGGATCAATGAATGCCTCCCAGGTCTGCCGTAGGATGCATTTCGCCCTCAGCAAACGCGATAACTCGAAAGCCCGCTTCTTTGCGACCAGCAATCGGCGAGCAACGGTTTGTGGCGCATGCTCATGAGCTCGTCGTCCCTCTAGTTCTAGGACATCAACAGATACAGGAGGTCCGTCGTAGGCATTGAATTCCGTTTCCGACAAAACCACGGGGACACCTGCGGATGATGCCAATGCGACTTCTCGGAGTGCCTCCTCTCTCCTGTTGGAAAATTCGTCTGCCATTCGCTGAAGTCGCGAAACCACAGTGTCATCCGGATTCTGAATCTCTCGCGATGTAGCGAGCCCCTTTGGATTTATTTGGCCGATCGCTTCCTCCAAGGAGTCTTGAAGGTATTGCCTTAGGTAACTCAGTTGTTCATCGGATTCACCGAGTGAAGCCTTTTCTATCCGTACCCTGAATCGGTCTGGGGTCCAGCCGATCGAGTCATCGCGTTCAGGCGACATTAGGGGGCTATTACTCAAACAAGCGATTCCGATGATGGCGTGATTTGCGTGCGCTTTATCTCTCACCAGATAAAACATCTGTCGACCTGGTATGGCGGTCTGGGGAATCGACCACGTGTAGCGAAAATATCGCCATATGTCTCCTAGTGGTATGCCCGTAAACTCATCGCGCGAACTAGAGTCTCCTTCACCCGGCAACAACTGTAGGTAAGGTTGAACGGCATTCCGAAGAGCTTCAACACGTGCGGTCCCCGTAGAGTCGATAGCGGGTTGAAGTCTGTCGGCAAGTTCTGCCCCATCAGCTATCAGCAAGGAAATGCTTTTGCGGCGTGATCCCTTTGATGGAGATTCAAGCTCCGTGATGAATTGACGGACACTTGATTGACTAAACTGCTGGTGAAGTGCAGGTGCGAGTTCCTTCCGGAAGGCAGATTTTGACTCCTTGATTGCATCGGGAGTTCTGGCTCCAAGCCGAGGATGAGGCGGTGATTCCAGTTCTAGACCATAAGTATCGGCGCGAACGCTCCACTTCAGGAGTCGAAGGTCTACCAGCAATCTGGCTGCGGCCTCGTACGCAAAGGATTGACCATTAAGAGCTTCCGATTCGTGCGCCCAAACAGCTTCAGTTTCTGCCATCCGACGCAAATCTGCGTCGACCGCTGACCCAACCTGCATGGCAAACGTGCGAAGACGCTCACCTGCAAGACCATCGAGAAAAGGTTGAACCAAGATATTCATACACACCTAAAGCCTGAGACTTGTTGTTGATGAGAAAGGAGTAACCCGGAATCGACACTAGACGTCAGCATTCGCCGCCTTCCCGCTTTGCACCCAGTTGTCAACTTCTTGACGCCTGAACTTCCATAGCTTGCCCACCTTATGGGCAGGAAGGTGTCTGCGCAGAATCCACTTGTAAACGGTATCGGGCTTGATCCCGAGGTGGGTTGCAACCTCGTTGACCGAGAGCCAGCGTTCTGAACCTGGGTCAGGCCTCGGCAGAGGATTTGAAAGGTTGTCCAAGTGGTAAGGATATAACAAACCACATCCCTACAGGGGGGAGAGAAGTAGGCGTATGTCGAACAGAAGTCGAAATAGCTAACGGCCTAGTGTGGGACCATCCAACGCGGTCTGGATTCGCCATAATGTAATCGGCCAATCAGTTTCGATCGACGGTCTTCCGGCGTTCGGGTTGGGCCATCTCTCCTGACCAAGCTCGCTCATAAGGTCGGACGACTGTCGGCGCAAATCGACAGCGTTTACTCACAAGGAGAGTTCCATCCCCTCGAGTTCAATCTCCGGCAGCGCTGGGACAGAGATTGGCTTGATGCTGGCCGGTGACGCGACTTGTTGTACGGCGAACCCCGAATCGTTGGAGGTATAGATGGCGAGATCCCGAAGATGCAGAGAGAGGTGTGTCAGCGCCTCTTGCTGCTCGGCAATCTGATCGGAATTTCCGGTGACGAGAATACGGTCAATGTAGGCTTGCTGCGTGGCTTCGACGGCATAGCCATAGTCAATGTAGCGAGATTGCTCGGCGTCCATCTCCACGACCTTTCCATTATCCAGGCGCACTGTGATGGCGTCGTCTTCGCCGATCTTCTCCACAGTGGCGAGACTGCCTGCACGGATGCGAAGCTCCGGGTTCGCGGCGGTGAACTGGATACGCTCTCCCTCCGCGAGTTCGCGCGATTCTTCCTTGTAGACGGTGCTTCGATCCGTCTGTTGTTTGAGCAGCGCCGGATTGTAGGAGACGCGGTCACCCTCGCGGGTATCGACAGTAAGGAGATTGGAGTGAGCATCGACAGAGACGACGGTGGCGCTGCTGTTGTCGGCGATTCCGTGCTCTTCAGGACTTCCCTTGCGGTAGTTGATCCGGTCATCAGAAGCGTAATTTGCGGCCAGGCGCAGGTTGCCGAGGTCCCGCTCGACCAGCACCGGAACGGAACGGCTCTTGGCAGAGAGCCTGCCTTGCGCTTGCAATTCTGAACGGATAAGTTGCGTCAGCTCTCGCCGCTCCGAGTCGTCAGGGGCGACGATGAGAGCGCGATCGATCTGGGATGCATAATCGAGGGCGATGGAAGCGAGCCGATGCCCTGAACTTGCGTACTCGTGAACACGGCCCTGCTGCTGGAGAGATTCAGTGGCGGCGGCAGGATCGCTGCTCCGAAAAGCACTAATAGCCTGCCGGACCTCTTCACTCGAACTCTTTTCTTTGAAGTCCACGGCGGCGCTCTTCGTAATGTCTGACGCTAACCTCTCACCCAGCGTCTCCACGTTGTTCGTGTAAACACGGGCGTCCTCGGAAGCTCGGGAGATGGCGACGTAGGCGAGCCTGGAGTTGATGAGATTGCGAGAGGAAGCGGTATCGATATTGGCGAGAACCCGGCCAGCAGTGAGGCCCTGAGAACTGTGCGAAGTCACAGCGTAGCCGTGGTCGAACTGCCGAAACTCCACAGTATCGAAGGTCACGGTGCGCTGAGCTTTGCCATCTAAGTGCACGGTCATCTTGCTGTCTTCGATGGCGGTCACGGTTCCAAGATCGCGGTTCGCAACTCCAAGGTCTTTGTTCGGCACGGTGAACTGGAGACGGTCGCCTGTGGCGAACTCACGGTCCACTTCACGGAAGACGTTGACACCCTTCAAGCGTCGCGGGTCGTAGTTCACGCGCGATCCGTTTTCCAATTCCACGCTGAGGGTATTGGCTCGCGCATCGACCGAGCGGACAGTAGCGAAGCTGTTGCGGTTGATGCCTTCGTTCTTGCTCCCGGTGGTGTACTGCAATACGTCGCCATCGCTATATCGCGCGGCCCATTTGCGATCCGCTCCGGTCATATCCGAACGATGCGTCAGTGTTCGGAACACCTGACCGTCCTCGCCGAGGGTTCCTTTCCGCCGTAACTCAACTCTCACGGCTTCATTGATCTGCTGGCGGCTCCGATTGTCGGGCGAAACGATGATCGTGTTCTCAGACCGTGCGGCATAGTCCCTGGCGATGGCAGCGATACGATCTCGTTCGTTCGGAATTTCGGTCACGCGGCCCTGCTCCGCCAACATCGCAACGCCCTTAACCGTCTCATTGTTCGCAAGATGCTGGACTGCCTTTAGCAGTTCTGGGTCTTTCTGGCGCATGATCCGATCAAGTTGCGAGGTCTGCATTCCGGCTTCCTGCATCTGCTGGAAGGGCCGCCCGGCGTCCACGCCTTGATGCTGCCGGGTGTCTCCGATGATGAGAACCCTGTCGTCTGGATTGAGCTTGCTCAGAAACGACCTCATCTGTTTTGTGCTGGCGAGACTGGACTCGTCCAGCATGTACAAATGCGGATTCGCTGGGTCGGCGCTCGGATGATTTTGACCACGCCCAGGAAATTCTGGAGAGTCGTGGCGTCGATACCGGCCTCACGGAGTTGCCCTGCGGCCTTAGAGGTCGGAGCGAATCCTTCAACGATATAGCCGCTGGTCTCCGCACCTTCGCGGATCGTCTGGAGAGTCGTAGTTTTTCCGCTGCCTGCCAAACCCTGCAGCCCGTGGATACGGTCGGAAGAGTTGAGAACTTCCTCAATGACCCGACGTTGGGAATCATTTAGAAAGGATCGCGTGTTGGCTTGTTCTCGCGCCCGCTCCGCAGTCATCATCGGCTCGATGGCGTTCCGCCCATCCAGAACATGGCGGATGTTGGCGCGTTCGGCGGCGATGGTTTCGGGCGTTGTGAAGCTGCGGGCTGAATCGTGTTTCATGCCTTGGACGGAGCGCAGCTCTCCCGCCTCCCGGCGACTGTCGAACTCCGCTCGGATGTCCCGATAGGATGCCTCGCCCATGCCGCGCCGCAGAGCATCCCGGAGAATCGCCCGCTCGTCGGCGACGGCCTCGCGCTCAAAGATGCTTTCGCGGGCGAACGTCACGGCTTCCTTGGCTAGGGTGTTTTGCTCTGGCTCTTTGTTCTGCTGGAGAGCGCGGCTGCGGGCTTCGGCAATAACCTGCAGAGGCTGATTTCCGAAGGCGGCGGCCATCTCTTTGTGCGCAGCCAAGACCTCTTCGGCGGAGAGTGTTTGCTTGCGGTCCCGGGTCGAGTGAGCCGCGATCTGTGCTGCCTCGGGTCCGCTGTACCCGCTTTTTTCTAGGTGCTCTTTGATCTGCCGGGATCGGGGACTGGAAGCATCAAGATATTCCTGGGAGTAGCCTTTGATCTCGGGTGCACCGCTTCTGCCGGATTCAATTTCATATCCCAGGCTGCGGAGCTGGTAGGTGAGGACAGATTGATAGACGGCGGTCGCGTACTGCTGGCTTTCAAAGAAAGCGCGCTCCTGCAAAGCGCGGGTTGAACCGTTCTCTCGCTCGGTCACATTGAAGATGACGGTGTGGGTGTGGAGCTGAGGCGCGGCGTAGCCGTCTACCGGGCGTGCCGTGTCGTGCTCGAACTTCGCGGCAATGAACTTGCCGGTGGTCTCGGCGGGATTGTTGCCGCCGATCCGCGCCTGTGTATAGCGCTCCAACTCGTCCAACGCTGTCGTGACGGCGGTGCGGTGAGCCTCCCGCACCCGATCATCACCTCCGACCAAGGCGGTGAGCGAGACGGATTTTGGAGCGGAGAAGGTCGCGTCCCAGCCGGCGCGGTGCTCAACCGCCCTGGTCGTCGTGCCATCCGGATTCTTGTAATCCGTTGAGACCCGGTGCCTCACCATCGACTCCTCGGTCAGCGGATGAACGCCTTCCGCGAGTCGCGAGAACTCCAAAGGAGCGACGTTCCCCTTGAGTCCAAGCGAGGCTGCAAGTTTGCCTTGCCACTCGCCTTTCACCTC
>CALMON010000106.1 GCA_937871785.1 uncultured Granulicella sp.
CCCGACGCCCACACCGTTACGCCGCAAATCGTCACCGGAGCGGAAGTTCCGCCCAGCCGCGAAGCGCAAACGCTCTACACCACCGTCGCCCAGACCACGTCGATCGCGACACGAGGCCGGGAGTCGGTTGCCGTCGTTCTCGCTCCAGCACACGTTCCGGTGGAGCGCACGCTGTTCAGCATTCCCGCGACTTTCAGCCGAAATTTCAGCCGTTCCGTCGGCCTCGACGCCTTCGAAGGCACGCAGCGTCCGGTAGCGCACGGTCCCCGTGACATCGTTCCGACGGACGAGGTGCTTTCGGGCGAAATCGACCGCGTCAGCCTCCCGGCCAGCGGCTTCAACGCCGCCATCCGCAACGAGCAGCTCAGCATCGAATCGGTTCTCAGCTCCAACCTGCGCAGCGACGCTACCGTCAACATCACTGTACAAAACCAGGACGACGCTCCGTTGCCCATCGCGGCGATCGCCCTCCAGATGCGCCAGCGTAAGCTGTGCTTCGAAGCCGAACCCGGCACAGGGTACGCGCTGCTCTACGGCACAGCCGAGTCCGTCCGCGCTCCTGTGTACGACTACACCCGCTTGTTCCAGCCCAGCGACACAGCCGCCAGCGCGACGCTTGGCCCGGAGGCGCCCAACCCGCTTTTTGTCGCCGGCCCGCAGACCTCGACGAAGCGCTCTTACCTGGATCGCCACCCCGAGCTTCTCTGGATCGTGCTGATCCTGGTCATCTCCGCGTTGGGCACGGTCGCGGTACGCAGCGCCAAACGTGCCGGGGGAAGTTAGTCGAAAGCGCCGGAGCCAACCAGTCGAGAACGCTGTGCAGTTGCCCTTGCTTTTTGTTAGTCTTCCGCAGCGAAGCGGAGAAATCTGCCGTTTCGAAAACGCGCCGGCGCGGCGAAACCAGCCAACCTCCGCTTCGCAAAAGGTGACAACACTTTGGCGGGCAGAACAAGAAAGCGACCGAACTCCCGGCAAATCGTCCAACCTCCGCCCATGCATCGCTTCGCTCAGATCGCTCTCCTCACGCTTGGCTCTGCTCTCCTCGCACAAACCCCGCCCGCGTCTCCACTTGTTGAGGCAAAACGAACCCTCGCCCAGCGCGACTTTGCCCACGCGAAAGCTCTCTTCACCAGCATCCTCACCGCGCAGCCGGCCAATCCCGACGCCCAACTCGGCCTCGCCGACTCAGAACTCGGACTCCACCAGTACCTTGCCGCCGAGCGCGACTACCGCCGCGTCACGGCAGCCGAGCCGCAGCAGTGGTTTGCGCACAAAAACCTCGTCATCGTGGAAGCCGCGCTCGGCCGCTGGGAAGACTTTGACCGTGAGCGCGACGTGCTGCGCGCCGCCCGCGCCCGCCACGCGCCAGGCCTTTCCACGGCGGACTCCGACGTGATCGACACGCTCGATCTCGGCACCGCCACGCACCCGCAGCACTGGATCGTCCGCGACTACGCCACCCCTCTCGGGCGCTCCAGCACGCTCTACAACTTCGAGCGCTTTTCGCCCACCGGCCGCGCCGAAGCGTACGTGTCGCTCGAGTCGGCCAACGCCCTGCAGCAGGAACTTGCGCCCACGGACTCCGTTGTGGTCGGCAACGCCGCAACGGCCACAGCACCCACTGGCTTTGCTCTCAACGTCTACGACGGACAATCTCACGGCACCATCCGCAGCTACCCCGCCCTGCCAACGTATGAGCGTTTGCGCGCCGATTTCCTGCGCTGGACCCGCGCCCAGCAGCCGCGCCCGTAAGGCCTGCGCTTCGCACGTGTGGCTCTCACAAAGCGGGTGGATGCGGACTACCGCAGCGCGGCGTCCACTTCGGCGTAGAAGCTCGGAGCCTTGAGGATTTCGCGCGGCTTCGACCCATCCGCCGGCCCCACCAGACCGTCGCGTTCCATCATGTCGATCAGGTGCGCGGCGCGGCCGTAGCCCACGCGTAACCGGCGCTGCAGCAGCGACGTGCTCGCTTTGCCGAACTCGAATACCAGCCGAACCGCCTCGTCGAACAGCGGATCGTTTTCTTCGCCGTCGTTCGCGCTGCCGCCTTCGGTGTTGCCCTTCTCGTCCTTCGGTGCTTCCAAAAAGCCCTCGGCGTATTCGGCCTCGCCCTGCGCTTTCCAGAACTCGGTGACGGCGGAGATCTCTTTTTCCGTGACGAACGGCGCATGGACGCGCTGCAATCGCGACGTGCCCGGAGGCAGGAACAGCATGTCGCCCCGTCCCAACAAGCTTTCCGCACCATTGCTATCGATGATCGTGCGCGAGTCCACTTTGGTCGCCAGCCGGAAGCTCATGCGCGTCGGCACATTGGCCTTCAGCAGGCCAGTGATCACGTCGACCGATGGCCGCTGCGTCGCCAGCACCAGGTGGATGCCGACCGCGCGTGCCATCTGCGCCAGCCGCGTGATCGCTTCTTCCACGTTGGCGCGGTCGAGCATCATCAGGTCGGCGAGTTCGTCGATCACAATCATGATGTAGGGCAGCGGTTCCTGGTTCACGTCCTCGAACAGGTACTCGCTGCCAGCGTCGAACAGCTTGTTGAACTGATCGATATTGCGGACATGGTTGGCGGCCAGCAGCTTCAAGCGCCGCTCCATTTCGCGCACGGCGTTGCGCAGGGCGTTCGCGGCCAGCTTGGCCTCGGTGATGATCGGCGTAAACAGGTGCGGG
The DNA here is from genome assembly GCA_937871785.1 of uncultured Granulicella sp. Classification (GTDB taxonomy): domain Bacteria; phylum Acidobacteriota; class Terriglobia; order Terriglobales; family Acidobacteriaceae; genus Granulicella. The sequence continues at coordinate 2,674 of CALMON010000106.1, forward strand.
ATGCCTTCGTACATGCCCAATTCGACTCGCTTGGGGTCGACCAGGATCATGCGCACCTGCTCCGGGGTGCTCTTGTAGAGCACACTCATGATCATCGCGTTGATCGCGACCGACTTGCCCGAACCGGTCGAACCCGCGATCAGCACATGCGGCATGGAGGCCAGGTCGTGCGTCACGATGCGGCCGTTGATGTCCTTGCCCAGCGCGATTGCGAGCTTCGACTTCGACTGCGCGAAGCTTTCGCACTCGACCACATCGCGCAGCCAGATCGTTTCCCGATGGTGGTTCGGGATCTGGATGCCGACAGTCGATTTACCGGCCATGCGCTCAATCAGGATCGACTCCGCCGCCATAGCGAGACAGAGATCATCGGCAAGACCAGTTACGCGCGAATACTTGACGCCTGAGTCCGGTTTGAACTCGAACGTCGTTACCACGGGCCCGGGGTTGATCTGCGTGACGGTGCCGTCGACACCGAACTCGGCGCATTTTTCGACCAGCACGCGAGCTTCTTCAAGCAGCTCTTCTTCGCGCGCCACGGCCTGCTCCTCGCTGCGGTAGAGAAGGGAAGACGGCGGCAGCTTGTAGCCGCGGATCGACTTCGGCGAAATCGCCACAGAGATCTGGTCGGCGTCCGCGCGGCGGCCAAAACTGATGTTCTGGTCGGCGATGGGCTGCATCGGAGTCGGCATGGGCGGCGGTACCGGAGCCGGGCGCGCAGCGCGAGGTGCGGGCATCTGCAACGGCGCGGGCATCGGGGCGGGAAGCCGCGCCGGCGGAGGCTCCGGAATGTCGATTTCCGCGAGCGGCGGCGTGGCCATCGGTACTGCCATCGGCGTGGCTGCGGCTATTGGTTCGGCGAACACGGATGCGGGCACGTTACGCTCGGGAGCGTTCAGCCAGTCATCGTCGAAGTGCGGAACGTGCGGCGTAGCCTGAGGCTCAGAAGCGCTGAAGCTCCCGGTCTGTTCCTCGTGAAATTCCGGTTCCGCAAACAGGGTTTCGCCTTCTATCCGTACCGGCTGCGCCGCCGCCGCGAGCGCCTGCGCATAGGGGGCGGCTGCCGCTGCTGCCGTCGCCAGGGCTGTGGCGGCTGTTGCCGCGCCCACGGTCCGCGGCATGGTTTCCCACACCGATTTCGGCTCGCCGTCGTCGTCCGCCGCCCACGTTCCTTTGGGCGCAAGGCTCAGGTCGTCGTCGCGTTTGCCGCGTCCAAACCAGCCCATCACTGTTTGCAACAGGCTGCTGTGCGCGGGAGCGTCGCCGTCCGCCGCCGTCTCGGCCGGCTGCTGCCGTGTGGAAGGCGGCGCGTCATACTTGCCTTCTTCCTTGCGCTCCAGCCTCCGCTGCTTCCATCCCTGGTACTGGTCGCGCAGGTTGCCGGCAAAGGCGAAGTGCGAGGCAAACCAGTCGCGGCCGCTATGCAGCGTAAACGTGGTAGCTAGGTATAGCGAAATCGCGACCATGAGCGAAAGCAGGATCACCGCTCCCGGAACATTGACGAAGTGGACCAGCCCATCGGCGAACAGCCTGCCTTCCACGCCTTCAAGCGGCAGCGCATGACGCCACAGCGCATGGCCCGGAAGCAGAGCGACCGCCGCCGGAGCCGCCACCAGCCACAGCAGCAGGCCGGCCGCCTTGGGTAGCGCCGCGCCTACCGCTCGCGATCGCATCCAGCTCACGCCCACGCGCAGCATCATCACCGGCAGCAGCACGATCGCCACACCGATCCACTGCAGCAGCAGGTCGGCCGCGTACGCGCCGATCAACCCGGTCCAGTTGTGCGCCGGGCGCACCACGCCCGTTACGCGAGCGGCCAGCGCCGTGCCGCCGACGGTGTTGAACGAGGGGTCGGACGGCGTGTAGGTGGTGAGCGCCAGAAGAAGCAGGCCGGCAGCGACCAGCACCACGAGACCCAGCATTTCGTTGAGGCGGCGGCTGCGCGTCGGACGGTAAACAAGTCGCTGTGGCTTCATAGTTTTGGCAGATCGGGACAGGACGCGGACCCGCCCGCCTTTCCCGTGCGCCACGCTTGGCGCGACCGGATTGGCAATCGGGCCAGGAACCTCCAGAGCCCCTTCATTGTTTCAGGTCTTGCGGGCCGCCCCCTGCGAAGGTGGGCCGCGGGGAACCCTTTTACGCACTAGCGCCACCGGCCCTTGCCTGTTCGCTAAAATAAAAAAGCAATGCCCGTCCAGTCTCGCAACACGCGCCAGAAAGAAGCCATTCGCGCTGCCTTTGTCGAGGCTGACCGTCCCTTGTCGCACGACGAAGTTCTGTCTGCCGCGCAGGCCACGGTCGAAGGCATCAGCATCGCGACGGTGTATCGAAATGTCAATCTGCTGGTCGAAGAGGCTTGGCTGGTGCCCGTCGAGCTCCCCGGAAGCCCTGCTCGCTACGAAGTTGCCGGCAAGGAACACCATCACCACTTCAAATGCAACGACTGCGGCAAGCTGTTTGAGCTGCAGGGCTGCGACGTGCAGGTGAAGCCGCGGCTTCCGCGGGGGTTCCGCATCACTGGCCACGAGTTCTTCCTGTATGGCCTTTGCGCCGCCTGCGGCGCGTAACGGGGAAAGCCAACCGGTGCAGTCCGCCTGTGTGCCGTTCTCGGCAGCATCCGGTCGAGCGTTGTACTATTGAGTAACGGCTTGCAGTAAGGTCGGGCTGAGTCTTTGCCACTGAATCGCCCGTCCAATAGAAAAGTGCACCCGGATATCCTTTGCCCGTGAACCCAGCGACATTTCCACGTTCCGCTTCCGCCGTCGCGCTCCCGTCCTGGGTGCGATCGCTGGTCTGCGTCTGGATTGTTCTGTTCGGCGCCCTGAGCTGTGTGCAGGCGACCCACTCGCACGGTGCTTTTCCCGTTTCGGCCGGAACGACGTTGGCTTCCACCAAAACGGCAGCCGTCCACACGCTACTCGCCAGGACGGCGAGCGTCCACGCGCCGATGCAAACCCGGTTGCCCGACGGCGAGGAGAACTGCCCGCTGTGCCTGGCGATGCATCTGGCGATTCCCGCCACGTCCATCCCGGTGGCGCTGGTCGCGTTCGCCGATCTACCGGAGCTCACAACGCCGGTGCAGCTTCGTCCGGCTCCCGGCCCTTGGCATTTCGATCTGTTCGGCCGTCCACCCCCTGTTTCGTCAATCTCCTAGACTCGCCGGCCTTGTTCCTGGCCTGCAGCGAGTCAACCTCGTGCCATACGCTTTTCCGCGAAAGTGGCACTTTGTTCAAGCGTTCCACGCCTCCACGGAGTGCTACGCGGAGTCCACGCCACTCACCCTTCTGGGGAGAAGCGCGTTCGAAACAGGAGTTCATGCATGAACCGATTTAGTACCCCCCGTGTCTTTACCTTTGCCCTCACGATCGCCTTTCTGGCGTTCGCAACAGGGGCCGCCTTCGGCCAAGGTTCCTCCGGAACCGTGGCCGGTGTCGTCACCGATCCCTCCGGAGCTGTCGTCCCCGGGGCGAGCGTCGTTATTTCCAACGCCGTCAGCGGCTACAACCGCTCCACGACGTCCGATGCGACCGGCCACTTCCGCTTCTTCAACCTTCCGCTGAACCCCTACAGCGTTTCCGGGTCCGCGCCGGGCTTTGCGGGCCACGCGGTTACGGTGCGGGTGGATTCGCCCCTGCCCCTCAACATCCAGATTCCCCTGTCCATCAGCTCTACGTCCAACGTCGTCGAAGTCGATGCCGCTCCCGACCTGGTCGCTTCAGACCCTCACGACCACGTCGATATCGACCGCAACTTCATTAACCGGCTTTCGATCGAGCAGCCGTCCTCCGCCCTCAGCTCCATCGTCACCGAGCTGTCGCCGGGTGTCGCCGCCGATTCAAACGGCCTGCTCCATGGGCTCGGCGACCATAATGAAGTCAGCTTCGCGCTCGACGGCCAGCCCATCACCGACCAGCAAAGCAAGGTGTTTTCAAACCAGGTGCCCGCCGCGGCCATTCAGTCGCTTGAGGTGATCGAAGGTGCTCCACCGGCAGAGTACGGCGACAAAACCAGCCTTGTCGTCGTCGCGACCACCCGCTCCGGCCAGGGCGTCGTCCACCCCACCGGCACCGTTTCCGCCGACTACGGCACCTTCGGCTCCACCACCGTGTCGGTCGACTTCTCCTACGGCGGCAAGAACTGGGGCAACTTCGTTGCTGTCGATGCGCTCGAGTCGGGCCGCTTTCTTGACGCCCCGGAGTTTGCCGTCTACCACGATAAAGGCAACGAAGCGAACTTCTTCGACCGTTTCGACCGTCAGTTCAGCGCCGTCAGCTCGGTGCACACCAATTTTCAGTACACCCGCTCCTGGTTCCAGACGCCCAACAGCTACGACACCCAGTACGGCTTCGCGCAGGCCGGCACCACCACCGGCCCAACCGACCAGCGCTCCAAAATCAGCACATTCGATATCGCCCCAACGTATACGCGGGTGATCGGCTCTACGGGCGTCTTCAACTTCGCTCCGTATGTGCGCTCGGACAGCTATCATTACTACCCGAGCAACAATCTCTTAAACGATTTCGGCCCCCTCCAGCAGGAAGCCGTCGCCCAGCAGCGCTCGCTCACCAACGCCGGGGTCCACACCGACTATTCTTACGTAAAGGGCCGCAACAACATCAAGGTAGGAGCGTTTTACGCGCAAACGTTCCTGCGGGAAAACGATCAGGTGGGCCTCGTTGACCCGACCCTGAACGACCCGGCGGGCGCAAACTTCAACCCCGTCCTCGCCCCCTACGACCTTACCCGCGGCGGCACGCTCTACGCGTTTCACGGCCAGACCGACGTGAAGCAACTCGCCTTTTACGGGCAGGACCAGATCACCGCGGGCAACTTCATCTTTTCGCTTGGCGCGCGCGGCGACATGTACAACGGCTTTTCCATCCAGCGCGTGGGTGAGCCCCGCGTCGGCATCAGCTACTCGGTTCCGCAGTCGCACACCGTGCTGCGTGTCTCGTATGCCCGCACGCAGGAAACGCCCTTTAATGAAAACCTGGTGCTTTCCAGCAATGGCTGCCTGAACACCGTGATCCAGGCGGTCTTTCTCACGCTTGGTCCCTGTAACCCGGCTTCGTTCAACCCCGGCTTCCGCAACGAGTTCCACGCCGGTTTCCAGCAGGGCATCGGCAGCCACTTCGTGCTCGACGCGGAGTACATCACGAAGTACACGCACAACGCCTACGACTTCAGCGTTCTTGGCGCCACGCCCATCACGTTTCCGATCGAGTGGCACAACTCGAAAATCCCGGGCTACACGCTGGCCGGAACGCTTACCCGCTACAAGGGACTCACGGCTCGCGTGACAGCGTCGTCGGTGTCGGCACGCTTCTTCAACCCGCAGATCGGTGGCGTCGGCACCACTGTGGGCGCACCCGGAGGGCACCCCTTCCGCATCGACCACGACGAGCGCTTCAACCAGACCACGCACATCGAATACGCCATGCCTTTCCGCAAGAGCCTGTATTACAGCTTCAACTGGAAATTCGACAGTGGCCTCGTCGCCGCCTCTACTCCCTGCTACAACGTCACTGATCCGAACACCGCTTGCGCCGCGTTTTCCTTCGACGCCAAGGGTAATCCGTTGACGATCAACGGCAAGCCGGCCATAAGCCTAAGCAGCCTGACCCCCGATGAGCAGTTCACGGCGGGCCTGGCCTGCGATGGTGTTCGCGCCACGCAGACCTCCGGCTTTTCGATCTGCGATGCTGCCGGCCTTACCTCGAACCTCCTGCGTATTCCCACTCCGGGCTCGTCGGACGACGATAAAAATCCGGCCCGCATCGCATCGCGCAACCTGTTCGATATGGCTCTGGGCGACGACTCCATCTATAGCTTCGGAAAGGAGCGGTACCACCTTGGAGCGCGGGTTACGGCGATCAATGTCACCAACAAATACGCGCTGTACAACTTTCTTTCCACGTTTTCGGGAACACACTATGTGTCGCCCAGAACGGTCACCGCGCAAGTAGCCTTGCACTTCTAAAGCTTGTAACGGCTGTCCTCACCACTGCGCGGCCGACAGGCCGCGCAGTCCTGTGTCTGGCCACGGGTCCCTAGGAGCCACGGGTCGCCTTTGCAGCCAGGAAAATAGGGAAGCGGTGCCCTGCCCGGCACCGCTTCCCAGTCCAAACGCGCGCTGCACAGCAGCCTCGCACTGCAAAAGACGCGGAGTCTCTGCCGGCAGGTTACATTCTCAAGGAAATCAACGCCGAAGACAGATCCGGGAGCACGAAACGCAGCTACTCTACGCCGTGGACCCGTCGGGCTTCGCTTCGGCGAGCGGCGCTTTATATTCAGCAGCCATCTGCTGCGCTTCCGCGTCCTTTTGCACCATGTACTCGTCCATCAG
>CALMON010000107.1 GCA_937871785.1 uncultured Granulicella sp.
GTAGAGGAGGCGTTCGACCGGCGCGAGCACCGGGTCGAGCCAGGTGCGGCGGCGCTCGAACACTGCCGTCAGGTAAGAGCCCATGGGCTTCGTCAGCGCAAGCACGCAGGCGAAGAACAGAGCGATTTGCAGCCAGCCGTTGGCGGTCATCAGAATTTCTCCGGACGCAGCAGAGCGTAAACAAGGTAGGCCATCAATGCGATCGAAAGAAGAAGAAGAAGGACGTTCTCAATCAAGGGACGGCCTCGCTTTCAGGCGGTCGCAGCCGCGGACGTAGAGCAGCGCGACCGCGAAGCAGAAGAAGGTGGAAACGGCGAAAACGATATCGAGCATGTAGGTTTGATCTCCTTACCACGAGCCTTGCTTGGTGCCCCACCAGTACACGAGGCCGAGCGTCGCGGTACCCTGCGCCGTGTTCAGCACACCCTCGGTGGCGGTGAGGAAGTAGTGTTGGTTGGAAAAGTCGCGGCGGTATTCTGTCCGCACGAGAAAACCGGGTTCGAACTGATGTTCGAAGGTGAAGGTGAACTCTTTGAGAGCCTGCGTGGTGCCGCTGAAAAGGCCGCCGCGGTCGTCGAGATATTCCGCGCGGCCGGCCAACGCATAGCTGCGTGGAAGCTGGTAGCGGGCGTAGAACGCACCTGCGGCCACGCGGCCCGGCTGCGAGTTGCTGTTGACGCGGTTGAGCACGTAATCCGCTTCGCCGACGAGCGTCAGCTTCGGGGTGGCGGTCCAGGTCGCGTAGGTGTCGAAAATATGCTCGCGACCGTTCGGCGTAGCGGGCTCCTGCGCGCCGTTGGCCACGACGGCCGTGCTGTCATGGCCTTCCTGGCCGAAGTAGTAATTGACATTCCAGGTAACGGTCTTCGCGGGCTTGAGCGTCGTGATGAAGGCCTGCGACTTGAAGCCGTTGAAGTCGTCGGTTTGCTGCGCGCCGTTGACCAGCCAATAGGCGACGTTCACCTTCGCGTTCACGTTGTAGTTGGCGCGAAACCCGGTGTGATAGAACGGCAGGTAATTGAAGAGGTAGCTGCGCGAATAGTTGATCTGGTCCTTGGTGTAGTTGCCTTCGACGCCGAGTGAGCTGGCGAACTTGCCGAAGTCGATCTGCAGGCCCGTACCGACCGGGGCAAGGTAGCTGCCGTAGGCCTGGAAAAGGTTGCGGAATACCTGCGGATTGGGTTCGTTGGCCGCGGAGCCCTGCAGGGTTTCGGTAGCCTGGCCGTATTGGAGGTCGATGCGGCCGCCAAAGCGCTTGCCCGGCTCAGCGACGGGCAGGTGTTCGACGACGATGCTGGCCTGGTTGATGCTGAAGCTGTTGCTCGACAGGTCATAAGCGCGAAGCTGGTTCGCGCGGCCGATGGGCTTGTTGAAGTTGTAAGCGTAATAGCCGTCGAGGCCAAAGTTGAGGGTGGTGCCGCGGAAAAAGCCAAGCGTGGCGCTGTCCTGAGCGGCGTCGGCATTGGGGGCGGCAGCGGGCTGCGTCGCGGCGGCGACGGTACTGCTACCCGCGGCGGCGGTTGAAGACGAGCTTGCCGCCGGGGGTGCGGCCGGGTTTGCGGCCAGCGCGGCCGGTGTTTTGCTGGAAGCAGTGGCCGCCTGGGGCTCGGGAATCGCGGCTGTTGCTTGCGCTTCCAGAACGCGCAGCCGGGCGGACAGGGCGTCAAGCTGCTGACGCAACTCCCGGATTTCGGCGGCCCTGGCGGCGGCGTCGCGGTCGCTTTGCGAAAAGGCCGGAGGGGCTTGCTGGACGGCCGCCTGCTGCGCACGGAGGCTCAACGCAAACATGGGGATCAGCAGTGAGGGAAGGAGCTTCGGAACGCACTTCATGTCTGGCCTCAGGTGTTATTTCAGCGCCTGGGCCGGTTCAAAGTCAGTAGGAAGTTTGTTAAGAAGCGGTAGAAACGACTTCGGGTCTGAAGCGGTACCCTACCCAGGGCTCGCTCTCAATATAGCTTTCGGCGCCGGGCAGGTCGATGCGTTTGCGAAGCTGGGCCACCAGCACGCGCAGGTAGTCGGGCTGATCTTCGCCTCCAGGGCCCCAGACGCCGCGCAGAAGCACGCGGTGGGTGAGCACGCGGCCGGCGTTGCGGGCGAGCAGCAGCAGCAGGTCGAACTCCTTGGGCGACAGGTGCAGCTCCGCGCCGCGCACGGTGACGCGATGCGCGTCGATGTCGACGAGGAAGTCGCCGGCGCAAATGCTGGTGGGCTCGGCAGCGGCTTCGCCTGCCGCGCCGCGCCGCCGGCGAAGTTGCGCGCGCACACGGGCAAGCAACTCGGTTACGCTGAAGGGCTTGGTGACGTAATCATCCGCGCCGCTGTCGAGAGCCAGCACCTTGTGCGCGTCGCTGTCGCGCACGGAAAGCACGATGATGGGGACGTCGGAAAATTTGCGCACCGCCTTGGTTAGCTCGACGCCATCCATCACCGGCATGGAAAGGTCGGTGATGAGGATGTCGGGCGCGACCTCGCTGAAGATGTCGAGGGCTTCAAGACCGTTGGCGGCGGTCGACACCTCGAAGCCGTGGCTTTGCAGCGAGGCCCGCAGGGCCCGCGTGATCTGCCGCTCGTCGTCGACGATCAGGACCTTCACGGCTAGTCGGCCTCCTGCGTGATGATGTGGAGATCGACGTGCGGAGCGGCGGCCGTAAATTGCTGAATGGCGCGAAAATACAGGTATTTCTTGAAGCCCGTCAGGGCAGAGCGGCCGAAGATGACCTGCGTCACGCGCTGCTCGGTGGCGAACTTCGCAGATGCCAAAGCGACGTTTGATCCACTCAAGGGGACGATGCGCGCGCCGAGATTGGTGGCGAACTCGTAGCTTTCCTGCAGCGAACGGGCGCCCTCTGGCTCGCGGTCGCGGTCCGCGTCGAGATGCAGCACGTAGAACTCCGCGTCGGTAGCCTGTGCGAGCCGCGCTCCGCGCGCGATCAGGTCGCGCGCCGCCGGATTGGCGCTAATGCAGACGGCAACTTTCTCGGCCACCGCCCAATGCGCGCCCAGGTGCTTGCGGTTTACATACTCGTCCAGCGTGCGGTCGACGGCGCGGGTGACGCGCTGCAACGCCATTTCGCGCAGGGCGATCAGGTTTCCCTTGCGAAAGAAGTTTGCGAGCGCGCGTTCGGCCCGATCCAGGGGGTAGATGTCACCGCGGCGCATCCGCGTAACCAGAGCTTCAGGCGTGACGTCGCTGATCACGATCTCATCGGCGCGGTCGAGCACCCAATCCGGCACGGTTTCACGCACGGTGATGCCGGTAAGCGATTGCACCCGCGGCGTGATGCTTTCAATGTGTTGGATGTTGACCGTGGTCAGCACGTCGATTTCGGCGTCCACAAGCGCGAACACGTCCTCATAGCGCTTGGCGTGGCGGCTGCCATCCACGTTGGTATGGGCCAGTTCGTCGATCAGCGCGACCTGCGGTTTGCGTGCGAGGATCGCGTCGACGTCCATTTCCTGGAACAGCGTTCCCTTGTAGTCGAGCGCGACCCTTGGCACCTGCTCAATCTTCTCGGCGACCGCGGCGGTGCCTGCGCGGCCATGGGTTTCGACAATACCGATCACCACGTCTTCGCCGCGGCTGCGGCGGCGAATGCCTTCGCTCAGCATGGTGAAGGTTTTGCCGACGCCGGGCGCGTAGCCGAGGAAGATCTTGAGCCGGCCACGCTTCCGTTCCGCCTGCTCGGCGCTGGCCAGCCAGTCTTCAGGGCGTTTGCGCGGGTTTGCCGGAGTGGTCATGAACGTATCATTATCTCAACGTGAACTCCGAACGCATACTGACGCTGTCGCGGTGGACCGGCGTGGTGGCCGGTCTGGCTGCCATTACCGCCCTGTACGACCGCTATTTGCATGTGAATGCGACCACCGTGGCGCTGACGTATCTGCTGTTTATCTTATTCCTTTCGGCCCGGTGGGGCCTGCACTACGCGATTGCAGGGTCAGTCGCGGCGACAGCTTGTTACAACTTTTTCTTTCTGCCGCCGGTACACACGTTCACGGTGTCGGACCCGCAGAACCTGGCGGCCTTGGTCGTCTTTCTGATCACCTCTGTAGTGTCGAGCCGCATGTCCGAGCGCATCCGCGAAGAGTCGCGGCAGGCGATGACGCGGCAGTCGGAGCTCGAAAGCCTGTACAGCCTGAGCCGCGCGCTGATGCAGACCGATGAGCTTTCGACCTTGACCAACACCGTTCCGAGTGCGGTGACCATGGCGTGCCGGGCGCGGTCGGTGGTGTTCTACCTGCTGCTGGGGGACCGCTCCTACCGCTACGGCGCGGACTGGCCGACGCCGCTGGGTGCAGCCGAACTGCGCGCCCTCGCCAATGCCTCCGCAGCTTCGTGGAACCGCGAAGCGCAGCAGGCGATCGTCCCTCTGCGCACCGGGGTGCGGCCCCGAGGCGTGCTGCTGTTGAGCGGCGTGCATTATTCGCTGCAAACCCTGGAGGCGATCGGCGGGCTGGTGTCCGTGTCGCTCGATCGCGCGCAGGCCGTCGACGAGGTGACCCGCGCGGAAGCCGCCAAGGAAAGCGAACGGCTCCGCACGATGATGATGGATTCGATCACGCATGAGTTTCGCTCGCCGCTGACGGCGATCAAGGTATCGGTCAGCACGCTGCGCGCAGGGGAGCAGGCGCGGGAAGCGTCGGCCGAACTGCTGGCGATCATCGAAGAAGAAACCGATCGGCTGGACCATCTGGTGGCGCAGTCCGTGGAGATGGCAAAGCTGGATACGCTGGATGTGGCTATGGCGTTGTCGCCGCAGAGCGTCGGGGATTTGTTCGAACGCGCCCTGCAGGCCGCCGCGCCGGTCCTGGTAGATCATTCGGTAACAGTGCGGCTGAACGCGTCTCTTCCTCTGGTCGAGGCTGACCCCGAATGGCTGACGAAACTGATTGTCAACCTGCTTGAAAACGCGGCGAAGTATTCCCGGGCAGGAGAGCCGATCTTCATGACAGCGGAACGCCGCGCCGACATGGTGGCCTGCAGCGTGGCGGACCGTGGTCTGGGCATCGACCCCTTGGAGCAGGGCCTGATCTTCGACAAGTTTTACCGCTCGCGGGAGCGTGCCGGGCACGTCCCGGGCACGGGCATGGGCCTGGCGATTTGCCGTGCCATTGCCGAAGCGCATGGAGGAACTATCGAGGTGACCAGCCAGGTGGGGCAGGGGTCCGTGTTTACCTTTACGGTTCGAGGCGTGTAGCGGTACCGGCTCAGTTTGCGATGTCGAGGTCGATGTGGCGGATGGTGCCGTTGAACGGGAAGGGGCTCTCGTACGCACCCACGGGCGACGCGGTGTCTTCGCCGATGTCGAAGGTTTCTTCAAACG
>CALMON010000108.1 GCA_937871785.1 uncultured Granulicella sp.
GTTTCGGCGCATTGACCTCCACTGGTGCCTAACGCTGGAGCCCTCGCAGGCGCAAGCATTCCAGCGCAAGCCAGACGAGAATGTCGCTGACACATCAAGGATGCTCTCCGATCTTGAGAAGACGGCAACCTTGCTCGAAGGTCACCTCGGCAGCTCCCTCGGTCTCAAGTTGCTGGGCAAGGCCGAAGCTTTCCAGTTCTTTAGCTACTTGTTCAATTTGGAGGAATGGTCAGGCCGCGACCAGCTTCTCTCTGATACGGGTGTTGACCGTCAGATCGTCAAAAGCCCGGTTGCCTGGCATAGCGATCATGTGCAAATCGGCAAGCGGCACGTTCAGATGTTCTCGCTCAAGACGACCCCGGAGGCATCGCGCCCTTGCCTATTCTCTGGACTTCTGACTCTCGACTGCGACAGTGTTGTGTGCTCGACATGGCGGGTGAAGTCAACGTCCGCTGCCCGCAGCGAGATCGACGCCCAGGAGAAGTTTATCTCATTCTTCAAAGTCGGCGTGTTGACCCGCGTAATGAGCGGTCGGGATACCGCCTCACTCGAAACGGGAGCTGGTGCCAAGGCTGCGAACAACAGCGTAGATGACTTGAGCGACGTGATCCGGTCGCTAGACAAAAAGGCCCAGGGCGAGTTCTCGCTGCGTCTACTTCTAGCGACGCGCAGTCCGGAGCAGCTACGAGACACCGTCCCCACCGTGCATCGGATTTTCGTCGATGCCAGGGCTCAAGTGATGGAGGAGACGCTGGGCAATCTCTCCGCCTTCTATGCCATGTTCCCCGGCAATCACAAGTTCAACGTCTTTCCACTATGGCTTGCAGAGGACCATCATGCTCGTCTCTCCTCTGTGTTCGCGCCTCATCTCGGACATCCTCATTCTGAAGATCTCGATTCCGAGTATCTGAACATCTTCGAGACGCGCACACGGACGCCGTTCTTTCAGGACGTGTATGTGGATGGCGTTCGCGTCATGCTTATCATCGGCCCTACCGGGACCGGAAAGTCGGTCCACGGTAACCAGATCATCTCGCTTGAGCAGAAATATGGCGGATTCACTTACATCTTCGACATCGGTGGCAGCTATGAGAGTGTCGTTGAGCTGTATGGCGGCAAAGTAGACCGCGTCGGCAAGGATGGCCCACGGGTGAACCCGTTTGCTTTGGAGCCGACCGAAATCAATATCAAGTTCCTGTACTCGTTCGTGAAGCTCCTGCTTACGAACGGCGGCGCTGAGCTGGAGCCGGAAGACGACGATGTGATCCATAAGGCCGTCCAGGATATGTATCTGCTCGACGCGGCTAATCGCCGGCTTTCCAATCTGTTCCTTCCGAAGAAGCTCGACAGGTATTTGGCGAAATGGGTTGGGAAAGGTATTTACAACGCAGTCTTCGACAACGTGGACGATAGCCTCTCGCTCTCGCGGCTCCAATGCTTCGACTTCCAGGGAGTGAACAACGAACAGTACGCCGACCTTATCGAGCCGTTGATGGTTTGGCTGCTACGCCGAATCAACGACGTTCTTTATAACCCAGCCAATCTCGGTGTTCCGAAACACATCCTCATCGAGGAGATCTTCTCTTCGATGAAGAACAAGCAACTCCTAGATGGAGCGTTGGCTTCGATCAAGACCGTCCGCAAGAACCTTGGCGGCGTCACCATGATCGGCCAGTCCGCCGATGACCTGGGTGCGAATGCCGACAGCATTGTGAACTCCTGCACGTCGTTCCTTTTCCTGAAGGACGCGACTTTCAACCGGAAGCGCTACGCCGAGCTTTTCAAGATGAACGAGCAGCAGCTCGCTCTCTTCGAGAGCTTGCAGGACCGAGAAGGACTTTACATGCGGCGCGATGGGCTGACGAAGGTCGTCACCCTGAATCTGGACAGCCGCAGCTACGCAACATTTTCGACCAAGCCCAAGGACCGTTTACGCCGGACGAAACTGATCGAAAAGTACGGACTCTCTGAGGGCATTTCCCGCTTTGCCCAGGGCGAGGCTGTGTAACCCGCATCACCACTTCACACCAAAGGGCCCCTATGAAAACGCCGATCATCCTAACCGTAACGTCTCTTCTTTCCCTTGTCTGTGGCGTCTCCCAGGCCTCGCCCACGACTCCGCAGCATCGCCTTGAGCCGAACGCGCCGCGTTCCGTCACCGTATCCGAGGCGCAGACGCCGCCCGTGATCCGGGCTGGGCTGCTGCAGTCGACCCTTATTCTTCTACCCGCCGAAGAGAAGATCGCCACCGTCTTCGGCGGCGACACCGTTGACTGGGTCTTCGATGGCGGCCATGTGGCCAGCCGCTTCATCAGCATCAAGCCAAAGCTGGCGAACACGACCACCGATATTCATATCGTGTCCGACCACGGCAACGAATACACCTTACAACTTCAGGAGATCTCGGATGATGCTGACGCGCACTTCGATTCCAAGGTGTTCATTGTCCCAGGCGACAAGGCAGCAAAGGACAGGCTTACCGACATGCCCGTCTTCGTACCCGCCGCTGAGCTAGACAAGGCCAAGCAAGAGGCCGCCGCAGCCAAGGCCGCGCAAGCTGCCGAGTTGAAATCGGAAGAGGCCAAAGCGGAGACCTATCGCAGCCAATATCCGGGCAGTCTTCACTTCGATTTCACTCGGGACGAAAAGAAGGGCAAAGAGCTTGGCCTTCAGCAGATATGGCACGACGACAAGTTCACCTACCTGCGCGGCCAGTTTCAAGAGACGCCTGCGCTGTATGAACTGAAAGACGGTAAGGGATCGCTCATTAACTTCGACTACAACGCCGGCCTGTACACCGTACCGAAGCAATTGGAGACGGGCTATCTGGCGATCGGCAAGAAGCGTGTGGAGTTCCACCGCAGTTCCAACGGAACAGGGGAGAAAAACTAGCCATGACCGACCAGAATCCCAACCCACCCTCTACCGTCCCCGCGCAGCGTGAAGCTGTAGGGCCAGTGAAGAAGAGCACGCCCGTCATCATTGCGCTTGTCGTTATCGTCGGCCTCATAGGACTCGCGAACATATCGAGCCTTGTGAGCGGCAAGAAGAGAACCGCACCGCAGAGCGCTTTGCCGATGCGTCCTGCTACGGCGAATCCTCAGCAGGTCTCCAGCTTCGAGACGCAGCAGGCGACGGAGGCGAAGCGAGATTCCGAGGATCAGCAGCGGCGACAGGAGCTTGCCGCCGAGATGCAGCAACTTCAGGCCGCTCAAAATGTGCCAGGGCCGGAGGCGGCAGGAGCACCACCGATGACCGCCGCCCAGCGTTCTGCAATGTATGGCGACAGCCCGAACGCACCGGCCAAGACCTCCAACGTCTCGCAGGTACAGGCGGAAGCGAAGCAAAAGGCTTTGGAAAAGGAGAAACTGCATCAGGAAGCGCTCAACAGTGACACTGTCGCCATCGACTTCGCCCATCCGACGACCCCTACGACCGCCTCAGGTTCGGCAGTAATTCAACCGACCGCTGTATTTGGCGAACGTGAGGTGATGACTCCGTAGGCAGCGTCGGAAACTATGGCAGCGTCAACTCCCGAGCCGGGAGAAGCCAGGAGAGGCGGAGGCGCTCAGACGGTCTCGGACCAGCAGCCGAGGTTGGCCGGCAAGAGCAATCCGATGGCGCCTTATGACTTCGACTCCTATCAGGGGCAGCTTTACCGGGTATTTGAGGGAACCGTTCTGGAAGGTGTCGTTACGAACCATATCGACGGCGGCCTGAATGGGCCAATCCTTATCATGCTCACGACCGACTACTATTCGCACGACCACCAGCAGCTTCTCATGCCGCAAGGTACGCGCCTGATTGGAACGGTGCAGAGCGTTGGCAACGCCCAGCAGCGGAAGATGTTTGTGACCTTCCATCGTGCGATCTGCCCGGATGGGTTCTCGCTGGAACTCGACAAGTACGTCGGACTCGATCCACTCGGCACGACCGGCCTGGCTACCAAGGTTGACCATGGCTACTTGCAAGCGTTCGCGGCAGCGGCGGCGGTAGGCGGTCTCGGCGGCCTCGCCCAGATCGGCAACAGCGGCAGTGTCCTCTCGCCCTCGACCCAGATCCGTGACGGCATATCGGAGCAGTCCGCAGCCGAGGGAGAACAGGTACTCAACCACTTTCTCAACCGGCTACCGATCATCACGCTCAAGGAAGGCTCACGTGCTCGCGTTTACATCGGCACGGACATCCTGATCCCGTCGTACGCGGAACACCGCCTCGATTCAACCCTTTAGCCCGCGCTTACTG
This sequence comes from uncultured Granulicella sp., assembly GCA_937871785.1. Taxonomy (GTDB): domain Bacteria; phylum Acidobacteriota; class Terriglobia; order Terriglobales; family Acidobacteriaceae; genus Granulicella. The sequence goes on from CALMON010000108.1 coordinate 4,246, forward strand.
GAGCCATAGATGAAGGTCCGTATTCCCAAAATCGCGTTTTCCCTGGCTTTCGCTGTGCCTGCCAGCTACGCCATAGTCCATCTGGTGCACACAGTACATGCAAGCGATGCGATCGAAACAGCCATGTTCTATGCCAACGTGCCCGACCGTATCAGCGATGTCGTGACCAACTTCAAAATGCTTCCGGAGCGCATGAACCCGACCCGCTCTGAGTGCAACTAACCCGCAACCCTCCAGGAGCCCCTATGAAGTTCAACCTAAACAAACGACGGAAGTACCTGCTCGCGGGCGGGCTGCTTCTGGCAACAGCGACGCCGAGCTTCGCGCTCTTCGGAATCGGAGACATCGTCTTCGATCCCACGAGCTACGCGAGTCTCGTATCCCAGCTCACCACCCTTGAGTCGCAGTACAACATGCTCAAGAACAACGTCACCCACTTTTCGTTCAAGCAGCAATGGCAGACGACGCTAAGTGCGCTCAAGAATGCAAACGTGGCGAATATGTTCGGTGAAACGGCGGGCGTTAACATCGCGCTCAACACCAACTCGCCGAGTGCATCTTTGACGGCCTGGAAGACGGCGACCGTTCCGGTCAGCACCGGTACGACCACCTACCTGCAAGGGCAGACGGTCGGCAACAGCGCGCAGCTTTCGCAGCTCGCCATGATCGAGATGTCCGATTCGGTCTCGCCTGACTGCCTTACGGCAGTGGGCCAATACCGGTCCGGGCGCAGCCAGAACGGAACAGCGAACAACTCGCTCACACAGCAGCAGTTCGACACCACGTCGGCGACGAACAGTGAGGTTCAGCAACTGAACCTTTTGAACGCCGCCCAAGCCCAACAGTTGACCGAGATGCAGTCGCAGGCCGCCATGCACGTCTGCCTTGCCTCTCAGATGACTGTCGCCAACATGCAGCAGCGCAATGCCGCAGCACAGGATTTGAACACGGCGGCGGCTGTTCAACAGCAACGGACGGTGAATAACACCAGCGCGGCCAACGAAGGCAGCACCTGGACGACCTATCTTCCCTGATTCGGAGATCAAATGCTGAACGCAATCAACACGAAGATTCTCCTTGCAATCCTTGCGGCACTGACCGTCATAGGCGGTGCCGCCATTTATCAACGCGACCAAGCGACAAAGACGGCCGCAGCCGCCGCAAAAGCCGCCGAAATTCTTCAGTTGCAAAAAGACGACAACGACTACCTAAAGCAGGAAAATGAGGCACTTCGCAAGCAGGTCGAGGCTGACAAGAAGCGGCACAGTTCAGCCGCAGCCCATGAAGGCAAGACCTGGAAGACGTATATCCCTTAACCCCAGACTGAAGTCCAGAGAGAGCATTCGCCATGTCTTCCATTGTGTTGTTAGCCCAGGCCCTTCCCAGCGCGAGTTCCGGCGTTGATTGGCTGTATCAGTTCACCAACAATCTGACCAACCTGACGACACAGAATGGCGGGGCTCTCACTCAGCTCGGGATGACCGAATTAGCCTGCATTTCGTTCTTTATGCTCGTCAGCATGGTCGTGAACTGGCAGACCTCGACGATGACGTTCCGTCTGCATCACCACCCGATTCAAGCAGGCGACCTGACCAAGTTTCTGCTACAGCTCATAATCTGCTGCCTTTTGGAGACCTACTGGGTCAATCCGTTCCCCGGCGCGAGCTTCGGCATCAACCACTTCTTTTCCTACATCGCCCAGGCGATGGTTGCGGCCTTTGATCAAAGCTCGCTGGACTCGCTACTTCAGTTGCTCAAAACTGCCGGCGACCAGACGCAAATGCCGTCGTTCACGGCTCCTGTTCAGATCCTCTGTTACTTCCTTGTGCAGATACTTCTCGGGCTGGCTTCTGCAATTCTCTTCCTCATCAATTGCAGCGCCTTCATCCTATATGGTGTGACGGCACTCTTCGGACCCATTTTCGTCCCGTTGCTGATGACCAAGACCTTCCGTGCGAAGTTCTTTCACTTTCTTGACGTGCTGATCAGCTTTGCGATGATTCGGGCCGTCGCCGCCGCCTTCATTTTCGTCTGGGCCGGGTTCTTGAACGGATTCATTCAGCAGACGTTCAACGGCAACTATTCGATGGAAATGTGGCTGGCTAATCTCATCCCCTGCACCATGGTTTTCATCGCTTTCATTACCAATATGCTCTTCATTCCAAGCATGACTCAGGCGATCTTCGGCGGTGCCGCAGGCATGGCTGAAAGCATCACAAAGGTGATAGGAACTGCCTCATCAATCGGGGCCGCAGGAGGAGCATAACGATGTTTCGATTTTTGTTGCAGGTCACCTTTATACGTCGCGTCTTACAGCTCCGCTTTGTACGGCTCCTGTTGATTCTTGCATTTGCTGGTGCCGTGATAGCCGGTCTGATTTACGCATCTGTTGTCTTCCACGCTCTCACCGAAAGGAATCAGGCCCCCTATGTCCAGCACAACTCTACCCATTGAATCTCGCCTAAGCCCCGAGCAATCCCTCTTGACCGACGAGATTGGGAATGAGGTCTACGCTTCCCACTATGCCGAACGGAAGCTCAGCCGATTCGTCATTGGAACCGAAACGGTGCTCCTGCTGGGAGCCTTCGGATTGATCTTCTCTCTGGCACACCGCCCGATTGCCAGCCGGTACATCCGGATTGACGAGATGGGCCGGGCTCAGGCCATCGCGTATACGGACCTGAACTACAGCCCGCGCGAGGGTGAAGTTCGGACGTATCTGACCGATTGGGCCAACTATCGGTACACCGTCAGCCGTGACACC
>CALMON010000109.1 GCA_937871785.1 uncultured Granulicella sp.
TGCCGTCACGGTGGCACTGAACGAGCTGGAGAAGTACACGCACGCGCGGATCGGCGGCAATAACCCCGCCGAACAGACCGGAAAGTTCATCGCCGCCAAGTTCGAACCTGACACAGCACGCCCGGTAAATGGCTACGCCGCGCCCCAGCTTCACACCCACGCCGTCATCTTCAACGTGACAGAACGGGAGGACGGAACCACCCGAGCCCTCCAGGAACGGACCATGTTCGATTCGCAAAATTACGCGACCGCTGTTTACCAATCTGCCCTTACGCTGCAGCTTCGCAAGCTGGGCTACGAGTTGGAGCCAGGACAAAGAGGAGCGCCGCAAATCAAGGGCTACTCGCAGGCCTACCTCGATGCGTCCAGCCCGAGGTCGCAGCAGATTAAAGAGCAGATGGAGAAAGCCGGATTCCAAGGACCGGAGGCCGCGCAGATTGCAGCGCATTCCACACGCGACCGGAAGCAGACATTCACCGCTGCCGAGGTGCTGGCCGCACATAAGGAGATGGCCAGCGAGCATGGCAACCAGCCGCAGCAGATCATCGCCGCCGCCAAAGAACGAGCGTTGAGCCAGCCGCAACCGGGACTCCGCACCGACGCCAGAGGAACAGTCGCGTTTGCAAGGGAGAAGGTTTTCGAGCGGGAAGCTGTAGCCGATGAGCGGCTGACTATGCGCGAAGCGCTACGCCGCGGCATGGGTGAGGTGAGCTTCGCTGAGACGCGCGACGAGTTCCAACGAAGGCGCGGAGAAGGCGAGTTCCAGACCGTGCAGGGCCCGAAGCACAGTTCCGGCCGTAGCTTTACGATGCCAGAAACGATTGCGGCCGAGCGAGCCAACGTGCAGCACGTCCTAAATTGACAAGGCCAAGCCGCGCCCATTCTCGCCACCGCCGCTGCCGAGAAGCAGGCCACATCCCGCGATTTTCTAAACGAGAAACAGCAGACTGCCATCCGCGAGGTACTTACCTCAACGGACCGGGTACACGGATTCCAGGGCCTTGCCGGGACCGGAAAGACAACCACGCTTGAAGCTATCCGCGAGGGGGCCGAGCAGGGAGGCTACAAGGTCGAAGGCTTCGCCCCGACCTCCAAAGCCGCAGGCCAGCTCCGCGAAGCCGGAATTGAAGCAACTACCTTCCAGAGTCCTTGCGCTGCCATGCCGGCACGGCTCCCGTGACCAGGCAGAGCGGCAAGAGGAAGATTGTCGGTATGCGTCAGGCTTGCAGTCGCGCTTGCGAAACGCGGTGTTCTACTGGGCAACAAGCAGCCTCTGTTGCGACAGCAGAAGCCGAAAGCGGCACGACGCACTGCGGGTAGCGGGCCATCAGCACCCACGAGCTCTACGCGGGCTGGCTGACCGGCTGCTTGGCGTCTTATCGCTTTGCTGCAAACGCAGAAGCTCTTTGATCGACCGAAACGAGACTACACCCATGCAAAGAAAGCTCAGGTCGTCGCTTTCACCTAAAGGGTCCATTTGTGCGTTCTCAAGCCTTAACGGAACTACGCTCAGAAGTGCTGCATGAAGAAAGTGCTCAGCGATGTTCAGCATGCCTTCGAGAGAAGCCTCGCTGGGCGGTCTATAGCTGACGTGGTGTTTGAACTTCGAGAAACAAAAGAACCGCTTTAACTGTCGATTTACGAATGAAAGCTTCACGTTGCAATTCACAGTTCCCTTCTTGCCTGCACGTGCTTTTGAGCCACCTTGACGAGGGAGATGGCGGCTTTCTTGGAATGAAATAGATCAGTGAATGCACGAAGGATTATGCGTACAGATGCCACATGCAGCTCTCCTCGAGTCACACAAGGCACCATTTCGACTCTATTGCGTAAGACGCATCGTTTCGGTCTAAACAATGTATTGGACGGCGTTCCCCATGGAGCTTAGCTTCAAGAATGTGTTCGTCAGCCTTTCAGCCTGAGTAGCCGCTGACGACAGCAAGCGTTATTCAGGGAAAGAGGAAAATGAGCACACGTCGACACTTTATTCATCAGAGCGTACTCGTTGCCGGCACAGCGGCCTTTGCCGCCAATGTGAGCGCAGCGGAAGTTTCTTCACCGGCCAGAACCGGCGAAGGATCCACGAAGGACAGATCAAAAGGAGAAACGAGCATGGCAGAACAGACGCAGCAGATTCCCGAAGGCACTAAGAACGTATTTGGGGGAGATCACTTCGATCCAGCCAAGTGGCTTATTGTGCCAGCTAAGACCTTCGACGACCTCAAGGTAGGTGATGTATTCCGTTGCCCGAGCCGGACACTCACCGATGCACATACTTCCGAGTTTCAGGCTGTCTCAGCTGACACTCACCCCCGGCATTACAACGCCTTCTACGCTCAGGCGCACAACATGCCAACTATGCTGATCCAGCCTTTCCAACTGCTTGCCATGACCGCTCCGGGCGCTTCGCTCTTCACGCACTATGTGGGCGAGTCCATTGCCGGCCTGAAGGGCGTTTCCTGCCAGTTCGGCCAGGACACCTATGTCGGTGACACCATGTATCCCGCCCTGGAAATCCAGGAGCTCAAGAAAGAGGGCGGCAAAGGCCATGTGCTCATGGCTATCGTCATCTACAACCAAAAGGGTCAGCTCGTTCTTTCCGGGCATCAGCAGTTTGAGCTCAAGCTGCTCTAAGCTAGCGTCGTTTAGCTCTTGCCGTTTGCTATCACTCGCCCCACATTCTTTTAAGAAGATGTGGGGCGTTCCATGAACGATACCTTCACTCCAACTCAGGTGCGTTTCGCAAACACTATTGCCTGGAAGTCGACGACCGGCTATCGGCAAAGAATTTCTCAGCGAAGAGCAGGAAGTTCTCCGCACAAGGGGGCAGATATCGGTCTGTCACATGGGCGATAGCGATCGAACGCACCGGCTTGGGTTTGGACAGTTCCAGCTCAACCAGACCTTTGTAACGAGAGCTTGACGGTGTCAAGAGAGCAACTCCTAAACCTGCAGCGGCCATACCACGCAGGGTGGTCAGGTCCATCGCCTCAAATGCAATTTTGGGCTCGACCTCAGCGGCCTGACAAGCTTTGTCGAAGATGGCCCGTAGGGTGCGTCCCGCGCTTAGCGCAAGGAATGGATCTTCGCGGAAATCTTTAAGGGCAACGGTTTTACGTGTTGCGAGCCGGTGCGCTTTCGGAACAGCCATGACGAGCACCTCATCCAAAAGGTGATGCCACGTCAAAGCCACATTGTCGAACACTCCCGGACTGGAAAGGCAAAGATCGATCGAGCCCTCGAGCAGCGAAGAGAGTAAAGCCTCGCCAGATCGTTGGATCAACGTGAACTGGACCTTAGGCCAGACGCGGCGGTAAGACTCGACGAGGCGAGGAACCATTTCTGCACCGAGAGACCCCAGAAAACCGCAAACCACGGTGCCTGTTTCTGCGTCGGTGGTTTCTTTCACAGCCCTGACGGCGCAATCGAGCGCGTTTTGTACCTGCGTGATTGCTGCTAGGAACTGTTTGCCGGAAGCAGACAAAAGAATGGAGCGACCCTGTCGATGGAAGAGAGCCACTCCAAGCTCTTCTTCCAGCTGTGTGATAGCGCGGCTTACGGCCGATTGTGAAACAAATAGCTTCTCAGCAGCTTTCGTGACGTGCTGTGTCTCGGCCGCCACACGAAAGTACCGTAGTTGCTGCAGTTCCATAGAACCTCACTTGCGCAACACGCAACGCTTCCTTCTGAACATTGTATTGGACGCAGGTAGCTGATTCGC
>CALMON010000110.1 GCA_937871785.1 uncultured Granulicella sp.
CGGCGATGTGGTCGTCGCGTTCGTATCCAGCAGCACGAAGCGGCTGGGCGAAATCGCGTAGATCACGGTGGAGGTACCAAGGAGGAAGCGGCCTGCGGTGGGGTCGGTGAGCACGTAGGTGAAGTTGCCGCCAACGCCTACCTCAAGCGCGTTGACCGTGCCGACTCCCACGTTTTCATCGAGCGTTGTGGTCGCGTTGCCGGCGCCGTCCGCGGTAAAGACGCCTGAGGCGTTGGTGCTGGCGAGCGAGGCCGCGGGGGTGGTGCCGTAGACGAAGGTTCCTTTCAGCGTGGCGGTGGTGAAGGGCGCGCCGGTCTGGGCTTCGAGGTAGCCAAGGCCTGCGTAGCCGGTTTCGAGGAAGTAACCGTTGTTGGCGGAGGTAAGGTACGCGACACGGGGCGCGGGCGGCACAACCGGCAGGTTGAGCAGCAGGAGCGTGGTGCTGAGTGCCGTGTTGGGGACGGGGTAGTTGAGCACGGCGCGTCCGCTCGCGGCCACCGTGCAGTTGCTGTTGCCAGTGGAAGCGTACGTGCCGAGCAGAGCGTTGATGACCGGAGCGCCGCTGCCGAGCCCGGTGAGGCCGTTGACCAGGCCGGTGACGCCGCCCTGGTCGACGTTGGTGGTGGTGCAGGTGCCGGCGCCGTTGGCCGTACCGCGGAAGATCGTCGCCGTGGAAAGGTTCAGGACGTTCTGCAGCGTGGTGCCGACAAGGCCGGGGTTGGTGGGGGAGTTCTCATAGCCGACGAACGGTCCGGTGAGCGAGGCGGCGGCAAAGGCCGTCGTGTTTTGCGAGGTGGCCGAACCGGCCAGCAGGATGTAAGCCGAGTGCTTGTCGGTCGACATCACGAAAGCCTGGTTCGCGCTCACCATGTACACCGCGAAGTCCGAGGGGTACACGCCGAGCGGCACGTTGGAGGTGGTCAGCGACATTTGCACGCGGCCGTTGGTGTCGGCTGCGGCGTAGGTGCCGCTGAGGGCGGAGTTGGCGAAGTGGGTGGACGCGACGTTGGAATCGCCGGTGCCGTTCGAGATCGCTCCGGCGGCGGTGGTGAACTGCCCCACCGCGGCTGCGGGACCGGCGATGACGCCGATCGTGCAGGCCGGCAGGCAAGGGGTGTCGCCCGTGATGCCGAAGGCGTAGTTGCCGGTAAGGCCGGCGGTAAAGGCCGAGGCGGTTTGCGCGAGGAACGTGCCCGAACCGCGCGTGCCGACCAGCTTGTCGTTGTCGAATTCGATCAGGCTGCCGCGCGCCGCCGTGGTGGCGGGAGCGACCGGGGCTTTAACCGAGATGGCGTAGGTGGTGGTGCGGCCGGTGCTGCCGTCCGCGTTGAAGGTGGTGAGGGTAAGGGTGCCGCGCAGGTCGGCGCCCAGGGTGTAGGTGCCGAGCAGCTTGGTCGTGGGCACGGTGGTTGTGGTGGGGTTCGAGCCCTGGTGGTTGCTGTCCTGCTCGCCTGCCGTAACCGCCCCGGTGCCGTCGGCGGTGAAGCTGCCGATGGTTGCGGTCTGGTAGGAAAGCACTCCGGCGACGACGTCGTCGTAGCCCTGGAAGAGGAAGGCGTAGGGGCCGTTCAGCAGGGGCGACTGCGCGTTGGTGGCGTAGACGACCAGCAGCGTGAGCGGCAGGGGCGCGGTTTGCGGAGTAGCTTCGCTGTCGGTGGCAGTGACGGTGAAGGCCGTGGCTCCGGGCGTAGTGGGTGTGCCGCTGACGACGCCAGCGGTGGACAGGGTGAGGCCTGCGGGAAGCGCACCGGCGGTGACTGCGTAGGTGTAAGGGCCTACGCCTCCGGTAGCCTGCAGGGTTTGCGAGTAGGGGACGTTAACGGTCGCGTTGGGCAGCGCGCCGCTAAAGGCCAGCGCCGCCGGCGGGGTGGTGGTGATGACTACGGGCGCCGTGGTGGTGACGGTCGGGCTGCTCGAATCTGTCGCTGTGACCATGATCGAGGTACTGCCGGCGGTTCCCGTGGGGGTTCCGGTGACGGTGCAGTTCGCGTTGAGCGTCAAGCCTGCCGGAAGCGTTCCGCCCGCCAGGTTGCAGGTGTAAGGAGCCGTTCCCCCAGTGACGGGGACGGTTCCGGTATACGGTGTGCCGATGGTCGCCGCAGGCGGGTTGCCCAAAGTGAGCACCGGAGCCGGGTTGATGGTGACGGCCACGCTGCCCGTGCTGGTGTTGGCTGGCGAGGACGCGTCGGTCGCCTTCACCACAACGGTGGAGGTGCCGGCAGCAGTGGCGGTTCCGGTGATCGTGCAGTTTGCGTTGAGCGTAAGGCCGGCCTCGAGCGTTCCGCTGACCAGCGCGCAGGTGTAAGGCCCGGTGCCGCCTGTGACGGGCACCGTGCCGGTGTAGGGCGTGCCGGCCGTTCCCGCAGGCGGGTTGCCGAGCGTGAGCGTGAGGGGCGCCGGGTTGATGGTGAGGTTGACCGTGCCGGTGCCCGCGGCCTGCGGGTTGGCGGAGTCGGTTGCCTTGACGCCGAGCGTCACCGTGCCGGCGGCTGTCGGCGTTCCGCTGACCAGGCAGCCCGCGCCGAGTGTGAGCCCGGCAGGCAGCGTGCCCGAGGTGAGAGTGCAGGTGTAGGGTGCCGTGCCTCCGGTGACGCCGATAGGCGAGCTATAGGGGGTGCCTACGGTTCCCGCCGGCAGCGAGCCGGGAGCGATGGTAAGCGCCGCCGGGTTGGTGGTGATGGTGACGGGAGCGGTGGTGGTGTTCTTGGGGTTGCTGCTGTCGCCAACCCCAACGATGATGGGCGCTGTGCCGGCCGGTCCCTGGGGCGTGCCGGTGACGGTGCAGTTGGTGTTGAGCGAAAGCCCCACAGGCAGCGTTCCGCCGGCCAGGGTGCAGGTGTAGGGGCCGGTGCCTCCGGTGACGGGGATCGTCCCGGTGTAGGGTGTGCCGACCGTCGCTGGCGGAGGATTGCCGACGGCGAGCGGGCTGGGGTTGATGGTGAGGTTGACCGTGCCGCTGCCGCTTGCCTGCGGGTTGGCGGAGTCGGTGGCCTTGACCCCGAGGGTAACCGTGCCGGCGGCAGTGGGAGTGCCGCTGACCAGGCAGCCCGCGCCGAGCGTGAGGCCGGCCGGCAGCGCGCCGGAGGTGACCGTGCAGGTATACGGGGCCGTGCCGCCGGCCACGCCGATCGGCGAACTGTAGACCACGCCTACGGTTCCATTAGGCAGCGAACCGGGAGCGATAGTCAGCGCCGCCGGGTTGGTTGTGACGACGACCGGTCCGGTGCCGGTGTTTTTGGGGTTGGCGGAATCCGTAGCTGTTACCGAAAGCGTCGTGGACCCGGCGGTTCCCGTGGGGGTTCCGGTCAGGGTGCAGTTTGCGTTCAGGGTCAGGCCGGCGGGTACGGTGCCGCTGTGGAGCGGGCAGGTGTAGGGCCCGGTGCCGCCGGTCACGGGAATCGTGCCGCTATACACGGTGCCGATGGTTGCCGGCGGGGGGTTCCCGGGAAGGAGCGTGACGGCCGCCGGGTTGATGGTGACGATCACCGCGCCCGTGTTGGTGTTGGTGGGCGAAGCGGAGTCGGTGGCCTTGACGTTGATGGTGGACGCGCCGCTGGCAGTGGGCGTTCCTGTCACATGGCAGTTGGAGCCCAGCGTGAGGCCGGCCTCGAGCGTTCCCGAAACCAGCACGCAGGTGTAGGGACCGGTGCCGCCGGTTACGGGGAGGGCGCCGTCATACACCGTGCCCACGGTACCGCTGGGCGGAGCGTTGATGACCAGCGTGGCCGGGGCCGCTGTGATGGTGACGCTCACCGGTCCGCTGCCGGTGTTCTGCGGGCTGGTCGAATCCGTCGCTTTGACGACGAGGTTGGCCGTACCGGCGGCTGTCGGGGTTCCGCTGACGAGGCAGTTGGCCCCCAGCGCGAGACCGGCGGGCAGCGTGCCGCTGGTGACCGTGCAGCTATACGGCGCGCTGCCTCCGGTGACGCCGATGGTTGAGCTATATGCCGTGCCGACAACGCCGTTCGGCAGCGTCCCCGTCGCGATCGTCAAAGTGACTGGAGCCGCAACGATCGTAAGGCTGACCGGTCCGCTGCCCGTGTTCTGCGGGTTGGCGGAGTCCGTCGCCTTGACAACGAGGTTCGCCGTACCGGCGGCTGTTGGGGTTCCGCCGACGAAGCAGTTGGCCCCCAGCGTCAGCCCCGCGGGCAGCGTGCCGGAGGTGACCGTGCAGCTATACGGCCCGGTTCCCGCGCTGACGCCGATGGTCGAGCTGTACGCCGTGCCGACGGTGCCGTTCGGCAGCGTTCCGGTCGTCAGGGTCAGCGTAACCGTGGCCGCGGGAGCAATGGTGAGGCTTACCGGCGCGGTGGTGGTTTGGGCCGGGTTGGTGGAGTCGGTCGCCTTGACCACGAGGCTGGCTGTGCCGGCAACCGTGGGCGTTCCGCTCACGACGCAGTTGGCTCCAAGCGTCAGGCCAGCTTGCAGCGTGCCGGAAACGATCGCGCAGCTATACGGTGCGGTGCCTCCGGTGACGCCGATGGTAGCCGTATACGGGATGTTGACGGTGCCACCAGGCAGCGTGCCGACCGTGATGGCGATTGGCGTGGGGTTTGAGCCGGCGGCGACGACCGTGATGCTGAAGGCCGCGGTGGCCTTGGAGCCGGCCGCATCCGCCACCTGCGCGGTAAAGGTGTAGGTGCCCGCGGCGGTGGGGGTGCCGGCGATCAAACCGGTCGCCGGAGCGAGCGCGAGACCCGGAGGCAGTGCGCCTGAAGCGACGGTGAACGTGTAGGGCTGCGTGCCGCCGGAAGCGGTCAGAACGGTCGCATACGCCGTGCCTACGGTGCCGGAAGGCGGGTTGCCGCCAAGGAACGTGAGCGCCGCGCCGGGAGCGGTGATGACGATCGTTTCACTCGCGCTGGCTTTAAAGGGCGTCGCGCTGGCGTCGACCACCTGCGCCACAACATTGTAGGTTCCGGTCGTGGTGGGCGTGCCGGAAATGACGCCGGTGGCGGCGTTGAATGTGAGACCCGCGGGCAGCGAGCCGCCGGCGAGCGAGAGCGTCAGCGCGCCGGTTCCGCCGGCGGCCGTGAGTTTGGTGGAATACGCCTGGCCGACGGTGCCGGAAGGCGGCGTGCCGGAAATGGCCGGGTCGGGGTTCACGGTAATCGTGACCGTCTTCGCGTTCGGCGTGCCGGAAACCGCGTCCTGCACCACGACCTGAATGGGGCCGGCCAGCGGCGCGGGCGCGGTGTAGGTGGTGGCGTTGCCGCTGTTGGCGGAAAGCGTGCCGCAGCCGGCGGGGCTGCAGTTCGCGCTGACGATCGTCCACGCGGTGGGAACGTTGCCGTTCAGGGTCGCGCTGATGGCGACGGTCTGACCGGCGTCGATCGTCGCGGCCGACGACGTGAGGCTGGCGATGCCGAGCCCGGGATAGCCGCCGCCGCAACCAAAGACAGCCAGAGCGGCAAACAGTAACAGCGTGAGCAGGGCAAAGGCCTGCAGGAGGGCGAAACTTCGAGCGGCCGGAAGACTGGCGCGTTCGGCAGAAGAAAACGCAGGGTGCGGGGTGTTCGAATCGGGATCAAACGAGACCGTCAGACAAGCTGTGGTGCGCATGGGAAGCCCCTCCAAAAGTGCTGCAGGTTACACCGCGTTGGCGCTTGTCTGGCTTGGCAAGATCGTCGACCGCGGATCGCGCAGGTGGTTCGCGTGGAGGGGAAGATGCGGCGGTCGCCCGACCTGGTAGTCAGGGTTTCCCGGCCGGAATGGATTTATCCTCGATTTGATATCGGGGTCGATATCGCTTGTGTTTACGGGGGGATTCGCATCGTTTTCCCGACCGAAAAAGGGCCGCGGAGAGATAAGCCCGCGGCCTGAAGACGAGGACACTGAACGGCCGGAACCGGTAGCTCATGACTGAAAACCGATCGCTGAAGACCCGACCTTGTTTTCCCGGGAGATAGCGTTCCCGTTCAGGCCGAAGGCCCGGCTCCCACCAGCCTGGGGGCGAAGCCCAAGGGAACCGGGGCAAGCACAGCTAAAGCGCTAAAGGCGCGATTCATATCGTGGCGAGTTCGAACTCACAACAAAGAGTCTGGAAGCGATTTCCTGAAGCTGGATGTATCGCTATTCGGGGCGGCGAGACCTGGGGTTAAAGCCCGGTTCATCGCTACATTCTGCTGTCTGGGCTGAAGCCCAGACCTATCGGGAACAACGACAATGGCGATGGGCGTATTCCGACGTGGACAGCTCTGCCTCGCGGAACTGCCCTACCCCTCGAATACCGCCAGAATCGCCGCCGTATTCCGCCGCATGTTGTAGCGGGCATCAAAGGTCGCCGAGGCCCGTTTGCCCATCGCTTCCCGCTCCGCCGCGTTCAGGGCCGTCCAGCGCTCGAGCAGCCGCACCGTCCCGTCCAGCGTGTCGCTCTCGACGAAGCCGCTGCCATCCGCGGCAATCTCCGCGGCGATGTTGATCTTGTCTGAAAGCAACACCGGACGGCCCGCCGCCATCGCTTCCACCACCGCGATGCCGAAATTCTCCTGATGCGACGGCAGCACAAAAGCCTCGCACGCCGCGAACGCCCCGGCCTTGGCCGCGCCGGCCAGCATCCCCGGCCAAAGCACGCGCTCGGCCACTCCCGCTTTCGCCGCGGACGCCGCCAGCTCCGCCTGCCACTCCGGCGTATACGGGCCGGCCATCACCAGATGCAAGTCCGCGTTCCCCGATGCCTGACGGCCAAACGCCTCGACCAGCAGATCGCAGCCTTTTTTCGGATGAATGCGCCCCAGGAACAGCAGGAACCGCGCCCCTCGCACCTCCGGGCAAAGCGCAAAAAAGCCTTCCCGCGCTTCCGGCGTGTCGGGCGCCGCAGCATCCGCTCCCAGCGGCACGACCAGCGGCTTCCAGCGCCACAGCGCGAAGCTTTCGCGTGCCAGCTCTTCTTCGACTGCGGTCGTAAACAGCACTCGCCGAGCCCCGCGCAGCAGCCAGTATTCCACCAGCGCCCATGACACCCACTTCTTCGCGTGCTTCAACGGAAACCGCCGCTTGAAGTAGGGGTCCAGCATCCCGTGGACGAACACCACGTAGGGCGTTCCACCGAACCGCGACAACGCCCGCCGCGCCACCAGGTCAATGTACGTCCACAGGCCATGCACGATGACGCCGTCGAAGCGGCCGGCATTGGCCCGCAGCCACGGCAGCAGCCGGGCGCTGTACTGGTATGAGCTTCGCGGCGGCCCCAGCGCGTGGACCGGGCAGCCATATGCGCCCAGGAAGTCCGCCCCCGGAGCGTCTACCGACACAATCTCCGACTGGACTCCCGCCGGCGCAAACTCCACCAGCATACGCACCACCTCCGACGGTCCGCCGGCTTCGGGGCTCACTGTTCCGATGATGTGCAGAATTCGCATAGGCGTTCCGCCAGAATACCCGCTCACCCGAACACTTGCGCTGCAAAGGTGAGCCGATTCCTTGTAAAATAGGGCAATACCATGATTTCCGTATCCAGTGTCACCATGCGCTACGGCGCCAAGCTGCTGTTTGAAGATGTTTCCGTCGCCTTTACCGATGGCCGCCGCTACGGCCTTACCGGCCCCAACGGCGCCGGCAAATCCACGTTTATGAAGGTCCTGACCGGCGAGATCGACGCGCAAAAAGGCACCGTCGTCCGCCCCAAGAAGTTCGGCGTGCTGAAACAGGACCAGTATGAATTCGACGCTTACCGCGTGGTCGACACCGTCATCATGGGCAACAAGCCGCTGTGGGCCGCCATGGAAGAGCGCGAGATCATCTACAACAAGCCCGACATGACCGACGAAGATGGCTCACGCCTGGGCGAGCTTGAAGGCATCGTCGGCGACGAGGACGGGTACGAAGCCGAAAGCAACGCTGCCATTCTGCTGCAAGGGCTCGACATTCCCGACGAGCTCCACGAGCGCAAGATGTCCGAGCTGCAGGGCGGCCAGAAAGTCCGCGTTCTGCTCGCGCAGGCGCTCTTCGGCAATCCGCAGGCGCTGCTGCTCGACGAGCCGACGAACTACCTCGATCTCGAATCGATCCACTGGCTTGAAGACTTCCTGCTGCGCTACGACGGCACCGTCATCACCATCTCGCACGACCGCCACTTCCTCAACAACGTCTGCACCCACATCGCGGACATCGACTACGAGACGATCATCACCTACAACGGCGGCTACGACGACATGGTGCTGCAGAAAACCAGCGTCCGCACCCGCATCGAGTCGCAGAACGAGCAGCGCGAAAAGAAGATCGCGCAATTGAACGACTTTATCGCCCGTTTTTCGGCCGGAACACGCTCGTCGCAGGTCAACTCGCGCAAGAAAGAAGTTGAGCGGCTTGCGACCTCCGACCTTGCGCGCTCCAACATCGCGCGGCCATTCATCGCATTCAAAATGGAACGGCCTTCGGGCAAGAATGTGCTTGAGTTCGAGCACGTCAACAAGAGCTACGCGCAGCCCGACGGCAAAACCGAGCACGTCATCAAGAACTTCGCGGCCAGCGTCAATCGTGGCGACAAGGTTGTGCTGATGGGACGCAACGGCCAGGGAAAAACCACGCTGCTGAAAGCCCTGCTGGCGAACGGCCCCGGTATCGAGGAAAGCGATGTGTCGATCGATTCCGGTTCGGTGAAGTGGGGCCATGAGGTGCAGATCGGCTACTTCGCGCAGGACCACAAAGGTTCCATCCGGCTCGGCATGACCGCGCAGGATTGGCTGCACCAGTACGACCCCAAGGCCGCCAAGGAAGACATCCGCGGCATTCTGGGCCAGATGCTGTTCAAGGGTGAAGAAGGCCTCAAAAAGACCGACGCGCTCTCGGGCGGCGAGGCCGCGCGGCTGCTGTTTTGCAAGATCATGCTGCAAAAGCCCAACGTGCTGGTGCTTGACGAGCCGACGAATCACCTTGACCTTGAAAGCATCAATGCGCTCAATCAGGCCATCCAGAAGTACGAGGGAACGGTGTTCCTCGTCACGCACGATCAGGACCTGATCGAAGAGGCAGGTACCCGCATCTGGCACTTCGAGGGCGGACCGAACAGCTTCCACATCACAGACCACAAGGGGCCCTACGAGGAATATCAGGAACAGTTGAAGATGGCCGCAAAGTAAGCTCCCTCCGCGTTCGCCTCCCGCAAAGTGGTAGGCGGATGCCGAGTCTATTCTGCTACCGTTAGCTAACATGCAACGCATCCGCACAGCCCGCTACCGCGCCGCCATGCTCGCGGCCCTGTTGCTGGTTCTGCTCAACACATGGGCGGCCACGAGTGCTCTCGGCACCTTGTTGAGCGCGCAAAAGTGGCTTTCTCATACGCTTGAGGTGCTGGCCGCGGCCGAAGACCTGAACCTGCAGATGAGCTCCGCCAACAGCGCCACACGCGCGTACCTGCTGACGGGCGATCCTCAATTTTCCGCGCGCTACGAGGCCGCAACCAGGGCCGTGGCGGACGGCGTCAACCACGTCTCAAGCCTTACCGTCGACAATGCCTCGCAACAGGCCCGCATCGCGTTCCTGCGTACGCGGATCAACGCCAAGCTAAGCGCTCTTGACGCCGCCATGGCGATGAGCCGCGGCCACAAAGACGGCTTGCTCGGCTCCGACACCCTGCGCTTCGCCCTGCGCGAAAGCCCCGACGAGGGCCCCAGCGTCAAGTATGTCATCCTGCAGATCGAGGGCGAAGAGCAGCGGCTCGAAGTGGACCGCACACGCGAAACCAATGCCGCCCGACGCAACGTGGCGATCGCATTCGCCACTGCGAGCCTGCTTGATCTCATCCTGCTGCTGGCGGCGTTCCGCTACCTGATGCAGGCCAAGCGCGACCAGCTTCGCGCGATGGACTCCGCCGCGCAGGTTGATACGCTCAACGGCGAGCTGCAGGGGCTGAACGCCGCGCTCGAAAGCCGTGTGCAGCAGCGCACCCGCGAGCTGGAAGTCTCGAACAAGGAACTTGAAGCCTTCAGCTACTCGGTTTCGCACGATTTGCGCGCGCCGCTGCGCACCATCGACGGATTTTCGCTGGCACTGGAAGAGGATTTTGCCGACAAGCTCAATGAGGAAGGCCGCGACTACATCAAGCGCGTCCGCAACGGCGTGCAGCGCATGGGTTCGCTGATCGACGCGCTGCTGCAGCTTTCGCGCGTCACCCGCGGCGAAGTGCTGCGCGAAAAAGTCGACATGAGTTCGCTCGCGACGCTGATTTTCGGAGAAATCCACGGCGGGAACCCCGACCGGCAGGTTACCTTCACCGCCGTGCCGGACTGCTACGCACAGGCCGACCGCGGCCTGATGCGCGTCACTTTTGAAAATCTCATCGGCAACGCTTACAAGTTCACGTCCAAGACCGAAAACGCCCGCATTGAGTTCGGTTGTAGCAACGAGAACGGCCACACCGTATACTTCATTCGAGACAACGGTGCAGGTTTCGACATGCAGTATGTCGATCGGCTCTTCACCGCATTTCAACGGCTTCACGGAGATCGCGACTTCAAGGGCTCCGGCATCGGACTCGCTACCGTTTCGCGTGTCATCCGCCGCCACCACGGCGACATTCGCGCAGAAAGCGGCATCGGCCAGGGCGCAACGTTTTACTTCACTTTAGAAGCCTGACTGGAGGCAAGGTGCAGGCAACCAGCGTGAACACCGACTTCAAGGAACCCGCCGTCCGGGAACCGGGGCATAAAATGATTCTTTTGGTAGAAGACGATCCGGACCACGAAGCTCTGGCCATGCGCGCTCTGCGCAAAGCCAACGTGGCCAATGAAATTACCGTGGCCCGCGACGGCGCCGAAGCGATCGACTACATGACCGCGGCCGCCGCCGGCAGCAAGCCCATGCCGCAGCTCATCCTGCTCGACCTGAAGCTGCCCAAGGTGGAAGGGCTCGACGTTTTGCGTTCGATCCGCGCCGCCGACAAGACAGCGATCATCCCGGTTGTTGTGCTCACCTCGTCGGACGAAGAGCGCGACATCGTTTCCAGCTATCGCCTGGGCGTGAACAGCTACATTCGCAAGCCCGTCAACTTCACCGATTTCGCCGAGGCTACCAAGCAGCTCGGCATGTACTGGCTGCTGCTCAATCAATGCCCGCCGAACCAGTAAGCCCGCAGTCCGAAAGCGCGCGTCCGCTGCGCGTCCTCATCATTGAGGACTACGACGAAGACGCGCTTCTGCTGCGCCGCCACCTCGGCCGCGCCGGCTTTGCCGTGTCGTCGCGCCAGGTGCAAACGGCCGACGAGCTGCACGATGCGCTTGGGAGCGGGGCCGGCGGCGAATCCGCCTGGGACCTCGTGATCGCCGACTACACCCTGCCCAGCTTCGGCGCGCGCGACGCCCTGCGCATTCTCCAGGGCAGCGGCCACGACCTCCCGTTCATCATCGTTTCCGGAACCATCGACGAGGTGTCGGCCGTTGACGCCATGCGCGCCGGTGCGCACGACTACATCCTCAAAGGCCACCTCGAACGGCTTTTGCCCGCCATCGAACGCGAGCTCGCCGACGCCGGTCGACGCCGCGAGCGCGTCGCCACCGAGTTCGCCCTGCGGCTGGCGCAGCAGCGCTTTTCCGCCACCTTCAACCAGGCCGCGGTCGGCATGGCGCATACCTCGAACGACGGGCATTTCCTGCTCGTCAACCAATTGCTCGCCACCATGCTCGGCGGAACGGAAAAGCAGCTCCTCAATCTGCATCTGCAGGACTTCATTCTTGCCTCGCAGCGCGAACGAAACGCGGCCGACCTCGAAACCGTGCTTTCCGGCAAAAGCCCCGGCTACCGCGCCGAGCTGATGCTGCTGCGCTCCACCGGCGAAACCTTTCCCGCGCAGCTTACCTGCTCGCGGCTTCGCCACGGCACCGCCGATGCGGATTCGACCGTGCTCTGGGTGATTGAAGATATTTCCGCGCGCAAGGCCGCCGAGCGCGAAACCAGCGAGTTGATGACGCGCCTCATCAACTCCGAGCGGCTGGCCGCCGGCGGCCGCATGGCCAACACGCTGGCGCATGAAATCAACAACCCGCTTGAAGCCCTGACAAATATTTTCTTCATCCTCGGCACGCAGGAAGACCTCGCGCCCGAGACCCGCGACCTGATCGAGATCGGCGCCCGCGAGCTCGACCGCGTCGGCTACATAACGCGCTCCACGCTCAGTTTTTACCGCAAAGTTCCGGGCCGCACGCTGGACCTTCATTCGCTGCTTGAAGAAGTCGTCCAGCTTTTCGCGTCGCGCGCCCGCCAGCATAATGTAGACCTCGTCACCGTGCTCGGCGTCGACACGCGCGACATCCGCTTCGACCCATCGCTGCGCCAGGTTTTCGCCAATATCGTGGGCAACGCGCTGGAAGCGATGGAGTCGAGCGGCGGGCGCATCGTGATTCGCGGGCATGTCCGCAACGACTGCGCGGTGGTCACCATCGGAGACTCCGGTCACGGCATCCCGCAGGAAAACTTCGCGTCTATCTTTGAACCGTTCTTCACAACCAAAGGCGAACGCGGCACGGGTCTCGGCCTGTGGGTCACGCGCGGCATCATCGAAGAGCACGGCGGCACCCTGCAGGTGCGTTCGGCCACGCGCGGCGCCCGTCGCGGCACCACCATGCGCGTCACGCTACCCGCAGCCGCAGCCCTCACTGCCGTCGAAGGCGTGTTCACCGAAAACGCCTGAGCGAAGCGCTCTACGCTACAACGGGCTTGCCTTGGTCGTTCCACCGGACGCGGGCCGCAGGCATCTCGTGGTCGTGCGTAAAAAGCACCAGAATGTCCTCCCGCACGGCCCAGTCCAGAAATCGCTTCCGCTCCACGATCGAGCGCAGCGGGTCAAGGTCGTAGCCCATCACCCAGGTCGCGTCCAGGTGGTGGTGCGTCGGCACGAGATCGCCGATGTAGCAGGCGCGCTCGCCGCCGGAGCGGATGTGCACGCCCAGCATGGACGCTGTATGCCCCGGGAACCGCTCCACCGTGATCCCCGGAACGATTTCCGCCTCGGTCTGAATCGGCGACGCGTTCCTGCCTTCAGGCACCCGCAGCCGCGAGTCTCCCGGCGTAAACCCGCCCAGTCCATCCACGTCGAGCAGGGTCAGCTGACCGCTCGCGATCAGCGGATCGTAATTCGCCGCAAGATAGCTGACGGCGTCGCGCTCCAGTTGCAGCCGCCCATGCGCCACCTCCCCGGCGGCGGCAAAATAGCGCGCATTCGGAAAGGTCGGCACGCTGCGCCCATCGGGCAGCAGATTCGTATTCCAGCCGCAATGGTCGAAATGCAGGTGGGTGTTGAGAACGTGCGTCACTTCCTCAGCACGCACCCCGGCCGCGGCCAGCGAGGCCGGCAGCAGTTCCTGATTTCCGTGGATCGCCCGCAGCTTTGCGGGCTGCTTGTTGCCGATGCCGGTTTCGATCAGCACCACATGCCTCCCGGTGCGGACCACCGTCGTGTTCAGGCCCAGCAGGATGGTGTTGTTCTCATCCGCGGCGATGCGCCTGGACCAGAGAGTTTTCGGCACGACGCCGAACATGGCACCACCATCCAGGCGGTAAGTGCCGTCGGTGCAGTGCAGGAGTTCGAAGTCGCCGAGAAGGCGGCGGCCACGCACCAGGGCGTTGGTAGCCGGAGCATCATCGGCCAGCCTGTCGACGGGAGTCGCATCCATAACGGTTGGGGTTTCGTCGTTATGAGTCGAGTGCGACCGTCGCTGCGAGTAGCTCCGCGGCCGGGGTAGAAGCGCCGTCGGTAAAGATCTCCGCGGGGCTCGCCTCGATCATCGCCAACGTATGCTCGGGTGCTGTCTGCGCCCCGCCGAAATCCGCGCCGACGTCCGCTCCCATGGCATGAAGAGCCGCGGTCGCAGCCGCTACCTGCTCGGAAACCGAGTCCATCGCCACCACAGCCGTAACGGCCGAAGGGACGCGCTTCATTCCGAAGCACGACCGGCACAGCACCGGCCGTCCCTGCGTGGGACGGAACGGAACCGTCGTTTCAATGCCACAGGCAGAGCAGTCTGTCCGTGTTTCGGTGCGTGAAAGCGGCAGCGCCATTACGGCAGCGGCTGTCGCGCCCGTTGTGACGCGGCCCAGGCCGGCACGCTTGGCCTTGCAGAGCTTGCAGCGTTTAGGGTCGTTTTTGAACTGCTTTTCGGAAAAAAATAGCTGTTCGCCGGCAGTAAAGACGAACTCAGTGTGGCAGTCGGAACACTTCAACAACCTGTCTTGAAATTCCATGGTGGCCTCTCCCGTTTTTTGGGGATGGGGATGAAGACCTAGCATAGAGTCCGGCTGACCGCCGTTCCTCCCGCAACGCTTCACGCCTGTGTAACCTTTCCTGCGGGGGCCCGCCCTGTCGCGCCCTCCGTGGGCTGCGTCAGAGATGTCGTACGCCGGACGGGCGAGTGGAACTTCCCGTCCGGCTTCCTTCTCGTTCTGTTTTGCGCCAGGAACTAATCCTGTTCCTTGCGAACCTTTTTGCGGTTGCGCTTGCGCGCCAACGCTTCCTTCACGCGCTTCTTTTCACCCGGCTTCAGGTAAAAAGAGTGACGCTTTACTTCCTTGATGATGTCCTCGGTCTGCACTTTGCGTTTGAAACGGCGCAATGCATTCTCGAGCGGCTCACCTTCCTGGACTCGAACTTCTGCCAAGAGGTATACACCTCCAAACTTCCCCAACTGGGTAACTTAACCATATACCTTGAACTTTCGCGCGCAGCGGCGATTTGAAACTTTTTTCTGCGGAGTCGATACACGGGCGCCCACGGACAAACTCAACCCTCTCGGTTGAGCTGTCCAGATACACTCAAACGCATGATCCGCTCGTTTGGCCGCGCCTTCCCCGTTGTCCCAGCTTCCGCTTACGTGGACATGTCCGCCCAGGTTCTCGGCGACGTGACTCTTGGTGAGCATTCCAGCGTCTGGATGAACGCGGTTCTACGGGGCGATGTCCACTCGATCCGCATCGGCACCGGCTCCAACATACAGGACTGCGCCGTGCTGCACGGTATGCGGCATCTTTATCCGGTGATCGTGGGCAACGGCGTCACCATTGGCCACAACGCGACGGTGCACGGCTGCGTGGTCGAAGACGACGTTCTGATCGGCATCGGAGCGGTCGTGCTCAACGACGCCCACATCGGGGCGGGGTCGATTCTCGCGGCCGGCACAGTCATTCCGGAGCACACCCTCATTCCGCCTCGGTCCCTGGTCGCCGGAGTTCCCGGAAAAGTCCGCCGCGCGACAACAGATGAAGATCTTGCCCTTATTCGCATGTATGCCGCAAATTACCTGGACTACACCCGCACCTACCTGGCGGAGAAGGCATAGGGCAGCTTCCCTATCGCTATTCGGGGTGCCGAGTTCCCGAGGCTATAAAGCCCGGTGCATCGCCTCCTCTTGATGTCTAAAGCACAGACCTATCCGCAAGCAAAGACAACGGCAAATTGTGCATGTCCCTGAAAACGGCTTGAGCTGCTTACTGCGGCTTCGTGCTGTTTGCCTTTTCCGCAGCGTCGGTCGATTTGTCGGCGTGCTTCACGGCTTTCGCATTCTCCTTGGCCGATTTTGCACCCTCATTCGCCGACTTTTCCGTCGCCTTCTGCGTCTTCTTCTGCTCCTTACGCTCTTCCTTGGTCATGGCGGAAGTCGTGGTGGTGTCCTGTGTGCCGGCGGCGGGCGTTTGCGACGTGACGGGAACTGTTCCCGGAGGCGGTGCCGGGCTGGGCGCCGTGGTCGCCTGAGCAAATACGGCAGAACTCATTGCAAGGGCGGCAGCAAAGGCCAGGGGACGTACAAGATTCGCAACTCGCATTGGCAATTTCCTCTGCCCGTTGGGATGCGCCGCGCGACGACCCAGATGCTTTTCCGCCGCTGAACTCACTATTTCCGTTGCTCCGCCGCTACTCCGCAAGCCCCCCTTGCACCCCGAGCCAGTACACAATCCCGCCAAGTTCCAACAGCAACAGCATGTCGATCCAGAACGCAAAGCTCGTCGCGCTCGGCGGAGTATGTGGAGCCAGCAGAAACAGCGCCATCGCGATCAACACCGCGCAGCTCGCCGCGACAAACCGCGCCGCCCGGCGCTGGCGCCGAAAACGCATGTGCCCGTGGCTGGTCGGCGGCG
>CALMON010000111.1:0-14438 GCA_937871785.1 uncultured Granulicella sp.
GAATGGATGCGCCGCTCCGGCAGGGGTCGCGCCCGCGCAACATGCGCTAGCCCTCTTTGCCGCGGCCAGCGGGCCCCTCGTCTTCATCGGCAACGACGGCGGCCTGTGGCGCTCGCCGGACGGTATCGCCGAAACCGGCTCCGCTTGCGCCGGCACCGACGCCGCGCACTTCAACAACCTGAACGGCGCCCTGGGGTCGCTTGCTGAAATCACCGGTTTTGCCGAGCACCCCACCGACCCCGACACGCTGCTCGCCGGACTGGCGGAAAACGGCTCGGCCGCCACCTCCACGGCGTCTGCCGCGCTCGCCGGCCGCACGCCGTGGACGCAGCTTTCAGCCGGTGAAGGCGGCTATCCGCTGCTTGATCCGAACACCCCGGCCGACTGGATCGCGGCCATTGGCGCGGGGGTCAACTTCCGGCAATGCATGCTGGGCCCCGGATGCACGGCGGCGGGCAGTTTCTCCGGGACGGCGTCGGTCGGCCTGACGCAGGTGGCGGGCGACGCCGCCGCTCTCGACGCTCCCGCCCTGCTCGACCCGGCGCTGACGACGAACCTGCTGACCGGCACCTGCCGCGTGTGGCGCGGGCCGGCCAACGGCGCCGGCTGGAGCGCGGCGAACGCCCTGAGCAAGCCTTTCGGCGGCGGCACAAATCCTTGCAGCGCAACGAGCGCGCTGGTTCGCAGCGTGGGCGCGGGGGGACCGGCGGCGGCGTCCGCGATGTCGGGCAATGCCGGCTCCACGGTGCTGTACGCCGGCATGGCCGGCACGCTGGACGGCGGCGGCAGCAGCGTGGGCGGGCACGTATTTGTGACCACGGCCGGCGCGACCGCCACCGGAACCACCGCCTGGACCGACGCCGCGCTCGGCAAGGTCACCAACGACACCGCCAACGCGGGCGTCTTTAACCCGAACGGCTTCGACATTTCCTCCGTCACCCCCGACCCGCACGACGCCACCGGAGCCACCGTTTACGCCACGATCATGGGGTTTGGCAGCGCAACCGCCGCGGCCCCGCATGTGTATCGCTCAATCGACTTCGGAGCGCATTGGCTGAACCTCACGGCCAACCTGCCCGACGCTCCAGCCAACGCGCTGCTGGTCGACCCAAACGACGCCAACACGGTATACGTCGCGCTCGACACCGGCGTGTACGCCACCTCTGCCGTGAGCACCTGCACAACGCAAAATTGCTGGAGCCTGCTCGGCACAGGCCTGCCGAACGCCCCTGTCACGGCTCTGGCCGCCGCCCCCAACCTGCTTACCGGCGACGGCCGCCGCGGCCTGCTGCGCGCCGGCACCTATGGCCGCGGCCTTTGGTCGACGCCGCTGCTGACGGCGCAGAACCTGCTGCAGCCAGCCATCACGGTCAGTCCCGGGAGCCTCACCTTCGGCGCGCAGGCCGTCGCGACGCAGTCAGCCGCGCAGGCGTTCACGATTACCAGCAACGGCAACTCCCCGGTCACGTTTACCACCCTCTCGCTTACCGGCGACTTTACGGAGCAAGACACCTGCGCCGGCAAAACGCTGGCCGTCGGCGCAGCCTGCGCCGTGCAGGTGATCTTCGCGCCCACGGCGACGGGCACGCGCACGGGTCTGCTGACCGTCTACGCAAACGTGGCCGGCGGGCAGGCGACCGCGACCCTGACCGGAAGCGCGACCGCTGCAGCGGCCCTCGTGCTGACGCCGGTAGCCCTCAGCTTCGCGGCGACCGTCGTCAACGCGACCACGGCATCGCAGATTGTGACGATCGCCAATACTGGGGGCACGTCGTCGGCACTCGCCGCGCCGGTTGTTCGCGGCGACTTCAGCCTGACGGCCAACACCTGCGGCTCCACGCTCGCGCCGCAAACGGCCTGCTCGGTGGCCGTGGCGTTTACACCCACCGCCAGTGGCGCGCGCAACGGAACGCTCGTCTTCACCGACGACGCCGGCACCCAGACCGCCACGCTGACCGGCAACGGCGAAGCACCGGCCACCGATACCCTTTCCGCCGCGGCGCTCACCTTCGCGACCACGCAGATCGGCTCCGCGAGCGGCACGCAGCAGGTGACGCTGACCAACGCGGGCGACGTCGCCCTGCTGCTGGTGAATGCCACTGTCGCGGCCGGTCCGTTTACCGCAGCGAACACCTGCAGCGCGTCGCTTGCCGCGCATGCGTCCTGCGCGGTCACGGTAGCCTTTGTGCCGGTTGCGACCGGCACGGCGACCGGCCTGCTCACCGTCGCCGACCAGTTCCGCACGCAAACGGTGGCGCTGTCGGGCTTTGCCGTCGCGCCTCCGGGAGTGTCGCTGACGCCCGTCGGCGGGCTCGCCTTCACCGCCACCGGCGTGGGGCTTACCACGCCCGCGCAAAGCCTGACGCTCACCAATAATGGCGGCGTTCCGCTCGTGGTCGCGAGCACGGTTGTGGGCGGCGACTTCCATCTCGCCACCACCACCTGCCCCGTCACCCTGCAACCCGCCGCGGCCTGCACGCTGGCGATCGTGTTCGCCCCCACGGCGGCAGGCGCCCGGGCAGGCGCTCTTACGCTTACCGACAACGCCCCCGGAGGCACGCAGACCGTCGTCCTTTCGGGCACGGGAGTCGACTTTGCGCTGGTACCCAGCGGCGCCACGACCGCGACCGTCACGAGCGGCACGTCTGCGACCTACCCTCTGCTGCTGAGTTCCGCCGCGTCGCTCGGCGGCACAGTCGCTCTCACCTGCACGGGAGCTCCCGCGCATAGCACCTGTCTCGCCAGCCCGGCCAACGCCGCGCTTGGGACGACTGTGTCGATCGTCGTCACCGTGCAGACTGGTTTGGCAACCGCCAGCGCGCAGCCGCCCTCCGTTTTCGAAGACCGCCTCGGAAACCGCGCAGCCACAATTTTTCTGGCCTGCCTGCTGCCCGCTGGGCTCTTTTTCGCGCGACGCAGGCGCGGCCCGGGCAGGCTGCTTCCGCTTCTGCTCGCCGTTGCGGTTACCGCAACACAGGGCTGCGGCTCCGGCCGGGAAATCCCCGCCGCCGGCACCGGGGTCACAGCGACGCCGACGCCCTCAGGAACCTACAACCTGACCGTTACCGCGGTCTCAACAGGGGTGACCCACACCGTCGGCTTGACGCTGATCGTGCAGTAAACCGATGCTGCCGAACGGGCTGCGCCTTCCTGAATGTGGAGTGGGTGGGCTGAGTTGTACGTTGTACGTTACCTTTCAGGGCTGCCTGACTCACAACTGAAATCCGACCCCTCACAAGGGACGTCCGCCAAACGCCGCCCTCCCCGAAAGAGTCGCTCCAGCGACATGCGAAACGGCCAGACAGCGTCATATGGTTCTGGTGCATGACGACATGCTTGTCTTACGACACATCGCCTGGCGCGACCTGGCGCACCTGCTGGATGCTCACCTTCTCGCTCACAGCGTCGAGGCTCATTCGCGTCTGGACGCCGGTGTGCTGGCCGGGGCCGCCGCTGTCATCGGTTGGGTTTGGTGGGGACTCCGGCACCGGAGCCCCGATCCCGAGGAACGGGAGCGTCAGCGGCGCGAGTGGCTCACCCGGACTGGGCGCCTGACCGACGGCAGCCTTCTCGACGCCCGATCGCTCGACGGCGAGCAGGACCCGGCCGCCGTGCCCGAAATGCTTGTCTACCGTTACCGTATCGCCGGCGTGCGGTACGAGTGCGCGCAGGACGTGTCGCGGCTGATGTCGCACCGTGGCGAACGGCGCGGCAGCCACCGGCTCGACGAGCCCGTGCAGGTGCGCTACGACGCGCGTAATCCGGGCAACAGCATCGTGCTCAGCGAAACCTGGACGGGGCTGCGCTGGCTTCGGGGAACCCGCCCGTCGCTTCCGCCCGGGTAACCCGCCAAAGGCCGTGCGGGTCTACACTAAAAGCATGGCGGATCACGCACACGCGGCGGAACCAGGGACCTCGGCGAAAGCGCTCACGGGCAGCGGCCGCATGCGGCGCATTCTCCAGTTTTCACTTCTGCTTACCGCCTTGTACATCGCGGCGACGCTGTTCTGGGGCCTGCGTGCGCACTCGCTCGCGCTGCTTTCAGAAGCCGGTCACAACGTGTCCGATTTTCTCGCCCTTCTTCTGAGCTTCGTGGCCGTGTGGCTGCAAACGCGTCCCGCCACCGACGATAAAACCTTTGGCTACCAGCGCGCCGGCGTTCTGGCCGCGTTTGTGAATGCGCTGACGCTCACCGTGCTTGCCGGCTGGATTGCGCTCGCAGCCATCCACCGCTTCGCCGAACCCGTGGCTGTCCAGCCTCGGCTGATGATGATCGTCGCCGCAGCGGGTGTGCTGATGAACGGCTGCATCGCTGCGCTGCTTTGGAAGTTTTCAGGCGACGTGAACATTCGCAGCGTGTTCCTCCATATGCTGGGCGATACGATCTCGACCGCCGCGGTGATCCTCGGCGGGCTCGGCATTGCGCTGACCGGCTGGCAATGGATCGATCCGGTCCTGTCACTCATCATCGCCGCCATGATCCTGTGGAGTTCGGTCGGCATCGTGCGCGAAACGCTGCACATCCTGCTGGAAGGCACGCCCCGCGAGTTGAACCTGGCCGCCATCCGTTCCGCCATGACCGCGGTAGAGGGCGTGGTCAACGTACACGATCTGCATATCTGGAGCCTGGGCTCAAAGAGCTATGCGCTTGCCAGCCATGTGCAGGTGGTGGAGATGGACCTTCTTGCCAGCGAAGCGATGCTGGGCCGCTTGAACCACGAGTTGCGCGACCACTTTGGCATCCACCACACGACGCTGCAGGTGGAAATCACCGACTGCCCGACGGTGGACGGCTGCTGCTCGCCGCCGCAGCCCGAAGTGCTCGACGGCCACTCGCACCACCACCACGGCCCGGGTGGACACAGCCACGCGCACGCGCATTAATCCTGCATCCTCCCATTGCCGCTCCAGCG
Source organism: uncultured Granulicella sp. (assembly GCA_937871785.1). Taxonomy (GTDB): domain Bacteria; phylum Acidobacteriota; class Terriglobia; order Terriglobales; family Acidobacteriaceae; genus Granulicella. The sequence goes on from CALMON010000111.1 coordinate 4,914, forward strand.
TATAGGCAGGTGAGACCCGCAGGATGCCCTTCGCTGTCACTGAATTTCGCCGCCTCATCGAGCAGCACCAGCGCATGGTGTTTTCAATCGCCCTGCGTGTGACCGGCGAATACGGGACGGCCGAAGAAGTCGCGCAGGACGTGTTTCTGGAGCTGCATCGCGGAGCGCACAAGCTCGAAAGCGAAGACCACATCCGTTTCTGGCTGCGCCGCGTCGCCGTGCATCGGGCCACCGACGCCCTGCGCCGTGCCGCGCGGCAGCCCGCGACCGACGCCGAAGAGTGGCTGGAAACCGACTTCGCTCCTCCGGGTCCCGCCGCCCCGGTTCCTCCGGCGGTCGAAGCGCGGCTCGAAGACCTGCTGCAATCGCTGCCCGAGCCGCTGCGGGTCGCGATCGTTCTGCGCTACCAGGAAGATATGCTGCCGGATGAGATTGCCGCGCTGCTCAATCAGCCTGTCGCCACCGTCAAAAGCCATCTTCAGCGCGGCCTGCAGTTACTGCGCCGCAAGGCCGCCACTACGTTGAAGGAGTACGTCCGTGAATAAACCGACCACACACCAGACGCCCGACTCGACACGGCTCGACCCGTTCGAGCAACAGCTTGCCCGCGCCCTGCGCCGTGTCGATGTGCGTGCCGACACCGCGCGCAAGTTTCTCGCGCTGGCCGCGGAAGCCGAACAGACCCGCGCGGCACAAGGCTCCGGGCCGCGACTGGTCAAGCTGTCGAACGGTGGCCGCGTGCTCGCGTTTCCTCGCCTTGGACCGCATGCGCGCGCCTGGGGTACCGGAGCGCTGGCCGCCGGGCTGTTGCTTTCGGCCACCCTGGGCGGCGTTCATCTGGAGCATCGGCAGCAACAGGTCAGGGCGGAACGTGAGTTTCAGGCCGCCGAACGCATCGAGAACCGGACACTGCAGCAGATTCGCCAGCAGGTAGAGCAAGCGGGCATCCCGCTCGACTAAGTGCGCTGCCGTTGGCCTTCTGTCTTGCGCCTCCCGTTTCTGCCTTCTTGTTTCTGTTCTTGCCTTTCCTGTTTGTCATTTCGCAGCGAAGCCGAGGAATCTGCTTCCCCGCTCGTCACCGGTCCACGTCGTCCTCAGGAGAACCCTTATGAAGCTCACGCTCCTCACCCTCACCGCCGCGCTCGCCGCCGCGACCCTCACGGGCTCCGCGCAAACCAGCAACACGGCCAACATCAAGGACGACCTCTTCGTCGGCACGGAAAAGTTCGCCAAAGGCGCGTCGGACATCGAGGAAATCACCATGGATCATGACACCCTGTCGAAGGTCGGCAGCCAGGCCTCCGGCCTGGTGCTGAACGTGGTGCACACGTATTCGTACGCCAGGCCCGGCATGTACAACATCGCCGACGTCGACGAGTTCCGCAACAAGCTCAACACCGGCGACTGGCACTGCTCGGTGCACATCAGCCATCCGCTCAAGGGCGAGTCGACCGATGTGTGCGAGCGCCGCCGCACCGACAACATGCGCGAGTCCGCCATCATCACCGTCGAACCCCGGCAACTGACGTTTATCCACAAGATCACGCGCGAGCGCGCCGGCGGCAACCAAAGCTGGAACTCGTACAGCGGTTCGGGTGTGTACGGCGGCTTTGGCTCGGACGGCTTCACCTACTCCAGCGCCCAAATGCATGCCGAAATGCAGGTGGCCATGGCGGAAATGCACGCCAACATGGCCGGCATGAACGCCGGCCTGTGGAGCCGGGAGTACACGGTCCCGAGTGTGAATCCGCAGAAGTTTACCGGGCCCAGCGGCGAGCAGATGCTGAGGGAGCAAACGCGCCGGCTTTCGGAAACGCTCAGGAACCTGCCTTCGGCCGACGCAGGCACCGTTCTGCAGTTGCAAAAAGAAGTCGACAGCCACAAGCAGTAGCTCGCACCCACTCACAACCCCCAAGGAGAACCTCCCGATGAAGCTCTTCCGCCCTGTCGCCCTTGCCGGCGCTTCCGCCGCCCTGTGTCTTATGCCCGGCACGCTTTGCGCCCAACAAACGGCCTCTACGGAGCACCACTCGCATTACGATTCCTGGTCCGCGGGCGACTCGACCGACACAGGCCGGCGCGCTTTTGTCTTCCACCAGGGCGATGAAACTCCCGTGCAAGGCTTTGAGTCGCACGGAGGCAACGGGTACGGCAGCCGGGCCGGCGAACATGCCGAACGCCGCTATGCGGAAACGCACGCCGGCACTTATGTTCTGTTTTTGGAGGGCGGGCAAATGCACCGGCTCGACGACGCAAAAGATATGGCGGAGGTCGCCAGCTTTCACGAGCGGATGCGCCCGCTGGAAGCGCAGCAGCGCGAGCTCGGCATTCAGCAGCGACCGCTTTCCGCGCGTATGGACGCCCTTGGCCGACAGATGCACGCCACCACCGACACAGCCCGGATGACCGAACTCGGAAGCCAGATGAACGCGCTCGGCAAGCAGATGAGCGCTCTTGGCGAGCAGCAAAGTGCCATCGGCAAACAGCAGGGCGAGCTCGGCCACGCCATGGGCAAGCGCGTTTCCGAGCTGATCGAGGCCTGCCTCAAGAACAACACCTGCCCGGTCGTCGCAACGCCTTCCGCGTAGGCAGGAGCTGCGGCGTGCCGGGTACGCCGCTCCCCCGTATCGCCCGGTATCATCGTGGATGACACGATGTCTTTCACCTTTGAAGTGCGCAACGCAGCCCGCAACAAGACCGAAGCCGGCGGCCGCCGTGGGGCTCTGCACCTTCCCCACGGCTCCGTGCAGACCCCGGTGTTCATGCCCGTGGGCACGGCCGCCACGGTCAAAGCGGTGCCGCAAACCACGCTCGAAAGCCTGACCGCGCCGGCCCCCGCGGCCGGCGAGCCCGGGGGCGCGGAAATCATCCTCGCCAACACCTACCACCTGTACCTGCGGCCCGGCCACGAGCTTATCCGCCGCGCCGGCGGTGTGCATCGCTTCATGTCGTGGCCCCGGCCCATGCTGACGGATTCCGGCGGCTTCCAGGTGTTTTCGCTCGCCAAGCTGCGCAAGATCACGCCCGATGGCGTGGAGTTCCGCTCGCACCTCGACGGGTCCAAGCACTTTTTTTCACCCGAGCACTCGATGGCCGTGCAGATCGCGCTCGGCGCCGACATCATGATGGCCTTCGACGAGTGTGTCGAAACCCCGGCCACCTGGGAGCGCACGCGCAACTCCATGGACCTGACCCACGCCTGGGCGGCGCGGTCCTTGCAGTACTGGAAGGAGCACCGCCACGAAGTGCCTTGGACCCAGACTGAAAACTCACAACCGCCAGCTCAAAACTCATCCGACCCTTCATACCAAGCACCTCTGCTATCCGGCGGTCACCAGGCGCTGTTCGGTATCGTGCAGGGCGGCATGTACAAGGATCTCCGCCGTGAATCCGCCGAGCGGCTGGTCGAGATGGAGTTTCCCGGCTATGCCATCGGCGGCCTCGCGGTCGGTGAGCCGCGCGAAGTGACCCGCGACATGATTGCCTCGACGCTCGAGCACCTGCCGGCCGACAAGCCGCGCTATGTAATGGGCGTCGGCTACCCGGACGAGATTGAGGAATACGCGCGCATGGGCGTGGACATGATGGACTGCGTGCTGCCGACGCGCGCCGGCCGCCACGGCCTGGTATTCACACGCGAAAACCCCGCCGACCGCGCGAGCAAAGTCGCCCGCCTGAACATCAAGCGCAAGGACCTGGCCGAAGACACCGGGCCGATCGACTCCGGCTGCCCGTGCAGCACCTGCGCGCGCTATAGCCGCGCCTATCTGCGGCACCTGTTCGCGAGCGGCGAGCCTCTCGGCGCGACCTTGAACTCGGTGCACAACCTCAGCTTTTACCTGGAAACCATGCACCGCGTCCGCGCTGATCTGGCTCTGTCCGCACTGAAACGATCTATCCACTCGCCAATCTCGCCCTAGTCACGCCGAAGCCCGGAGCCGCCATCCTTCCCCTACTCACCATCGACGATCTGCGCATCCGCTTCAGCGGCCGCGAGGCCGTGCATGGGGTGTCGCTGGAAATTGCCGCAGGCGAAACGCTGGGGCTGGTGGGGGAGTCGGGGTCGGGCAAGTCGGCGATTTCGTTGGCGGTGATGCGGCTGCTGGCGCCTTCGGCGGCGGCGACCGGGCGCTTGTTGTGGCAGCCGGAAGGCGGGCCCGCGCAGGATTTGCTCACCCTGCCCGAGCCCGGGATGCGCTCGCTGCGCGGGCGCGAGATCGCCATGATTTTTCAGGAGCCGATGACGGCGCTCAACCCGGTGATGACCGTCGGCCGCCAGATTGCCGAGGCCGTGCTGGCGCACGCGCCGCGAACGTCGCGTGCCGAAGTCCGCAAAAAGGTGCTCGACGCCATGCGCGAAGTCGCGCTGCCAGACCCCGAGCGCCGCTACGGCGACTACCCGCACCAGTTTTCCGGAGGGCAGCGACAGCGCGTCTTGATTGCCATGGCGCTCGTCAACAAGCCGCGCCTGCTGATCGCCGACGAGCCGACGACCGCGCTCGACGTGACCGTGCAGGCGCAGATCCTTGCGCTGCTACGGCGATTGCGCGAAACCTACGGACTCGCCATGCTGTTTATCTCGCACGACCTCGCGGTCGTTTCGCAAATTGCGGACCGCGTCGCCGTTATGCGCCAGGGCGAGATCGTCGAGCAGGCCACCGCCGCCGACCTTTTTCGCCATCCGCAGCACCCCTACACCCGCACTCTGCTGGCCGCCGCCCCCACGATGCACTCCGACCGTGAGCGCCCACTCGCGACGCTTTAGGCAAAAGCATTTTGTCTGCGGGTGTAGCCCAGAGCCGCAAGCTCGATGCGCGTTTCTAAATGAAAACGTCACTGCACGCCTTCTGCGGGAGCCCAGCAGCAGGAAAATGCTCTAGGTGCGCTCAAGCTTGCCGGCGCGGAGCCGGAAGCGTTCTCCGCGCCACACGACCGTGTCGCCCGCGTAGCTCCAGAACCAGAAGAACAAGCCGAAAAAGTCTCGTACCGGGATCAGCGCAAGATCGCGCAGCACCTGGCCGTCACCGAGGATGCCGACGCCCACCTGCAGCGCGACCGCGACACGCACCAGCATAGCGAGCGACAGCAGCGACACACTCCACAGGGTGCCGCCGCTCGCCACCACCGTCGCCAGCGCCCACGGCAAAACATACGTGACTCCGAGACCCAGGTAGCCGAGCCGACGCGAGTCGCGAGTGGACCGCGCCCAGCGCAACTGGTGGTCGCAAAAGCCGCGCAGGGTATACGCCGGCACCGTCGTTTCAATCACTTCGCGGACCAGCTCGACGCGATAGCCGGCGGCAGCGAGGTGCTCGCCCATGACGTAGTCGTCAGCCAGGAACTCGGTCAGCGACCCGAGGCCGCCGATTTTCGCCAGCGCTGTTTTGGTCGTCGCAAGCGTCGACCCAAGGCCGAAGCGGATGCCGCCTTCGAGCTTGCGCGCGGTCAGCACGCCGGCCATGAAGTCGGTTGAAATGCCCAGCGCTTCGAGCCGCGACCAGAGCGTTTTTTCGGCGACGCCGATGTAGGGCGCGGTGACCAGGCCGACGGCGGGCTCCGCAAACGGCGCCGCAATGCGCGCGAGATACCGCGGCGAAACGCGGATGTCGGCATCGTTGATGACGATGTGCTCATAGCGCGCGTGCGGCAGCATCTGCGCGAGGTTCGACACCTTGCCGCTGGTGCCGAGCCGCAACGGGCACTCGATCAGGTGGATCGCGATGTTTGGGTATTCGACGCGCAGGCGAGCGACTTCGGCGACGGCAGGGTCGTCAAGCGAGCTGACGCCGAAGAGGATCTCAAACTCGCCCGCATACTGCTGCGTGCAGTGGCTGGCAAAGGCGGCGTACATGCGCGGGTCGAGGCCTTTGACCGGCTTCAGGATGGAAACCGGGGGGGCGAATCCAGCGTCGGCAACGCGCGGCTGACGGGCGAAGGCGCGTGCCCCCCACAGCGCGAGCAAGCCATACGCGATACCGCTTGCCGTGAGAAGAGCCGTTGCGATCTCAAGCGCAAGCGGGAGCGTGTCCATAGATTCAGTGTAGTCGGCAGGCCGTGCGATAACGACGGCTCGTCGTCGCCGCTATTCGTAGCGTAGCGCTTCGATGGGATCGAGATTCGCGGCTTTCCACGCCGGGTAAATCCCGAACACGAGCCCGATGATGCACGACACCGCGAACGCCGCCGTTACCCACAGCGCCGACACCGACGACGGCAGCACAAACTTCAGCCCCCATCCCAGCAGGCATCCGGCCGCCGCGCCCACTGAGCCGCCGATGGCGCACAGCGTTACGGCTTCAAGCGTGAACTGCCCGAGAATCGTGCTTTTGGTCGCGCCGATGGCCTTGCGGATGCCGATTTCGCGCGTGCGCTCGGTAACCGAAACCAGCATGATGTTCATCACGCCCACACCGCCCACCAGCAGGCCCACGGCGGAGACCGCAAACATCAGCGCAAACAAACCGCTCGTGACCGAGTCCCACAGCCGTGTGATCGAGTCCGTGCCGAAAATCGCGAAATTGTCTTCGGCCTCGTTGTGCACCTTGCGGCGGCGGCGCAGCAGCTCGCGAATTTCATCCTCCACAAGCTGCCGGTTTTTCACGTCGTCGAACTTCACGCTGATCCAGTAATCAAGCTCCTCCGGGTGCAGCTTGTGAAACGTCGTGATCGGGAAGTAAGCCGTGTTGTCGTCCTGATTCTTGTCGCCGCCAAACGCCGACTTCTGCTTTTCCATCACGCCGACGACCGTGAACATGAGCCCTTCGACGTTGATCTCCTTGCCGATCGCGTCGTCCGTGCCGAAAAGGTCGCTGGCCGTATCGTGGCCGAGCACCGTCACGTTGGTCGACCGCTCCATGTCGTTGTCGGTCAGGTTGCGTCCGCTCGCCAGGTCCATGTCGTAGACGTCTTTGTGGTTCGGCGTATCGCCCTCGAGCACGACGCTTTGCACCTTTTTGTTGCCGTACTTCACGGTAACGCTGCCGGCGTTGAACACATGGTTTGCGTGTTGCAGCGAGGGCGCAACCGCCACAACGTGGGGCAGCGTGCCCAGGGCGGTTGCGTCGTCGAAGCTGAGCTGCTTGCGGGCGAGCTGCTCAGTGGTCGGGCGGCCGAACGTGACGGGGTTGAAGCGGAACACCCACAGGATGTTCGACCCCAGGGACTGCACGCTGCCCTGCACATTGTTGTTCAACCCGCTGATGACGGACGAGATCGCGATCACCGTCACGACGCCGATCACGATGCCCAGGATCGTAAGCCCGCTGCGCAGCTTGTTCGCGCGCAGTGTATCGAGAGCCATGCGGATGGTTTCGCGTGTGCCGCTGATGTCCATGGTCTACTCACTCCTCAGCGCTGCCAACAAGTCCAAGCGCAGCTACTCGCTTCTTAGAGCTACGATGGGGTCGAGCTCGGCGGCCTTGCGTGCCGGGTATACGCCGAAAAAGATTCCCGTGCTCGTGGCGACAAACAGCCCCATAAAGATGCTCCACAACGCAACGCTTGAAGGAAAGCCCGAAAGCAGCGTGGCAATCTGCGCGACGATCACGCCGCCTGCCACGCCCACCACGCCACCAATCAGCGCCATAATGGCGCTTTCCATCAGGAACTGCATCAGGATGTCGCCGCGCCGCGCGCCCAGCGCCTTCCGAATGCCGATCTCTCTTGTTCGTTCCGTAACCGAAACCAGCATGATGTTCATGATCACGATGCCGCCGACCACCAGCGAAATTCCCGCAATCGCTACGGCCACGCCTTCAAAGCCAGCGCTGATGCTCTTCCACATGCTCAGGAAGGTGTCGTTGGTGTCGATGTTGAAGCTGTCCGGTTCGCCCGGACGGTCGTGGCGGTCGTTGCGCATCAGCACGCGGGTTTCGTCCTGCGCGGCTTCCATTTGCGTGGCGCTGCCGCCCTTGATGTAAAGCGTTACGGTCTTCTGTGTGCCATAGGTTTTCTGGTAGCTGTTGAGCGGAATGGCGACCCAGTTGTCCTGGCTGCGGCCAAAGGTTTTACCCTGTTTTTCGCTTACGCCGATGATCGTGTAGGGCACACCGTCTACGCGCACCTCGCCGCCGATCGGGTCCGTGCCGGCGAACAGGTTTTCCTGGATGTCGGTGCCCACGATCGCCACCTTCGCGCCGTGCTGGTCGTCGGAGTCTGTAAAACCGCGGCCGACGGTGATGTTCAGGTTCTGGAGGTCGGGCATTTGCCAGGTATAGCCGCGTATGCTCGAGTCCGTGATCGACTGCGTGCTATGCACAATCTTGCCGAGCGTTCCTTGCAGCGCGCCCATGGGACCGCAGCTATGGCAGTTCTCCTGCACGTAGTGGAAGTCGTCGAGCGTAATATTTTTGCGCTTCTGGTAGCGCAGGTAGTCCTCGTAGCTGGTGATGATGCTGGCCTGCTTGGAAACGGTAAACACGTCCGCGCCATAGTTCGTAAATTTGCTCGCAACAAACGCGTTCGCCCCGTTGACCAGCGTGACCACGGCAATCACCGAGGCCACACCGATCACCACGCCCAGCAGCGTGAGCACGGTGCGGAGCTTGTTGGCCCAGAGCGACTGCAGGGCGAGCCGGAATGCTTCCTTGGTTTCCATGGCGAGACTGTGGATGTAGTGTACGCGCGGCGGCAGCGCGTGGTTCCGCCACTGTGACGGCGTGGCATACTGGAGTGTCTTCTTTCGAGGCTGCACACCATAGGGCACTAGCCGGTTCGTTCCCCAAACTTCGCCCTGTGCGGAGAAAAGAGAACGCCCCGGAGTTAGCAGCTCCGGGGCGTTTCGTACGAAAGGAGACTAGACCATGAGTAAACTCGGAACGGCCAAGGCTCAAGGATCGATCTCGGTTCCCGGGACACTTTGTGTCACGATCGCCGTTTTGGTTCTTGCTACGTTGGTGATCATTGTGAAGCTGGTGATCTAACAACCCTCCGGTTCGGTCTGCAGCCGGCCGGAGGACTCTTCCAGAATACACATTTTGCAAGCGCTTTCGGCACTACCGGTTTGGCTGATTGCTTAAAATTTCCTTGCCGCCCCCGGTGGCGAGCACGTACATCGGCCCGGGCAGGTTCGTGAGCGGCTTGGGCGCGTCCGGCAGCGAAACGGCCTGCCACAGAAAAATGCGCTGCGACCCCGGCCATTTTGCCGCGAAGCTGGCGGGTGTTTCGAAGATCGGCGGCGCGTCCGGGAAAAAGCTGCCGTACCAAAGGTTCGAGCTGCGGCCTTCGACGATGTGGATGTCGCTGCGACGAAGGTAGAAGCCTAGTGTCGAGCCGGATTCGTACTCGCCGTGAATGGCGACGAGGTCTCCGGCGCGCACCTGCGGGGCGATCTGCTGCGCGAGCTGCGCGGAGGTAAGCACCGGCGCAAACGTTTCGAGGCCAAGATGCGCGGCCAGAAGAAAGCCGAACGCCCCCGCGGCAAGCGCGAGATTCGCGGCGTGCTGCCGGGCGGCGCGGCGCAGCCACAGGCTCGCCACGGTTCCGCCGCAAAGGCCGATCGCGGCCAGCGCCAGCGGCAGCCGGAAG
>CALMON010000111.1:14448-40621 GCA_937871785.1 uncultured Granulicella sp.
AGCCTGCGCGTTCAGTTCGAGAAAGTGGCCCATCGAAAGCGCATACTCGCCAGGGTCCTGTTCGAGCAGCCGGGCGAGATCGGTGTCGGCGGCGGGGGCGCGGCTGTGAAGAAGGAACCAGGCCGTGGCGACGGCGAACAACGTCCCAATGCCCGCAAGGACATACGCCGGTAGCAGCACGAAAAAACGATTGCGGCGGACGAAGCGGCGGTTCATCGCCGAGTCGGCAAGAGCCGGAAGCGCGGGAGCCGCCGCCGGCATCAGGCTTACCTGCGCAAGGTAGCCGCCCAGAAGAATGGCCGCCGCCGGCAGCGCGGGAAGCACGTAATATTCCTGCCGCGTGGAAAGCGAAAAAAACAGAAGCACAAACGCGACGTTGACCGCGAGCAGCAGCTTCGCGCGCGGTTCGACGGCAAGCTGGTGCCTGCGCAGGGAGCCTCGCCACCGGCCGGAATGGAGCGGAACGGCCCAGCGCGCCGCCTGGAACACGTACGCCGACCACGGCATCAGCCACACGAGACACAAGCCCCAGAACAGCCACAGCGGAGCGGTGTCGTAGTCGTGCGGCACGCGCAGGTTCAGGTAGCGCAGCAGGTGCTCGTTCATGAAGTAGAACCAGAACCAGCCGCGGACGTTGCCGTCGGTCGGCAACGGCACCTGCCAATGCCCACCGGCGTACAGGAACGGCGCAGGGTGGCCATGGCCCGGGTTCGCCAGCCCCACCAGCACATGCCACGGCGCAGCGAGCACGAAGAACACCACGATGGCAAGCCCAACGTGCAGCGTACGCAGCCGTTGCCACGCTCCGCGCCAGCCGCGCGTCAGGGGGAGGTAGACGAGCACGATACCGAGCGGGAACACAAGCCCGATAAGCCCCTTCGACAGCACGTTGAGCGCGCACGACCCCGCAAACAGTACGGCGTGGCGGCGGCGCGGCATGGCTTCCTGTTCAGTCCCCCAAAAAGCCATCATGGCCAGCGCGAGCCACACGCACACCAGAACGTCTGGCAGCGTGATGCGCGAAAACAGAAAGATGCCGAAGCCCGAAAGCACGATCAACGCGGCGTACAGCCCGGCCCGCGCTTTCCCGAACATACGCCGCGCCAGCGCCTCGATGATGCCCGCCAGAAACAACACCGCCAGTGCCAGCGGAACGCGGCAGGCGGCCGCCATCGCCCGCGGCGACGACGCCCCGAGCAGCCCCGTCACCTTCATCGACGCCGCCATCAACCAATACAGCAGCGGAGCCTTCTCAAGGTACCGGATGCCGTTCGCGTACAGCGTCACGTAGTCGTGGCGCAGCAGCATTTCGCGCGCCACCTCGGCGTGGACGCTGTCGGCATCGTCCAGCAGCGGCGGCGCAAACAGCGTAAAGCTCGCGTAGAACACCACCCATAGCAGCAGCACGGTGACAAGGGTCGAACGCGGTCGTTGCGGCACGGCTTCCACCCCGCTAGTGTAGCGTCGCGGCCGCCATAGAAGACCCCGCCGCCGCCGGTTCTGTAAACTTGAGCTGTGGCCTACTCGAAAGCGATGAAGCCAATCCGCGCCGCTGCCCCCACGCCGGAGCCCCCGCTCGTGCAGGGGGAAAACCGGCCCGGTCCGCCCGCCGAGTTGATCTTCGGCGACTGGTACCCGGCGCTGCGCACGGACGGCTCCGGCCCGGCGCGGCTGCGCCCCGGCGGCACCGCGCTGGCCACGCTGCTCGGCATCCCCATGCTGTTAGGCCGCAAGAACAGCGGCGCGCTGTTCGCCATGCGCGACCTGTGCCCGCACCGCGGCATCCCGCTTTCGGCCGGCTGGTTCGACGGCGAAACTGTGCAGTGCAAATACCACGGCTGGCGCTTTGAGCCGTGCGGCGGCCAGTGCCAGGAGATCCCATCGCTCACCAGCTTCGATGGCCTTGCGCCGACAAAAATCTACGCCAACACCTTTCCCGTCGCCGAGCGCGACGGCTATGCCTGGGTCTACGTTCCCGCCGCCGGCGCTGGCCGCGCGGGCCTGCTGCCCGACGGCTCACCGGACGTTGCCGCTCTACCCCCGGTGCCGGAATTGCCGAAATTCGGCCCGCGGTTCCGCTCCGCGCATCTGCAGGCCGAGCTTCCCTGCAACGTCGACCACGGCATTATCGGCTTGATGGACCCGGCGCACGGCCCGTTTGTGCACCAGGCGTGGTGGTGGCGCTCGGCGGCGAGCATTCACGAGAAGACCAAGAAGTTCGAACCGATCGTCGACCCCCGGAAGCTGAACGACGGCTTCCGCATGAGCCCGCACGCGCCCTCGTCGAACAGCGCGCCCTATAAGCTGCTCGGCCGACCGGTAACGACGATCGACTTCCAGCTACCGAACCGCCGCTTCGAAACGATAGTGGCCGAAAAGAACGGAAAAAAAAGCTGGTTCAGCTCGCTGACGACGGTGACGCCGATCACCGCGTCCACCTGCCGCATCGACGTGCTGGCCGCGTGGGACATTTTCTACCATGTCCCGCTCGTTCCGCAGATCGCCCGCTATTTCGGCGCGCGCTTCGTTGCGCAGGACCAGCAGACCATGATCGAGCAGGCCCGCGGCCTGCGCTCAAATCCCGCGCTGATGCTGATCGACGACGCCGACAAGCCCGCCAAGTGGTACTTCGCGCTCAAGCAGCGACGGCTCACCGGCCAGGGCGAGCATCCGTTGCAAGGCCCCGTCGAGCTGCATTGGCGTAGCTGACGGGGAGTTCGCAAGGGGCTGCCGCCCCCGCACTACACACCCCCACAGGTACATTGTCTATCCCTTCCGGCGCGTGAGACCCACTTGGAACGAGACCGTGACGCTACGTCCTGGAAGTAACGTGAGCGTATCCCCTGCCGCTGGTGTGAACGTGGTTCCGGCCGTTGCGGCCGTCAACCCGGTGATCCCACGAGCATCGAAAAGATTGTTGAAGCTGAGCCGCAGTTTCGATTCTCCAAAGTGCGGAAACTGATGCACGTTGTAGTTCAAGAACAGATTGGACAACGTGAAGGGGTCAATTGGAATAACCTGGTTGGCTGTGATGCTGGTGTTGCCGGAAACTGTTCCGTCTGTGTAAGCGAGCTTCACTGTGGCTTTGTTGTCGTTCCACATGGGACCGATTCGCTTGGTCAGGAAGCCGAAGTCGAAGCCGTGCGCCGTGTACGTGAGCCCCCAGGTTTCCGTGTTTGCTGGCGTATTGGCGACCAGCGCTCCGTTGTTGGGATTGTAGTAATACTTGTTGCCCGCCGCCGTACCAGTCAGGATTGTCTGGCTGGTGTAACGCGCCGAACCGACCGTGCCGTTTAGATACACCAGCAGACCGTGTGTGAGCGAAACGTTGGCCTCGCCCTCGAAACCCTTTGTTGTCGAGTTCCCTGAGCTCTGGTACTCGTTCGCGCCGGCTGCATTGGGATCGGGCGAGGCGGTGTAGCCGTTACCGAAGAGGACGTAATAGAAGTCACCGTCAAGGGTGAAGCGGCGCGCTTTGAAAACGGAGCCCGTCTGGTAGGTGTAGGCCTTGCTCTGCTTGGGCAGCACCGTCACCGGGTTTACGAGCACGCCGCCCACCACGTTGGGAACATCAAAAACGCTCGAAGGCGGAATAAGGCTGCCGGTAGCGAATTGCGCGTAAACGGACCAGTTCTCGCGAATGCGGTAGTTCACATCTGCGGACGGCAGCGCCGTGTTGAAGGTTGCGTAGTGGTATACGGCGGCCTGCCCGGCAGGAAGCGTACCTACCGCCCCGCCGTTGTCGGAGCGCTGGGTAAGGTCGAACGTGTATCGGGAGAACTTCGCTCCACCCGTCACGGTGATCTTCCGGTTCGGGTGCCACTCATACTCGGCAAATGGCTGATAACTGTTGGTGTAGAACGACTCGTTGAAGTTCGGCAGTGGATTGTCGTCTTTGGTGATTGGATTCTGCGGGATTTGATGCCGGGAGGTAGTGGCCCACTCATACCAGATGCCGCCGCGGAAGATGCCGTACTTCGATACCTGGCTTGCCGTTGAAAGGTCGCCGTATTTCCTGTAGCTGTTCAGCTTATCGACCCCGCACGATTTTGCAACGTTTCCGTTGGGTTCGCAATTTGCGTTGGTGATGGCGACCGATCCGCTCGCGTAGTTCTGCTGGTTGTAGTAGCTGTAGGTGTACTGTTTTGTGTCCAGGTGCCAACCCTTGCCCAGCGGCGCGACAAACCCGACATATTCAAAATCTGAAGGAATATGGTAGTAGTTATAACCCGTGTAGTCGGTACGCGTCGGGTCGGTTCTTTGGAGCAGGTAATTGTATTGCGCCAGGTACTGGGTGCGCGTCGGTCCCTTGGTGTTGGGCGTGTTTGTATCGAGCAGGCCGACGCCGCTATAGCCGGTGAGGATTTTCTCGTCGTTGAAGCGATACTCCACTTTGATATCGCCGGCCGAGCGCATTTGCGCATTGCCTGTTTGGAAACCGTCGGAGGTGAGATGGTTGAAGTCGGCCAGAAAATGGGTCTTGTGATTAGCGCCCAGCGCGCCGGAGTTCAACTGAACGTCTGTGAGAATGGTGTTGAACGAACCGTAGCTGACAGAGCCGGTGAGGCCCTGCTCTTGACGCAGTGTCTTCGACAGCATGTTGATTGAGCCGCCGAAAGGCGTCGGTCCAACGGTGGACGCGGAACCGGGTGAACGGTCGAAGTCAATGCTTCCGATGAAGGGCGCTGGAAAGAACGCCCAGGAGTTTTGCGTAGGGGAGTTGGTGTCTTCGAAGGGAATTCCATCGAAGGTGATGTCTTAGTTGCCATCGGCGAAGCCGCGGAAGTAGTTCTTGGAATCCCCTAAACCACTGCCGTTCGAGTTCACCGAAAATGTCCCCGGGGCGAAGAAGATCATCTCCGTGTTGTCGGCGGTGGGCGAGGTGTAGTTTTCGATAAAGTGTGGCGTGATCTCGGTGCGCGCTGAACGTGCATCGAGCCTGGCGTCCATCGGCGCAAGTTGAGCCGCGACGGATGTGGATGCATCGGCCTGTACTTCTACCATCTGCTCTAAATTGCCGATCCGGAGAGTGACGGTCAGGTCGGTTTCCTTGTCTTTTTGAACGGCCACACTGGCTTCGTGTGTCGTCGCGAAACCGGGTGCGTCCGCGTCCAACACGTAATCGCCTACGGGGAGACCGCTCAACGCAAAGCGACCGTCGTCACCCGCGGTGGCTGTTCGCCTGACTTGGTTGTTTGCGGAGTGAATCGCAATCCGAGCATGTGGAACCAGCGAGCCTTTGCTGTCGACGACAGAGCCTGTAATTGAGGGTGCAGTCTGCGCGAAGAGCGGCGAAATACAAAGAACGCTTGCCGAGAGTACGGCAGCAAGGTGCGGACGCGCGAAAGGCACAGGGATGTCTCCTTAAAACGTAATAAGAAGAACCTACACAGTGCGTATAGAGCTTTTGTGAATGGAGTATTTCTGTAAGATGAACATTACCTCAAGGGAACCCTAAGGTAGCTCGCGAAGTCGCCGCGTTGCAGCGCGAGTTAGGCGGAGCAGGCCTGCTAAGCGGGGGCGCCGATTCTTGGCTTGCTGCAACCGGTTCCGGAGGAATCCAGTCCATCTCCTTGGACGTGACCATGTACAACTCCGTGAGGAGATTCACAATGCTCGCCAAAGCGATACCCCAGGAAGCCGGCAGCCGGCTTCGTCCACAAAGCGAAACCGTTGCAGCGTCAGGCTTCCTGAGGCGGGGAGCAAGACTCGAAGCGTCGATGCTTCTTCAGAATGGTCTGACCTGGCCCGGTAAAAGCGATCGTACCGAGCCATTCTCGGCGAAACTGAACGACAAAGGTCGACGTTCTATTCAGCGTGGCTTAAGGCTTGGAACGTACGATCCATCCATGAAGCTTTCAAGGATCGCTGCCATACGGAGCGGCCTCGGCTTTGTGCTGTTGGGCGTTCTCGCTTGGCCCATGGGTGCCCAAACCGTTGCCGCCACGGAGCCGCAAAAGGAAACACTCACTTTGGAGCAGGCGATCTCCAGGGCATCCGCGAACGAGCCGGCATTTGCGGCCGCAAATGCCGAACGGCAGGCATTGAAACTGGAGCGGACCAACGCGCGCGCAGCCTTGTTGCCGACGGCGACTTACCACAACCAGGCGATCTATACGCAGCCGAACGGGGTGCCGGCCAGCCGCATTGGCCAGACCACCGATGCGCCGGCACCGATCTTTATTGCGAACAATGCAGTCCGCGAGTATGCCAGCCAGGGAGTCTTCAACGAGACGCTTGGATTAGGACAGGCAGCCGCCATCCGCCTGGCGGATGCGAATGCCGCAAGGGCCGAAGCCGAGTTGGAGATTGCGCGTCGAGGCTTGGTCAGCACCGTCGTTTCGCTCTTTTACGGCATGGGATCGGGTGAAGGGAAGGTCGCGATTGCACAACGAGCTCTTGGGGAAGCCAACCACTTTGTCGAGATCACCCAAAAGCGCGAAGCGGCTCGGGAAGCGGCACACGCCGACGTGCTGAAAGCACAACTGCAGCAGGCGCAACGCGAACGCGACCTGGCAGACGCGGTGCTGGCGGGGAGCAAAGCCAGGCTGGAGCTTGGGGTGCTGCTCTATCCTGATCCGGAGACTGCTTTCACGCTTGCACCGAACGAGGCGCCACCGGTGTTGCCGGACCGGTCAGGCATCGAAGCTCTGGCGCGGCAAAACAACCCTGAGTTGCGCAGCGCGCTCGCTTCATTTCAGGTAAGCCAGGCCGAAACCTACACGGCACGCACGGCCCTGCTGCCGGAACTGGCGCTCAACTTCACGTACGGCATCGATGCGACGAACTTTGCGGTAAACGGGCCAGACGGCATTCACAACCTCGGCTACTCCATGAGCGCGCAGCTCGACATTCCTGTGTTCGATTGGCTTTCTACCGAGCGCAGCCTCAAGGCGAGCCGGTTACGGGAAGGTGCCGCCAAGGTGGCGCTCACGGCAGCCCAGCGCAGGGCTGTGGTGAATCTATCCGAGTATTACGCCGAGGCCGCCGCCGCGAGTAAGCAGATGGCTTCGCTGGACGGGAGTGTCGTGCTCGCGCGTGAAAGTCTTCGGCTCACCAATCTCCGCTACGTCGACGGCGAAAGCACAGTGCTCGAGGTCGTCGATGCACAGGGAGCACTTACGACAGCGGAGAACGCACAGGTCGATGGACGTGTCCGCTACCAAGTTGCTTTGGCCAACCTACAAACGCTCACGGGGAAACTCTAACGGCATGCTTCCAGTTCACAAACGTTCTCAGTGTCTGCTGCTGGCCGCCGTGGTTCTTCTTACGGCCGACGGCTGCAAGAAGAAAGCGGACGAAGCACCGGAGGTTTCCGTCACGGTGCAGGCGGCTCATCCCACCGTTGGGTCAATCTCCGAGGAGATTGCCGCAGACGCGATTCTGGCACCGTTGTCGCAGGCGGCGATCTCTCCGCGCATCAGTGCGCCGATTCGCGCAGAATTTGTGCAACGTGGTGCTCACGTGCACAAGGGACAGCTGCTGCTGACGCTTGAAGACCGCGATCTGCAAGGCACCGCGCTCGACAGCAAAGGAACAGTCACGGCCGCACAAGCAAACCTGACGGCCACTACCGATGCGACCATCCCGGAAGAACTGAAGAAAGCACAAGGCGACGCAGCCCAGGCCAAGGTTGCCAGCGATGTCGCGGCAAAGACGGCAGAGGAACGCCAGCGGCTCTTCGCCCAGGGTGCGCTTTCGGGCCGCGATGTCGACACCTCCGTGGCTGCTGCGGCGCAGGCCAAGGCAGCGTACGACGCAGCGCGCAAGCACCTCGACTCGATCCAGCAGACCACGCGCACCACCGATAAGCAAAGCGCGCAAGGGCAGCTCACCTCGGCGAAGGGCCGGTTGCAGAACGCGCAGGCGCAGGTGGATTACGCGAACCTTCGCAGTCCGATTGACGGCGTTGTCACCGATCGGCCGCTGTTTGCGGGCGAAACCGCTGCTTCCGGTACGCCGGTGATCACCGTCATGGACACTTCTTCCCTGCTCGCCAAATTGCACCTTGCGCAAGCGACGGCGCAGAAGCTCACGCTCGGTCATAAAGCCGAGGTCAGCGTGCCCGGCATGGAGGATCCGCTTGAAGCAACGGTGTCGTTCATCAGTCCGGCGCTTGATCCGGGTTCAACGACGGTGGAAGTCTGGCTGAAGCTGCCGAACGGCGACGGACACCTGAAGGTAGGAACACCCGTGCACGCCGTCATTCTGGGGACCACAGTCGGCGACGCGCTGCAGGTGCCGACAGGAGCGATCCTACCGGCGCAGGACGGCGGCACAGCGGTCTTGATCGTCGGCACGGATGGAGCGGCGCACAAGCGCGTGGTGAAGGTTGGGATTCGCACGCCGGAGTCGGTGCAAATCGCCTCCGGCCTCAGCGTTGCGGACACGGTGGTGACAGACGGCGGTTATGGTCTTGACGACGGCACGAAGGTAACCGTGGGCAAGCCGGACGCCGGCGACAGCAAAGACGACAAGGACGCCAAAGCCGACAAGAACACCAACACCGACAAGGACAAAGATTGATGCTCGACCAGGTTGCTCCTGAAGGTGCCGCTGTGCCGGAAAGCTACTGGCTTTCACGTTCAGTGCGAACCATCCTGTTCCTTGCAGTCGTGCTTACCTTCGCGGGGGTGTATGCATTTTTTCGAACGCCCATAGCCGTGTTTCCGGAGACCGATTTTCCGCGTGTCGTGATCGGTGTCGACAACGGCGTCATGCCGGTCGAGCAGATGCAGGTCACGATTACCAAGCCGATTGAAGATGCCGTCAACAGCGTGCCGGGGCTGGTGACGGTGCGGTCGACCACAAGCCGCGGCTCGGCAGAGGTGAGCCTGTTTTTCGACTGGTCCGTCGACATGTTTCGCACCTTGCAGCTTGTCGACTCAGCCCTGGGCAAAGTGCAACAGTCGCTCCCCGCAACGGCGAAGCTGACGACCAACCGGCTTACGTTCGCGACCTTCCCGATTCTCGGTTACAGCGTGACGTCGAACACGCTTTCCCAAACGCAACTGTGGGACCTCGCAACGTATACGCTCAAACCGCCTTTGAATCGCGTGAACGGGGTCAGCACCGTAACGATCCAGGGCGGCGAAGTTCCCGAGTTCCATGTGGTGCCGAACCTCGCAAAACTGCAAGCCTCTGGGGTCACGATCCTCGACCTGACGAATGCTATCCAGACAGCGAATATCATCGCCTCGCCCGGCCTTTATGAGCAGGACCATCAGTTGGTGTTGGCGCTGGTGGGCGCGCAGGCGCATGACGTAGACACTCTGAAGCAGCTCACCGTAAAGACGACGGCAGGAGGTGCGCCGGTCCGCGTCGGCGACGTTGCCGCAGTCGTGCCGGCGAGCATGCCGGTGTACACAGCAGTGCGCGCGGACAATCAGCCCGCCGTGCTGCTCAACATCGCGCGGCAGCCCAGCAGCAACACAGTGGCTGTAGCGGATGGCGTAGCCGCTGAAATCGCACAGCTTCGGTCGAAGCTGCCGCAGGGCGTCATCATCAAGCCGTTCTACGACCAGTCGCAGATCGTACGAGAAAGCATCACCAGCGTCCGCGACGCGATCCTGATCGGGCTGGCGTTGGCCTGCGTTATTCTTTTCCTCTTTCTGCATGACTGGCGATCGTCGTTGATCGCGGGGCTTGTGATCCCCGTCACGGTGGCCGTCACGGTACTGGTGCTCTGGTTCATCGGTCAGAGCTTCAACCTGATGACCCTGGGCGGCCTCGCGGCTGCCATAGGGCTTGTGATCGACGATGCGATTGTCGTGGTCGAGAATATTGTGCTGCATCGCGACGCGGGTGAGTCCCGCGTTGACGCCGTGCGAAAGGCTCTGCATGAAATTTCACGGCCGCTGATCGGTTCGACTATTACTCCTGTCGTCGTGTTCCTTCCTCTGGTCGCGGTGACGGGTGTTACGGGCAGCTTCTTCCGCGCCCTTGCAATCACCATGACGGTGTCGTTGCTGACGTCGCTTGTCCTGGCCATCAGCTTCACGCCGGGACTCGCGATCCTGCTGCTTGGAAAGTCGAAGACAATGCCGGGGGCCGAGAAAGCAAAGCACGGCGCGCATGTGGCATCCACGGGGCTGCTGAGCCGCGTCATGGGTCTGCACCGGCGCACGCTGGACTGGTCGCTGGGCCGGCCGCTCTGGCTGGGATTGCTCTGCGTTCTGCTTGTGGCAGGCACGTTTTTCGGCTACCGTTCACTGGGTTCCGATCTGCTGCCGGAAATGGACGAAGGGGGCTTCATCCTGGATTACGTCATGCCGGCCGGCAGCTCCATCGCGTCTACCAACGAGGTGCTGGGGCGGATTCATCAAATCCTGAAAGATACGCCGGAAGTAGCCAACACGAGTCGCCGCACGGGCCTGCAAATGGGGCTAGCCGCGGTAACGGAGGCCAACTACGGCGACATCACGGTAACGCTGAAACATAAGCGCAGCCGCGACATCGACGAGGTCATGGCCGACGTTCGGGCGCAGATCAAGAAGACGGAGCCGGAGCTCGATGTGGAGTTCACGCAGGTGCTGCAGGACAACATCGGCGACCTGTCGAACGCGCCGGAGCCCATCCAGATCAAGCTGTTTGCAGATGATCCGGCGCTGCTCAACGAACTTGGTCCGCGTGTTGGCGAGGAGATCAAGAAGGTCGACGGCGTGGTCGATGTGGAGAACGGTGTGGACAACACGATCAGCGGTCCTGCGACCAGCTTCCAGGTGGACCCGCAGCTTGCCGCGCGGCTAGGCTTCACGCCCACCGAGGTCGCCGAAGATGCGACGTCGATCCTCGACGGCGTTACGGTGAATGACCCGCTGATCTCCAACGGCAAGCCTTACACCATTCGCGTACGCCTGGGGGACGAGACGCGGAAAACTCTCGACACGATCCGCGATACGGTCTTCAACTCGAGCTCGGGTCATACGGCCTCGCTGGCTTCCATGACGACGATCACGCAGCTTCCGCCGCAGAACGAGATCCGCCGCGAAAATCTGCAGCGGCTGGTGGTCGTTACCGCCCGTCTGGAAGGCACAGACCTGGGCACCGCGGTCAAACAGGTGCAGGCTCATGTGCAAGCGATGCACCTTCCGGCCAGGGTCCGCGTCGAGTATGGGGGCACCTATCAGGAGCAGCAGAAGTCGTTCGCGGAGCTGCTTCGCGTGCTTGTGTTGGCGCTGCTTCTGGTGTTCGGTGTGCTCCTTACGGAGTTCCGCAACTTCGCCGCGCCCGTGGCCATTCTCACTTCGTCGGTGCTCTCGATCGGCGGCGTCGTGGGGGCGTTGCTGCTCACCGGGAAGACGTTCAACGTGGCCTCGTTCATGGGCCTGATCATGGTGATCGGTATCGTTGCCAAGAACGGCATTCTGCTGCTGGATGCCGATGAGCGCTTTCGGGTGGAAGGCTCCAACGCGCGCGACGCGATGCTGATGGCCGCGCAGCGGAGACTGCGTCCTATCCTGATGACGGCTCTGGCTGCCGTTTGTGGAATGCTTCCGCTAGCGCTTGCGCTGGGCGCAGGTTCGCAGATGCTGCAGCCCCTGGCTATCGCGGTAATTGGGGGCGTAGCGATTTCGATGCTTCTCAGCCTTGTGGTCACTCCGGTTGCCTACTACCTGATGACGCGCAAACATACGCCCGAAGCCGCCACAGCGTAGAAAACTCGTGCAACAAAACTGGCCGCCACGAGGGGCCGGCCCGTTTGCTCATTCTGATTATTTACGACCGACGACGATCACAGTAAAGCTGTCTGGAACAATGGTCGGACGTGGGTGCGGGTTCGCTGTCGTCGGCTCTGGCCTGGCACCGTACTCGGCCGCCACCAGATACACGCGATCGGTGGAAGAATCGTACGCCATGGTGCGCGCGCCCTTCTGCGTCGCCAGCGTTTCTATGGTCTTATAGCCATTCTTCGCGTCTACAACAGTCAAAGTACCGTCACCGCCGTTCGAACTGAAGGCAAGCTGGTCCTTCGCGTCGTAGCCGGCCGCGTCAGGGTCTTCACCGATCGTTGGCAGCGAGAGCACCTTGCCGCTGTTCGCATCGACTACGGCCATCTTTTTGCCGTCGCATACGGCAAAAAGGCGGCTGTGCTCCTGATCCATGGCAAGCCCCGACGGCGAAGCACATCCTGCAACAGGCCGGGTGTTCATCAGCGTTCTGTTGTTTGCGTCGAGTTCGACGATCACGCTCTTGTCCTCGATATTGTCGAACACGTGGCCCTTGCCGTCGGCCTGCGGAAACTCCGGCTTACCCGGAAGCGCAATGGTCGCGACGACGCTGCGGCTGGCGGCGTCGATCACCGTGACGTCCTTGCTGCGTCCGTTGAAGGCCCACACTGTCCTTGTGACCGGCTCGTACGCGATGCCGTCAGGATTGGTTCCGGCTGGCACGGAAGCCACGGTAGCGAACGTCTTCCGGTCGAAGACGACTACAGCGTTGGCACCGCCATCGCTGATGTACCCGAACTTTCCATCCGGATCGAGCGCCACGCCGTGAGTGCCTTTTAGCCCGGTGATCGCACCGACAGACTTGCCTGTCTGCGTATCGATCACCTCGACGCGCGGCCCATGGGTGACGTACAGCAGATGCGCGGACGGATCCGCGAGCAGGTAGTCCCAACCGCCTGTTCCGCCCACCCTCCAATGATCGATAACATGGTACGGTTGCTGGGCTGATGCGGAAGTCGTCAAAGCACACGCAGCCAGCGTGGAAATGGAAAGCGCCGCCAGCGAACGAAGCACGGTTGTTTGCATAGTTCTCCTCAGAAGCCACAAGCTGTCCAGCTGAGTGTCTACTACGGAGCTTAAGCAGCGCTGAAGATCGCTCTCATGGTTGTCCCGCTGCCAAGCCCGCTTGTCACGTCGATCGTTCCTCCGGCAGACTCGACAATGGATTTGCAAATGGAAAGTCCGAGCCCGGTTCCGCCGGTATCTCGGGAGCGTGAGCGGTCTTCCCGATAAAAGCGCTCGAATATATGCGGCAGCGCCTCGGCTCCGATGCCTATTCCTGTGTCCTTGACTTCGAGCGCGATCTTTTCAGTTGGAAACGGTTGTACGGACACAACGATTTCTGATCCCGCGCGACTATGCTGAATGGCGTTCGTCACCAGGTTGGAGACGAGAACATGGGCGTTTTCCGCAGAAAGCGGAACCGTCATGTCTGGGGAGAGGCATAGCCGAAATGTAATGCCCTCCTCTTCGGCGAGCGGCTGGAGCTCATCGAGAACCCCGGCTGCGACTTCGCCAAGGGAAACGGTCAGGGCGTCTCCCGGCATAGCTTCTTCGGCTCTTGCCAACTGCAGCATCTTGCTTACAAGACGTTCCACGCGGACATTGTCTTCCAGAACTCGTTCCAACCCTGTGGCATACTCGTCAGCAGATCGGCGCTTCACCATAAGCACTTGCACCGACGATCGGACCACGGCGATCGCTGTTTTCAGTTCGTGTGCGGCGTCTCCGACGAAGCGGTGTTCCCGTTCGAAAGCATCGCGTAATCCGGCAACGGAGCTTGTCAGTACCTCAGCCAAAGGCCGCAACTCAGGTACACAGAGAACGGAGGCCGGAGCTTCAAACAGCAGAGCAGGCACCGACACCTGACTGGCCGCCGTGGCTAGCTCGCTGAGCGGCCGGAGAGCGCGCTTCAGAAACATGCTGACGAAGAACATGGTGAATGCGGCGGCCAGAAAGATGCCGATAAGCGAGTAGCTTACTGCTTCAAAGATTTCGTGCCAAACGTGGGTTTCGGGTGACGCGTACAGGATGGTTACCGGACGCTTGAGACCTACGCCGCCGTATTCCGCGCGGTCGATGACGCGCAGCGCATTTCTCTGCAGCAAGCGGTAGCGTGTGCCTTGAAAGCGAATCGTTCGAAAACCGTCATGCTCTCTTTGGATCAGCTCTGCCGGCGCGTCGGGCGAGCTGCCCAGTAGCGCTCCTCCCTGGTTGTAGACGGCAAACGCATCCTTCCGCGGCAAACGGAGTTCCGCGGGGTCGATTCGCACTGTAGAGTCGACGTCTTCGGCGTCTTGAATGGCACCGAGCAGAGAATCGGAGCGGCCTTGCAGGCTAACGTCGAGCGCCCGCAAACGGGAATGGCCTTCGCTGAGAACCGCCATGCCGGAGAGTGTAAAAGCGCATACCAACTGTGCTGCGAGAACGATGCCGATGATCTTACGGGCAAGACTTCGGTTTTCCATAAGCACCTCACTCGTTCACGAGGCGATACCCGCGTCCACGCAGGGTGTGGAGAATGTCCGAGTCGATACTTGCGCGTAGCTTTTTGCGGAGATTGGAAATATGCGCCTCAATGACATTCGAATGATGCTCCCAGGTGAAATCGTAAAGGTGTTCCAGAATCTCGCGCTTTGATACGATCACTCTCGGCCGAAACATGAAGTATTCGAGAATTTTATATTCGGTCGGCGAAAGATCGATCGTCTGTGTCCCGTGCTGGACGGTCTGTTCGCCCGTGTGGATTTGCAAATCGCCACAGCGTATGACTGGTTCGCTTGCCCCCAGCCCACGTCGGATGAGAGCCCGGGCGCGAGCTATGAGCTCCCCAAGGTCGAAGGGCTTGGTCATGTAGTCGTCGGCTCCAAGATCGAGCAGGTCGATTGTCTTTCCCCTCTCGCTTACGGCTGTCAAAATGAGTATGGGAACCGTAGTTCGCGCAGCACGAAGTTTGCGCACGACGTCTTCACCGGAAATCTTCGGGATCAACAAATCGAGGATGAGCAGGTTGTATGGAACGGTCGATGCAAGGTGAACTGCATCTTCGCCGTCGTGGGCGATGTCCACGGCGTAGCCTGCGCCGTCGCGCAGCCCGGTTGCAATATTCTCCGCCAACCGAACTTCGTCCTCAACGACTAGAACTCGCATGAACGCCCCATACACTGTTGCTGGTGTGCTTGTACAGTACTTCACAAACGAGGAGCTTACGCAATGAGCTGGCTACTTTGGTCTTTACTTTCTGCCGTATTTGCCGCGGTGACAGCTCTTCTGGCGAAGCTGGGCGTGACCGGTATCGATCCCAATCTGGCGACTGCAGTTCGAACCACCGTTGTGGTGATCTTCGCGTGGGTGATCGCGCTAAGCCTCGGAAGCCACGCCGGACTCGCTCATATTGAGCGTCGAAGCTGGATCTTCCTCGTAGCATCAGGCGTGGCGACGGGCTTGTCCTGGATCTGCTACTTCCGTGCGCTTTCTCTCGGGCAGGCGTCCAAGGTCGCTCCCATCGACAAACTGAGTGTGGTCTTTGTCATCCTTCTGGCTGCGCCTCTGCTTGGAGAAGCGCTTACGACTCGCAAGCTTGTGGGTGGAGCCTTGATTGCGGTTGGGGCTGTTGTGTTGGCCTTTGCATAAGCAGTGTTGCCTAGAACTTGACTTGTACATTTAGCGCAGCCGCTTCCCCGGCCTGCTTCTTGCCCTGCAAGGCGTTGTAAGTCGCGTCCTTCAAGCCGACGCGCTGGCCGCTCAAGACGACTGAACTGAAGGGGACGTGCTTTGCCGGCGTAGTAGCCGAGGCGAATAGCCGCAAACTTCTCTCAGGGTGCGAGCGGTTCTTCCGAAGAGGGCCTCGGCTAAGACTTTCGCCATCCCCTCATCGTTTGCGCCTGACCACCCTATGAGTTGCGAATCCTAACGTCCCTGAAATAAGGAGGTCTCCGGCTCGTGCAGGAACTCTTCGAGCACCTGCCGCATCGTTGTCGGCTTGCGCCCAATAAGCCGTTCCAGGGTCGGGTCTACGATTGCGAACTCTCCTGCCCGCGCAGCCGCGTACAGGCTGAGCAGAAGGCCCGCGTAGATGTCAGGCATGCCCTGCTTCACAAGCATCGCCCTGTACGCCTCATCGTTTACTACCTCGCGTTCGACAGGCTTTCCGAGGATCTCCGAAACAATCCGAGCTATGTCGCTGAAATCCAGCATTTCGGAACCGGTAAGCGCCGGTGAAGGTCCATCTGGCAGCAAGCCTGGCTTCAGCAGCAGCGCAACGGCTGCTTCTGCCAGGTCAGTTCGCGCAGTCCAGGACACCGGCCCATCAATGGGTAGGGCAATCGTGCCTGTCTGCTTCAATCCACGTAGCTGAAAGAGAGCCGATTCCGCATAAAAGCCGTTCTGCAAGGACACATAGGGGACACCGCAGTCGGCCAGGAGGGCGTCCGTAGGCACGTGGTTCTCTCGGGTTGGGACGAAGATGGACGCCTCACCCTTGCCCTGGTGACTGGTGTAGAGGATGCGTTTGGCTCCGGCGTCCTTCGCCGCCTGGATGGCGTCGCCATGCTGCCGCACCCCGTCCGCGCCCATCGCGGTTCCGGACACAATCAGCACCTGCTCGGCCCCGTCGAACGCCTGCCGCAAACCTGCCGGATCGGTAAAGTCGCCCTTGCACACCCGGACGCCACGTTGCCTCAGATGGTCAGCTTTGCCCGGGTCGCGCGTACTCACACCGATCTGCTCCGCGGGCAACTTCTGCAGCAGACCCTCCACGACCAGCCTTCCAAAGTTTCCTGTTGCCCCAGTGACGATGATCACGCGCTTTCTCCTCTTTTTCGTGGTGTGCTGCACTTCGGTTTCCATTGTAACCACAAATGTGTGTTCATTGGAAACGGGATAGCATGGATGTGTGAGAGGAAAAGCTGACAAAAGACCGACTGTGCCACAGCAGAATGTCGATCTGAGCCACGCATCCGTTTCGCCCCACCGGGAACGCATCCTTCAAGCTGCGCTTGCCCTGCTCGCAGCAGGGGGCCGGGATGCTGTTACGACCCGCGCTGTGGCTGAGGCTGCCGGGGTACAGCCACCTGTTCTTTACCGACTGTTTCAGGACAAGCGCGGCTTGCTTGCTGCTGTCACGGAGTATGGCTTCGCTCTGTACCTTTCCGAAAAGCGCCACCCACACCCCGCCGAAGATCCAGTCCAGTTTCTTCGCGACGGCTGGGCACGGCAGATTCAGTTCGGCCTTGCACACCCTGAGTTGTACCTGCTGATGTATGCCGATCCCCAACCTATGCGTACCGGGCGCGCCGTCCCGCACGGCCATCCTGGTCTGACGGCACATATGCAAACCATTGCAGCCACAGGCAGGTTGCGCCTGCCGGTACATCTTGCCGCCGATCTGTTTCATGGAGCAGCTTGCGGAGTTGTCATGACCCTGCTTGCCGCATCCGAAAGCGAGCGAGACATGGCCCTTTCTCAGGTGGCCTGCGAAGCAGCCCTGGCGTCCATTCTCACTGACTCTCCGGTTGCTCCGGACTCCACTGTCGCCGCTGCAGCCAACATGCTGCGGACTCTGTTCGTCCCTTCCGAGGCACAGCAGCACCCTGCTTCACGCTACTTCACCAAGGCAGAAACCTCACTGATGTTTGAGTGGCTAACTCGCCTCATTGAGCCGGTCCAGTAGGAAGGAACGGCCCGGCACGCGCTTCTCGGATGAGCGTGTCGGAGCAGCCTTGGTGGAGTTGGCTGAAGCACGTAAGTAAGCGCCTGCGCATTGTCGATCTCCCATGAACATGTTGATCGTTCCCCATCGATGTAAGGCAAAGATATACTTCAGAGAAAATGATGCTGTAAACTCGCACGGGCATTTTCTGTGCAAGGTGTCCTTCCGATGTTGGATTGCTGACTCGAATGATGGATGTGAACGATCAACAGTTGTGGCTGGAAGTGTACGGCGTTCACGTGTCCATCCAATCTGTGAACCCGGTACTACTGGAACACTTAGCTCAACATTTAGAGCACTTTCGTCGTGCAAACCCCTTCTTGCCGGCATCGACTATTGTCGTGTGAGCCTTCTGTTCGGGATCAGAGATGAATACCGGCACGTGCCCTTTCGCTGGACCGTATTCCAGGCTGGCTGCCTGACGATGATCCAGTCGAGCTCGCTCGACGCGACCTCAGCCTCCATCCCCGATCTGTCTTCTTTGGCACCACACAAAAAGGTTGAGACAAGTAAACGGCGTATATTGTTTCATTTGCTTCGCTGTCACCAAGGCCCAACATGGATGTCGCAATCAGACGATGTACGCCGGTCGCCGGCATCGCTGTGACGATGACCTGAGCTGCGCTGGTTTCTAGGGTAGTTTCCCGTACAGCGTTTGCCGCCGATAGTGTCAATCACCGCATCCTTTCCGCGTACGGCCCGGTGACCGTCGTCGCTGCTAGTCGCTTACGCGCTCCGGCCAGACGTTTCCTGCGCGTGCGAGCGAAGTCTTCGGACAATCCGCAAGGTTGAAGGAAGAGTTTCGAGCAGATTTCACGAAAGGGATCGGCTGCCGAGGAGCGCGGCCGAGCAGGCGGAACGTCCACACAAAAGTCGCACGCGCCAAATCGCCGCACTGGAGTAGACTGACCCTCGTCCGGTATGCGCATCCTCGTCCTTTCCGACATCCACGGCAACCTCCACGCACTGGAGGCGGTGCTGCTGGCTGCCGGCGACGTCGATGCCGTTTGGAATTTAGGAGACATCGTCGGGTACGGCGCGTTCCCGAATGAAGTCATCGAGCGCATGCGCCCGCTCGCCGACCTGACCGTGCGCGGTAACCATGACCGCGTCTGCTGCGGTCTTTCGAGCTCGCAGGGGTTCAACCCGGTCGCTTCAGCGGCCGCGGAATGGACCCGCCGCCACCTGCGGTCGGACAACATGCAATGGCTGCGCGATCTGCCCATGGGCCCGCTGCGCAGCGGCGACCGCACCATGGTCGCGCACGGCTCGCCCATCCACGAAGACCACTACGTGGTCACCATGCGCGATGCATGGAGCCCCCTGCAGCAGATGCCCTGCGACATCACCTTTTTCGGCCACACCCATGTGCAGGGCGGCTTTTCGCTGCTCGAGCACGAGTGGAACGAGCTGCGGCCGGTCTTCCACGACCGTCACGAAGCCGAAAGCATGACGATCGACGTCCCTGTCGGCACGCGCCACCTGATCAACCCCGGCTCGGTCGGGCAGCCGCGCGATATGGACTGGCGCGCCAGCTTCGCCATCTACGACTCCGCCACCGAGACAATCACCTTCTGCCGCGTGCCGTACGACGTCGCGGGCGCCCAGGCCGCCATCCGCGCCGTCGGCCTGCCCGAGCGGCTCGCCAGCCGGCTGAGCGACGGGCGGTAGAGCCAGTTGGTTCCCGAAGCGCAAAGTGGTCTGGAAGCGCGCAAGATTGGATCTATTCGGGATTGGGTTTCGTGAACCGTGTCGTATAGCTACATCAGACAACCAGACCGCAAACACGTCAACCAACCCGATCTGACCCGATCAGCCTGGCCAGACCAGCTTCTACGACGCTCCGGAATCCATGCTGGAAGCGAAATTCACCTACTGATGTGCCGCCCCCGTTGACCCGCCGAGCACGTCGCCCAAGTCGACATCCTTCTTGGTCGCCTTTGCTTCCTTCAACTCGACCACTACGCCAGCTACGTCGCTTGCCGCCACAATCACCGTCGTCCCGCCGTCCTCATACGACCGCAGCGTGTGCGTCCCGGCGATGCGCAGCAGTCCGCTGCCCGGCTTCTTCTTCGACGCCTCTGTATCCGCGCCGTCCGCCACATCCAGTTTCCAGGTGCCGGCGGGCACATAGCTCACCATGAAGTTTCCGTCGGCGTCGATTGAGCCCGTCCGCTTCAGCGCCTTGTCGTTCGTATCCACCAGGGTCACCGTTCCCGAGTTCAACCCGTGGTGGTCGACCGCCGAGGTCACCCGGCCGCGCACCGACTTCATCGCCGTCAGGTCGACCTTGATTTCGACATCGCCGCGCTCTTCTCCGGCGTGCGCCGTGATCCTGGTCGCGTCTTTTTCGTGCAGCGTGCCCGGCGCGTAAAACATCATCGGCGACGCCCGCTGCACGCCCGTCATGTCCAGAACGCCGTTGCGCATCGACATCGCGGAACCCAGCGACACCGTGACCTTTACCTCATAGTCTCCCGCCGGAACGCCCGCCAGCCGGAAGTGGCCACGGTCGTCGGTCGCCGCAATGAGAATTCCCCCGGACATCGCCATCGACATGGCGGCACCGAAGCCGGACAGGTCGCCATCATCGCCGGCCGCCTTTTTCGCGGCTTTCGCGGACGCCTTTGCCGCTTCTTCCATCGTCACCATCATCCCGGCCGCCGGAGAGCCGTCGTCGAACACCACCCGCCCGCTAAACGCGGCACCCCGAGGCAGCGAAGCGTCGCCGCGAGCGGAACGGTTCGCCTCCACATGCACGACCGGCACCCCGACCATCTTTGCCGCAGGCTTCGCGTCCGGAGCCGCCGCGGCTTCGGCGGCCGCCGCCGGAGAGACGTACCCGGGTGCCGAAGGGATCAGGTAGTAATCGCCCGGAGCGACATTGCCGATTGTGTACGTCCCGTCGAGCCCGGTTTGCCCCTGCAGCATCGTGACCGAGCCCATCAGGGCGGATATCGCCTTCATGGCAGCCGCAGGATCGTCCTTGGTGGTTTTTTCGTCGATCCCCTTCAGGTCGGGCTCGTCGCTCTTTACAGGGGTCAGCGTCACCTTCGCAAAGCGCATGGGCCGCTGCGTATCGGCCGCTGTGATCGTTCCCGTCACCGCGCCCGTCGGCGGAAGCGCTTGCGCCGCCAGGCTGCCGGTCCCGAGCCAGGCGACGCCGGATAAAAGCAGGAGCAGAAGGCAAACGCGTGTCGAGGCAGTCATGCGACGAGTCTACTGCGAAGCGGGAGCCTCCGCCAGCAACACCGGGTCGACCGCCACATCGTGCTCTCCAATCACCACATTGGTCGTAGCGGAAACGTACCTCCTGGTCGTGTCGGAGTCTTCGCGACGGCCACCGCCGCTGCGGTCCGCGCCGGAAACACTCAACGTATAGCTGCCCGCCGGCAAGTATTCGAGAAAGTAGGTGCCATCGCGGCCCACCGTCGCAGTCCGCGAAAAGCTGCCGTCCTGCGTGTCCGTCAGGGTGACGGAGCCGGAGTTCAGCAGGTGCGCGTCGGCCTTTGACTCCACGCTGCCCTTGACGACGTGCAGCCCGGCAAGCGCGACCGAAATATCCGCGCCGTCCACGGTTTCGCCGCCGTGAATCTCAAGCACCCGGCCTTCACTACGATGCTGCGTGGCCGGGGCGTACACGCTGATGGGCGCCGCAAAGCTGCCGCGGCCGCCGAAACCGCCACCTCGGCCGCCGGTCGTTTCCGTCTGCACAGTCGCCACGACAAGGTACTTGCCCGGCGACAAGCCACTCGCCCGGAACACGCCGCGGTCGTCCGTAAAGCCGGTGCCGGTGTCGCCCCCCGGTCCGCCGAAACCGCCGCGGCCGCCGCCGCCGCCCACCGTTGCATCAGTGGCCGGCCGCAGCCGCACTGAAACCCCCGCCACCGGCGAACCGTCGTCGTACGTCACGCGCCCGGTCACCACCGCGCCGCGATCCATCGACACCAGAACGTCGGCACTGCGATTTTCCGCAACATGCGTCAAAGGGACACCGCCCAGCGCCTTTCCCGCTGCGCGCGCCACCGCCAGCGGAGATACGTAGCCGGTTTGCGTGGCCATCACATAGTAGTCCCCTGCCGCGACGCCGGGTATCACGAAGCTGCCATCAAGCGCCGTACGTCCGCGGCCGACAGACTGGTAGCTCGGAGCCGCCGGCGCAGCCGACGCATTGCCGCCGCCGGGGATGTATTCGCGTAGCAGGTCGACGTCGGCAAAGCGCGCCGGCCGCTGCGTGTCCGTGCAGTAGACGTGCCCGGTTACAGTGCCGGAAGCCGCCGTCGGCCGCGGGTTGCGCAGCCCCGCCGGGGCCGGCGAAGTAGCTGCCGCCGGCGCACTTTGCGCGGAAGCGCAGGGCACCCCCAGGGCCACGCCCAACCCCGCGACCACGCCCAACCGAAGCACCACACTCAATCCCAAGCTCACCATGCGCACACAACCACCCTCGCAACAAAACGTAACGACCTATGCCTGCCTATTAACGACCTATGCCTGACAGTTAACGACCTATGCCTGCCTGTATAGATAGACGAATCACATCGCCGATTTGCCGCCGAGTCAACTCACATGAGCTTCCGGGTTCCGAAGCGCAGGCGCATTTCTCCCAGCGAGCCGGGTGCGCCAGCAGTATAGACTGGTGTCCTAAGCTACATAGAACCGGTTTGAGGGCTGGATGACTGCGGCCAAGTTGTTGAAGAGACAAAGCGCGGCTGAACGTACATACAACCATTAGCTTCTATGTGCCTTCTGACCGTGCAACCTGATTGGATGCGGTGTGGAGAATCGATCCTCCTGAAAGCCCGATATCCCCAACGAATTTCAATGCGTGCTGTCACGCGGTGTTTCGAATTTTTGGAGTTCTGCCTTCATGGTGGAAGCAGTTGTGCTTTGGAACGAGCCGAATAACCTGTCGCACTGGAATTTTCACCTCGACCCGGGGTGGGTCCGGTTTGCCGATATGGTCAAGCTGGCCGCGACCGCCATTCGCAAAGCAAACCCGGAGTTGACGATCGTGCTCGGCGGGGTGTCTTCCTGCGACTGCGACTTCCTTCGCAACATGGCCGAGCAGGGCGTCATGGATTACGTGGATGTCGTTGGTGTACATGGATTTCCACTGGACTGGAACCATTGGGCGCTGGCCGAATGGCCCGACCGCCTGGCCGAAGCCGCAGCCGTGAGCGGCAAGCCCGTCTGGGTCACCGAGGTCGGCGTCTCGTCGTTTGGTGCGGAAGAAGTGCAGGAGTTCGGCTTTACGCGAACGCTGGAGTTGTTACGCGGCCGCACCGACCGCGTCCACTGGTACAGCCTGTTCGATCTGCCGCCAAGCTGGCCGGCCGAAACTCGCCACAAGGAAGCCGAAGGCTCCTCGTATTACCGACACTACTATATGGGGCTGGTCGACGCGGCCGGCGAACCGAAGCTTGCCGTCAACCACTTCCCGTCCGATGGCAGCGTCGGTTTTTGCCAGTGGTTCCACTTTGAAGACCCCCGGCTGGATGACGCGATCGCCTGGATGCGCGAGCACCGCGTGGCGTACCTGCGCACCGGCCTGAGCTGGGCAGACTCGTTTCGCCCCAACGCTACCGAGTGGTTCGATCGTCAGATGGAAGCGCTCGCGCCATTCCGTGTCGCGCTGACACTTTGCTTCACGCCCGGGCACCTCGGCCTGGAAGACCACCACACCAGCCCGCCTAAAGATCCGCAGCAATTTGCGGAGTTTGCCGCTTGGGCCGTCGAGCGCTACGCTCCATTCCAGCCCCCCGCACCCGAAACTAACCTTCAGGAGACCCTCGAAACCGTATGACGACTCCTTCCCAACACGACTCCCGGCCCACGTCACGGCCCAGGCAGATCTTGATCACCGGCGGCGCGGGGTTCGTCGGTTCGCATCTGGCGGACGGCCTCCTGGCGGCGGGGCACCGCGTGCGCATCCTCGACGATTTGACCCCGCAGGTACACCAGAGCGGGCCTCCGGACTACCTTTCGCCGGATGTCGAGCTGGTGGTCGGCGACGTGCGCGATCCCAACCGCCTGCGCGAAGTGTTGACCGGCGTCGACGTGGTGTTCCACTTTGCCGCGACCGTAGGCGTCGGCCAGTCGATGTACGAGATCGCCCGCTACATGAGCGTCAACACGCAGGGCACCGCGGAGCTTTTGCAAGCCATGCTCGACAACCACATCACGCCGGAAAAGCTGATTGTGGCGTCGTCGATGTCGATCTACGGCGAAGGCCAGTACAAGTGTTCGCAGTGCGGCGCGGCGGCGTTTCCCCCGGTGCGGCCGGTGTCGCAGTTGAAGGCCGGCGAGTGGGAGCTCCACTGCAAAAGCTGCGCGGGTGTGCTGGTGCCGGTGCCGACCAACGAAGGCAAGCCGTCTGAAATCAACTCCGTTTATGCGCTTTCGAAGCGCGACCAGGAAGAACTTTGCCTCATCTATGGCCGCAATTACGGCGTCCCGGTGACGGCGCTGCGCTTCTTCAACATCTACGGCACGCGCCAGGCGCTCTCGAACCCCTACACCGGGGTCGCCGCCATTTTCGCCGCGCGGCTGATCAATAACCAGAACCCCCTGGTGTTCGAAGACGGTGAGCAGATGCGCGACTTTGTCAGCGTGCATGACATCGTTCGCGCCAACATGCTTGCCATAGACGCGCCCGCTTCGAACGACCAGGTCATCAACATTGGTGGTGGCGTACCCATCACCATTCGCCGCGTGGCGGAAATCCTCGCCGAAGCTCTCGGCAAGCCGGAGCTTACACCGGTCATCACGCAGAAATACCGCGCCGGCGACATACGCCACTGCTTCGCGGACCTGACCCGCGCCGGCAAGCTGCTCGGCTACCAGCCGCAGGTCACGCACGAGCAGGGCTTCCGCGAACTGGCAGAGTGGCTCGCCCACCAGGAAGCCGAGGACAAGGCTGAAACCATGCTGCAGGAACTGAGCACCTACGGGTTGACCGCATGATCCAGGGCCACCCCCACTCCCCAGACGCGGCGCGCACGATCCTGATCACCGGAGGCGCAGGCTTTATCGGCTCGAATCTTGCCGAACGCCTGCTCAGCCTGCCGAACACCCGCGTCCGCGTGTTCGACGACCTTTCCCGTCGCGGCGTGGCGCACAATCTCACCTGGCTGCAAGGCCTGCCTGAAAGCCACCGGCTCCAATGGGTACCGGGAGACATCCGCGACAGCGCCGAAGTCGCTCGCGCCGCCGAAGGTGTCACGGAAATTTACCACCTCGCCGCCCAGGTGGCCGTAACGACGTCGGTCGACGCTCCTCGCGAAGACCTCGAAGTCAACGTGCTGGGAACCTTCAACGTCCTCGAAGCCGCGCGGCGTTCGGGCAATAACCCTTTTCTGCTGTTCACATCCACGAACAAGGTCTACGGCTCGCTTCACGGGGTGCCGGTGGAGGTGAAAGGCACGCGATATCGCGCTGCGGATCCCCGTTTCCGAGGCGTGCAGGAAGCCGAACCGCTCGATTTCCACTCCCCCTACGGCTGCTCCAAGGGTGCGGCCGACCAGTACGTGCGCGACTACGCGCGCATCTACAACCTGCCCACGGTCGTGTTCCGCATGTCGTGCATCGCGGGCCCGCGACAGTTCGGCACCGAAGACCAGGGCTGGATCGCGCATTTTCTGTACTCCGTGCTGGAGCGCCGGCCCATCACCATCTATGGCGACGGCTTTCAGGTGCGCGACATCCTCCATGTATACGATCTGCTTGACGCCATGGAGGCGGCCTGCCAAGGCTCTGCCAGAACCGCCGGAGAAATCTACAACGTCGGCGGCGGCCCGGAGCGCGTGGTCAGCGTCGTCGACGCGCTGCGCCTCATCGAGGGCTTGACCGGAGTCGCCCCGGTGCTCGAAAGCAGCGCCGTGCGGCCGGGCGATCAGCCTTTGTATGTGTCTAACACGTCGAAGCTTACGGCCGACACAGGATGGTCGGCACGGCATTCGAAGCAGGATATCTTTGAAGCCATCTTCCGCTTCTGGCAAGCTAACCGCGAGCTGCTTTCCGGCCAGCGCGGTGCCTCCGCCGACTCGTTACCCCCTGCCGAGCGTTCCGTTCCGGCTTTCGAAACCGACCTCGTCAGTCAGGGGGCCGCGTGAAGTACGCCCTGGTCAACCCGTTCTGGAGCTTCGACGGCTCCACGTATTTCGGCTGTGCGGAGCCGCATTTCCCACTGGAACTGCTTTCCGCGCGTGAAATGCTGCGTGCTGCCGGGCAGGATGTGCTGCTGATCGATGCCTGGATGGAGCGGCTTGCGCCGGAGCAGGTGCGCGCGCGGCTCGACGCCTATGGCGAAGATTTCCTGGTAATCCCCACCGCGCCTTCCTACCTGTTCTGGCGCTGCCCGCAGCCGGAACTGCGCGTGCCGCGCCAGTGGATCGCCGCGCTCGAACGACCTTCAAAGGTGGTCGTCATCGGCCCGCACGGCTCTGTGACGCCGGTCGCCACGCTTGAAAAAACCAGGGCGTCCGTTGTCCTGCGCGGCGAGCCCGACCAGACCCTGCCGCTGCTCGCGACGCAGCCGTGGGAGATGATTCCCGGCTGCGTGTGGCGCGACGCCGCCGGGCTGCTGCACTCTACGCCCGGGTTGGGAGCGACCGACATGCGCGCCGTCGGCACACTTGATTACTCCGACTACCCGGTCGAAAGCCACCACCATCTGCACCACATCTTCCCCAACAACGGTGCCGACCACCTCCACCACGGTGCCGAAGTCGAGTTC